>CAJTVK010000060.1 GCA_910579645.1 uncultured Lachnospiraceae bacterium | reverse complement strand
CCAGCCGAAAAAAGCGCACGGAAAACCGGGACAGGCAGTTCCTCTGCTGCCGGCCGCTAAAAAAACTCACGCACGGGCGTCCGCCTCCCAACATAACATTCCGCCTGCGGCGTATTTTAAAACCGTTCCCTGCATTTCTCTTCACAATATTTGCAGCGGTATATTTCCTTTTTCTCGTCTGCGAGGACAAAAATATGGGGCAGTTCCTGCTCAATGGAGGTGATGCAGCGAGGGTTCCTGCATTTGATGACGCCGCGGATTTCTTTCGGGAGGGCCAGCTCTTTCTTGTCCACAATTTTTCCGTCTTTGATGACATTGACCGTGATGTTATGGTCAATGAAAGCCAGCACATCCAGGCTGAGAGTGTTGATGTCGCATTCTACTTTTAAAATGTCTTTCTTGCCCATTTTGTTGCTACGGGCATTTTTGATGATGGCTACGGTGCAGTCCAGTTTGTCCAGTTTTAAATGATGATAGATGGAAAGGCTTTTGCCGGCCGCGATATGGTCAAGGACGAAGCCTTCTTCAATTTTTCCTACATTTAACATGTTTATTCTCCTTTTTCAGTTAATGTTTCGCTTTTTCCGGGCTGCCGGTCAGACGTTTATTTCCAAAAGGGTGAGGATCAATGCCATCCGGACATATACGCCGTATTGTACTTGCCTGAAATAAGCGGCACGGGGATCGTCGTCCACTTCCACGGAAATTTCGTTGACTCGGGGAAGGGGATGGAGAATCAGCATGTCTTTTTTTGCCAGCTTCATCTTTTCCCTGTTCAGGATATAAAAATCTTTCAGGCGGACATAATCTTCTTCGTTGAAGAAACGTTCCTTCTGTACTCTTGTCATATATAGGAAGTCCAGGCGGGGCATGATTTCCTCCAGCCGGATGACTTCTTCGTAGGGGATGTGCTTTTCTTTCAGCATGTCGGTAATATAATCGGGCACTTTCAGTTCTTCCGGGGAGATGAAGATGAAACGGATGCCTTGGTAACGCACCAGCGCGTTGATTAAGGAGTGGACGGTTCTGCCGAATTTCAGGTCGCCGCACAGACCGATGGTAAAGTTGCCGAGGCGGCCTTTTAAGGAACGGATGGTCAGCAGGTCGGTGAGTGTCTGGGTCGGGTGCTGATGGCCTCCGTCTCCGGCGTTGATGACAGGAATGGCGGAACGGCTGGCCGCCACCATAGGCGCGCCTTCTTTCGGATGCCTCATGGCGCATATGTCGGCAAAGCAGGAGATGACGCGTATGGTATCGGATACGCTTTCGCCTTTTGCGGCGGAAGAGGAATTGGCATCGGAAAAGCCGATGACGCTGCCGCCTAGGTTCAGCATGGCAGATTCAAAACTCAGTCTTGTCCGTGTGCTTGGCTCGTAGAAGCAGGTGGCCAGTTTTTTGCCGCTGCAGGCATGGGCATATTTGTCCATGTTGTGTTCAATATCATTTGCAAGGTCGAAGAGCTGTTCCAGTTCTTCGACGGTAAAATCCAGAGGACTCATCAGGTGTCGCATGTTTTTTTGTTCCTTTCTGTTCTGTTAAAATGTTTTCTCCGTTATGATGTTTTTCAGCCCAAAGAAAATCGAAGAGAAGCGGTTCCCTTCGATTTGGAAAGAGCCGCCGGCGGAAAACCGCCGCGGCATTGGTTACATATAAGTCAGCAGGTCTGTGACTGTTTTGCGCTTCAAGGCAGCGGGTTCCTCGTCGGGATATCCGATGGGGATCAATGCAACCACTTCCCTGTCTTCGGGAACGCCAAGGAGCTCGCCGGCTTTCCGGTCGTCGAAAATCCCTTCAATTACGCTGCCGATGCCATGTTCGTGAGCGGCAAGGCAAAATGTCTGGGATGCAATGCCTGCATCGAACATCTGCCAGGAATCGCCTCTGTGGGTAGAGAAAGAACCGTCGCGTTCAAAGCCGCATCTGTTCTTTATGACGGTAACGACTATCAGCATGGGCGCACTTTTGATAATTGCGCCGTTATTGGGGTAGTCGGAAGTGCATTCGTCGGCAATTTTGTCTTTCATGGAGCCTTCTACGGCGATATAGCGGACAATCTGCGTATGCTTCCAGCTGGGAACGTGTGAAACCGTCTCCACAATTTCCTCAAGCAGTGCATGGTCAATGGGCTGGTTGGTGAACTTGCGGATGCTTCTGCGTCCTTTGATACATTCTTTTGCAGTCATTGGGTACCTCCTTTTTTGTCGCACAATCAGTT
Source organism: uncultured Lachnospiraceae bacterium (assembly GCA_910579645.1). Classification (GTDB taxonomy): domain Bacteria; phylum Bacillota; class Clostridia; order Lachnospirales; family Lachnospiraceae; genus Kineothrix. The sequence continues at coordinate 22,989 of CAJTVK010000060.1, read as the reverse complement.
TTTTATATGATATCATATTGGGGGGTGGCTTTCAATCGGGAAACTTAGAATTTTTTGTGAAAAGCCTCTCAATGAAAAATATATTTTGCAATGCCGCCCCATATCGGATATGATGATAAGAGAAGAGATAGGAGGGATTGAAAATGGAATATGTGGAAAGAAAGAGGCTGCTGTTCTTCGGCCTGCCATGGACTTTTACGAAATATACGGTGATGGAGGACGATGTGATGATAAACAGCGGTTTCCTGAAGACGTATGAAAATGACTGCTATATGTATAAGATTCAGGATGTGGAGCTGCAGGTATCGCTGGCGGAGCGGATTTTCGGGCTGGGGACGGTAGTGTGCTATACCGGGGACACAACCCATGCCAGACTGGAATTGGTCCATATCCGGCGGGCGAAGGAAATAAAGGACTATATCCTGAAAGCCTCGGAGGAGGCACGCAGGAAGCGGCGGACGCTGAATACTCTCGATATCGGGACGGACGGGGAATAGCTGTATGGGCAGGTGCGGAAATTCACTGCTATTGCCGCAAAGCATTTTTAAGACACGCTCCGGAGGCGCACGGCGCAAGAGATTATTCCATGGATTCGTCGGTTTCCCGTATCAGCCGTTCAAAGAGCAGGCCGGCAAAGAGCCAGCAGGGAAGGTAGTCCAGCCGGATGATTTCTTTAATATGCCATTTGGAACGTTTATAGTTCCATGGGCATAAATCCCGGCGTGCCAGAAGGGAGCCGGTGACAAATTCACCGACAAATATAAAAGCGGCATAGACAACCCCTCTTATAAGGAAGTGCTGCTTCCGCATAAGCCTGCAAAGGGGAGCAAGGAACGAAGCCATGCCGTATATGGGGAACATCCAGACGGAGGTGTTTCCGGTCAGCTTGAATTCTCTCCGGCGGAAGGAATTCAAAGCGGTAAATGAAATTTCAAGGCACCAGCCGAGGATGCCGCAATGGATAAAGTTATGGATTAATTTTTTCATAATATCAGGGTTTCCGTTTCCGCGGAAAATATGCAGAGATTGCCATAGAAAAGTGGAACAGAAAAGCGGAATAGAAAAGCGGAATAGAAAAGAGGAATAGAAAACCGGAATAGAAAATTTGGATAAAAAAATGAATAAAAAGTTAGGAAAAAAGTGATGGGACAGGAGGAGCAAAAAATATGCTTTGCGTAAAAAACGGGATGATACATGATGCCGTCCGCAGGGAAGCGTTCCGGGCGGATATTTTGATGAAGAACGGGAAAATTGCCGCAATCGGGGAACATCTGGAACTGCCGGAAGGAATCCGGACGGTGGATGCGGAAGGGCTGCAGGTATATCCGGGTTTTGTGGAAGCCCATGGGCATATCGGCCTGGACGGCTACGGTATCGGATATGAAGGCTTAGATTATAACGAAATAAATGATATTATCAGCCCGCAGATGCGGGGAATTGACGGTGTGAAGCCGTTGGACCCGGCTTTCCCGAAAGCGGCGGCGGCAGGTGTTACCTCTGTCTGCGTGGGGCCGGGGAGCGCAAATGTGCTGGGAGGCACTTTTGCAGTGATAAAGACAGTGGGGAGGCGCGTGGAGGACATGGTAGTACGGGATGCGGTAGCCATGAAATGTGCGTTCGGGGAAAATCCCAAAAGGGTGTATCGGGAGAAAAAAGATTCCAGCCGTATGACTACTGCCGCGCTTTTAAGGGAAACTTTGTTTAAAGCAAGGGAATATATGGAGAAAAAGGAAGCCGCAGAGGGGGATATTTTCAAGAAGCCTGCTTTTGACATAAAACTGGAATCGCTGATTCCCGTTCTGAAACGGGATATGCCTCTGAAAGCCCATGCCCATGCCACGGAGGATATTTTTACGGCACTGCGCATTGCCAGGGAATTTCATCTGAAAATTACGCTGGAGCATGTGACGGAGGGACATCTGATTGTGGAGGAACTGGCAAAAGAAAACGTGCCGCTGGCGGTAGGGCCGACCCTTACAAGCGCAACCAAATTCGAACTGCGCAATAAGAGCTGGACAACGCCCGGCCTGCTTGCCAAGGCAGGCTGTCAGGTATCCATTATTACGGACTCTTCCGTTATCCCGCAGGAATATCTTCCGCTTTGTGCAGGCTTGGCAGTGCAGGCAGGAATGGATCCTTTTGCGGCTTTGCAGGCGATTACAATTAATCCGGCGAAACATACGGGGGTTGCGGACCGGGTAGGTTCCTTGGAAATAGGAAAGGATGCGGATCTTATCATAACGGACGGGAATCCTTTTGAAGTGTCCACAAAGGTAAGATATGTGTTTATCAACGGAACGGCGGTGGATTTGGAACGGCCATAGATTTGGAACGGCGGCGGATTTGGAGCGGCCGTAGATTTGGAACGGCCATGCGCGCAGAGCCGTTTCTGCCCGGTGTCAGAATAGGGCGGGAACGGCTCCGTATGGCATCTTATTTTTGATTTTCCAAGGCGGCGCGTGCGGCGGCTTCGAAGGGCACTACGTTTATGGCACCGAAGGTAGGGGTCATATACATGGGCGTATCCGAGTCAAAGGCAGTGAAATAAACAAAGGAAGAGGTTATGTTAATGTTCTTGTGGTTGCCGAGAGATATGACTTCCACATTGCTGCCGTCGGTATACATGCGCTTCAGTGCCGGTTCGGTCTTGGAGTTGGTCTGGTAGTAAATGTAGTCCCCATATACATTGAATAGGTCAATCCTTTCGTTGGTCAGCACTTCCACCACATTTTCCGCCGGTGAATAACGGCATAAACGGTAATTTTCGGACACATCCATATAATAGAAATAGCCGTTATGGTAAACCGGGTTGAATACGTTGCCGTCCCATACGGTGGAGATGGAATCGTTTGCCGTGTTCAAGGCAAATAAATAGTGGTTCTCCCGCATTCCGTTGAAATAGATGATGCCGTCCACGCAGGATGCCGGATTCACAAGATAATCGGTTATCCGTTTATCTTCCGATTTGTCGATTTTAATCTTGAAAAGTTCCGTGCCGTTTGTATTGCTGTTGTCAAAATTTTGGTAATACAGATAATTCCCGCATAGCTGCAGGGTAATGGCATTGCCCCGTTTCAGGCACTGGGATTTCTTGCCGTTCAGATTGCTGCGGTAAATGCCGTAGGTACGTTGGGAAAAGCCCAATCCTTCACCGGTTTCGAAACTGTCCAGGAAATAATAAATATAATGGTCGTCGGCATTGATGGAGGTCACCCTGGAGGTGGTCAGTTTCTTTAAGTCGGTGCCGTTGGACGACATGGAATACAGGCAGCCGCTGTCGTATAAGTTGGAAAAATAGACGACACCGTTCCGCTCGCAGAAAAGTCCGTTGTTATTCAGGTTGCCGGCCGTATTGCCCGTGACATAGCCTTCGTTCATCTTAATCCGCTGGGAAAGCATAGTTATGAGAAAGGCGGAAATGACGGCCAGGATGACAACTACGGAGATTATGACGGTTCGTGTTTTTTTATTCATAAGCTGTTTCCTTTCTGTTTTTTTCCCGCGGGCAACGAGCCAAGCAGCCGCGCTTGTGCGGATATTTGGCACATGCCGTGAGGAGCCATACCGCGCTGTTTGCAGCGGGGGTGTTGCCTATAGTATAGGGCAAAGAGGGCATATAATCAATCATATTTTGTGAGAAAGCACGGAAATCGTAACAGTTCAGCCTACGGCTTCCCTGTTACGGAATCTGCCCATTCCAAGTCGCCTGCGGCGAGGGGCAGATTCCCTCTTGGCTAAATTTACTCATTCGTGGGCTGAACTGTTACCGGAAATCGTCACTGCCCGGGAGATGTCCGGAATTCCGTTTTATGCAGGAAACATGCCCCTAAAATGAAAAGGAAGCATATGACCCATGTCACAGGCTCACAGACACATACTGCCGGATATCCGAAAGACGGTACCAGCCAAAGGGCGAATATGACTTTTCCGGCCAGTTCCAGCGTGCTGCATAGCAGCGGGGAAACGGAGTGGCGCATACCCTGCAATACATTCCTGAGGATGATAAGGACTCCCATAGGAGGCATCATGGGGATGCCTGCTTTCAGGTAGAGCACGGCATTGGAGATAACATCCGGGTTTTGACTTCCCGTAATAAGCCGTACGGCTGCGGAAGCGGAGGAAAATAAGAAAATAAGGGCAATGACCCACCATATGCCGTAAAGGGAAAGGGCGGTCCATATTCCCTTCCGGATTCTGTCCGCCTGCTTTGCGCCATAGTTTTGGCTGGTGTACGTCGCCGCGCCGGTGCCTATGGCAAGCCCGGGGGTATAGAAAAGCTCTGCCAGCCGTCTGCCGCCCACCTGTGCGGCAATATAAGTATTTCCTAATCCGTTGATGCTGCTTTGCAAAACAACGCTGCCGATGTTATAGACAGTGCCCATGAGCGCCATGCTTAAACCGGTCCAGTACATGTCAAGGACGAACTGCCGTTTTACGTTCCATTCCTTCTTCCCGAAACGAAGCTGCGGGTAATTATGTATGATATAGGCGATTCCCAATCCGGCGCTGATTCCCTGGGCAAGCACCGTGGCCGCCGCAGCCCCCCGGACTCCCATTGCCAGCGGTTTCATAAAAAGGAAATCCAACGCCACATTCAGGATGCTGCTGAAAAGCAGGAACACAAGGGGCACCGTGCTGTTGCCTACTGCCTGCAGCAGGCTGGCCTCCAGGTTATACATCATTGCCAAGGGAATGCCGGCCAATATAATGGTCAGGTAACTCAGCGCACCGTCCCAAAGTTCCTCCGGCACCTGCAGCGCCGAAAGAAGCGGGCGGCGGAAAACAAGAAACCCGGCGGTCATAAGCAGGGCGGAAGCAGTGGAAAGAAGTACCATCCAGCATACCGACTGTTTCATTTTTTTATGATCCGCTGCGCCGAAATGCCGGCTTACCGTCAATGCAAGCCCGTTGTTCAGTCCGAAAGCGGCATTGATAATCAGGCTGTATAAGGCAGCGGTGGCCCCAATCTGGGAAAGGGCGGTGTCCCCGAGAATATGTCCCGCAATGGAAGTGTCTGCCAGATTATAAAGCTGCTGAAGCAGATTGCCCAGAAACAGCGGGATGCTGAAACGCAGCAGAAGGCGTGCCGGGCTTCCTTTTGTCATATCCATTACATGCTTTGCGGCCATATTTGTCTCCTCCTATTCTAAAATATTGTCCGAAGCTTAAAATTTCAGTCACATGTCATTGGTACGGTGCAGCGTCGGCAGGGGCCTGCCTGACTGCGCAATCCCTATTTTATCAGTGAATAAAGTGTTGCCGCTTTAGGAAAAACGACTTATACTATAACAAAAGCGACAGGAAGTGATTTTGTGATAAGAAACCGGAGTTTCCTTCTGACGGACCGGCAGGGAAAAGAACTGCTGGAAGACGGGGGACAGTTATTTGACATAGCGGTCAACAGCGGGGATATTCACCAGTTTGCTGCCGGATATATTCCGTCCCATTGGCATAAAGAACTGGAAATCTTTGTTTTGCTGGAAGGGCATATACAGATTGGAATCGGGGACCGTACCTATCGGCTGCAGGCAGGGGACGGATGCTTTATCAATACGGAGGTCATCCATTCTTTCACAGCGGATGTGCCCTCTCCGTGCCGGTACCGTTCTTTCGTGTTTGCCCCGGATATTGTGGGAGGCATGCCGGGAAGCGTATTTGACGCGGCATATGTGCGCCCGCTGCTGGAAAGCGGCGTTTCTTTCCTGAAATTCCGGGAGGGGGAGGACCTGGTATATTTCGAGCAGTTTCACCGGGCTTATCTGTTATATGAAGAGGAAGGGTACGGATATGAATTCCGGGTGCGGGATGCGCTGTCCCACATACTCCTGCTTGCCAAAGCAAAAAGCAAGTCAGCCGCAGGCCGGGCTATCCCGTCCTTTCAGGAGGCGCGGTTAAAGGAAATGCTTCTATGGATTGACCGCAACCTGGAAAAGCCGATAGCCGTTTCCGAAATTGCGGCGGCGGCAAATATCTGCACCCGGGAGTGTCAGCGTATCTTCAGTCAATATCTGCATTACAGCCCGGTGGAGTATGTGCAGAAAAAGAGGGTGATTTATGCGGCGAAGCAGCTGGCGGATACGGATATGCCCGTTACCGATATTGCGCTGAACTGCGGTTTTACGAATCCCAGTTATTTTGCCAAACGGTTCAAGGAGTTTATGGGCAGCACGCCGGGGGAATACCGTGCGGCGGTTAGGGGGAAGCGATGATTAGATATTGACAAAAATAAATTGCGAGGTTATACTGATGATAGAAAAAAATAAAAAACATATCATTGCTTCGGATGATAAAGTATTGAACATAGATAAGCCTGATATAGATAAGCCTGATATAAATAAGCCTGATATAAATAAGACTGACATAGAGCAGTATCTTTCCGATATAAAAGAAGCCGTTGAGAAGGATAGATATCGGCTGGACCGGAACGCCAGACGGCAGGATAACATAAACTTGTTTCTGGATTATGTCATTGATGAAGCGAAAGCAAAGGAAATTATCTTGAGCCTTACCGCGATGAACTTTTCGGAAATCCGGCAAAATGTGCATAAAGGCTTTGAGCATGAGAGACTGTATGTATTTGGCAAGGATGTAATTCTCTTGGAGAGAAACGGGACGGAAGAAAAAACAGTTTCTCTGTATATTAAATTGAATAAGTTGGGGAACGGCTTTGTGATTGTGATTTCTTTCCATGAGCAGAAATATCCGCTTACATACTATTTCAGATAATCGGCAGGCCAATCGGAGGTGACCATTATGGCAGAGAAGGGGAGAAGAGATTTCTGTATAGAGTGCAGAGAAGAAACGGAGTACCTTTTGCGGAAGACGGATATCGTAAAAAAGATAAGGGATAAGGAGTATACCTTTGGAATCACCGTTGCCGTATGTGCGGAGTGCGGTGGAGAAATGAGCATTCCCGGGCTTATTGATAAAAATGTTCGGGAAATCGATGAGCAGTATAGGGCGGCAGAAGGCCTTGTATCCACGGATGATATCGAAAAACTCATGAAGATATATAAGATCGGCAAAGCCCCTCTGTCTCTGGCACTGGGATTCGGAGAGGTGACGATACCGAGATATCTGGAAGGGCAGGTTCCTTCCAAAGAATATTCGGATATTGTAAAAGCGGCACTGACATCTCCGTCCTATATGAAACGGAAACTGACGGAGAACAGGGAGAAGCTGACGGCGGCGGCATACAAAAAAGCAATGGCGGAAGCAGACAGCATAGAGCGTCTGTTTTCGGTTTCGGATAAGATGCGAAGGGTGATTGCTTATGTATTTGAAAGACTGGAAGAAGTGACTCCGCTCATGCTGCAGAAACTTCTTTATTTTATCCAGGGGATTTATTCTGCTCTGCATGGAAGGCCAATCTTCCCGGAAGACTGCAGGGCATGGATTCACGGCCCGGTTTATCCGGAGGTTTATGATTTGTTCAGGGATTTCAGATATAATCCAATTGAGGATGCGCGGTTTGCTCTTTTGGAAGGAACGGAAGATTCCCTGACGGATGAAGAGAAGCGGGTCATTGATCTTGTTGTGAATACTTTTGGCATGTACGGCGGAAAGGTATTGGAAAAGATTACTCACAATGAAGAGCCTTGGACGGAAGCGCGGAAGGGATATGGCGACAGCATTCCTTCCAGTGAATTTCTGCCGAAAGAGAGAATAATGAAGTATTATATTGCGGTGAACCGGAAATACGGCATAGATACAGAGGAAGGACTGCGGACATATATTCACGACATGCTTGAGAAGGCATCGCAGACGATAGGAGCGGAAGCAGGGCCGGGAACCTGAAAGGCCGATTCCCGGTTTTGGTTTGTATATATATTTTTTCGGGATATTTTTGTGAAATTTATACAAATATAAGATAATTGTAAGCGGAAACGGATTGCACATTGACAGCATCCTTCAGAAATGATATTCTGATTTTAGATTATTTGTAACGGTTCCGGACGGTTTCGGGCAGTTGCACCTTGAAGACGGGAGGCTAAAGATGAGTAAGGTAAAAACGCAGGGTTCTAATGCATCAGAGGGAGGGCAGCGGCAGGCGGCGGAACAGACATTGCAAAAGCGGCTGGTTTCGCAGGTTACGCGTCTGTTTCTGCTTTTGGTTATTGCATTGATTGTCGTATCCGGGGTATTTATGTATTTCAGCAATATGAACACGCTTCATGAGATGACCAGCGTGGCATTGAACTCAACCTCTTCCGCAGTGGAACGGACATTGTATACATTGGAAGTGAATGCTATGAATGTGGCGGCTTTGGAGACAATCAGGGATCCGGGTGCATCCAAAGAGGAAAAGCTGGAAGCCATGGAAGGGGTACGGACACAGAATCATTATGATGAAGTAGGGTTTGTGGAACTGAACGGACAGGGTTATTCCAATTACGGGGACTTTGATTTTACCGATCAGCTTCATTTTCAGACGACCTCAAAGGGCGGAATTTTTGTGGGGGAACCTATCATTAACCGTATAAACGGGGATATTATCATTATATCGGGGGCACCTGTATATAATGACGGCAAGATAGTGGGAACCGTATATATTGTCGATTTGGTTGCGTCCGTCAACGATAAAATCGGGGAGATTACCTTCGGGAAGACGGGGCAGGCATACATCATAAACGGGGAAGGAACCGTGATTTTCCATAGGGATGAGCAGAAAATTGCGGATGAGGAAAATGCCGTTGCCTTGCAGAAGACAGACAGGAAGTATGCTTCGCTGGCAAAAGCAACTAAGAAAATCCTTTCCGAAACGGAAGCAGGCACAATTACCTATAGGCAGAACGGAAAGCTGATGTTTGCGGCATACTGCCCGGTGAAAGGGCATGAGGACTGGCGGCTGATTATTACCGCGCCCAACCGTGAGTTTACATCGATGGTTTTCGTTTCCGTACTTGTCAACAGTATTATCAGCATTCTGCTTCTGGCTTTTAATGTTTCGTTGATGAAACGTCTGATTAAGGGCATTATCTATCCGGTGGATTCCGTGACAAAACGTTTGGTGAAGCTTGCCAAAGGCGATCTGAAGACACCGGTTGAGAAAATAGACACGGGGGATGAGCTGGCCGTTCTTTCCAGCAACTTAGATTATACGATTCAAAGCCTGAATCTGTATATTTCGGATATTACAAGAGTGCTTTCCCAGCTTTCCGCAGGAAATCTGGATATCCGGACGGAAGCCGGCTTTGCCGGGGATTTCGTCAGCTTAAAAGAGTCCATTGAGACGATTATCGGCTCTTTGAACGAAACGATGATACAGATGAACGGGGCGGCGGATCTTGTGGCGGATCATTCGGGCGACGTTTCGCAGGGAGCCAAGAACCTGGCGGACAGCACTACGGATCAGGCCAGTGTGCTGGAAGAACTGACTGCCACTATGATGAACGTTTCGGAACAGGTAAAGCTTACGGCGGAAAATGCGGTAAAGGCAAATGAACGTTCCTTGGAAGCGGAGAAAAATGTGGAAATCTGCAACCGGCAGATGCAGTCTATGATCGGAGCGATGGCGGATATTAAAACCGGCTCTGCAAAAATCAGCGACATTATCCAGAATATTGAGAATATTGCGGAACAGACCAATCTGCTTTCCTTAAATGCGGCAATTGAGGCAGCCCGTGCCGGAGAAGCCGGGAGAGGTTTCTCCATTGTGGCGGAAGAAGTGAGAAGCCTTGCGGAGGAGAGTGCGCAAGCAGCCCAGAACACCGAAATACTTATTACGAAATCCTTGGAAACGGTAGACAACGGTACGGTCATTGTCAATGAGACTGCCCGGTCCCTGGCGCAGGTGGTGAACAATACCAGTGAGATTAACGGCATTATTGCGGAGATTGCGGATGCGGCAAGGGAACAGGCGGCTGCAATCGAGCAGATTAATATCGGGTTTGAGCAGATGGCTGATGCAGTTACTACCAATTCCATGACGGCGCAGGAGAGCGCGTCGTCCAGTGAAGAGTTGGCAGGGCAGGCGCAAAACCTGAAAGAACTGATAGGACGTTTTTCGTTAAAGGAGATTTGAAAGGGAACCCTCCGGCATCCGGATTCTGATGCGGAGGGTTTTGTGTTGCTGCTTGCAGATAGGCGTAATTTGGTATAATATATAGACAGCGGCAGAAGTTTTTTCTTTTTGTCGTTTAGCATGGAAAGAAAAACAGCGGAAAGGGTATGGGAAAGCCATGGATTTGACGAAGCTGCGAGAGCAGATTGATGAAGTTGACAGGCAGATTGTGGAGTTGTATGAGCGGCGGATGGAGATATGCGGTCAGGTAGCGCAGTATAAGATTGAGACCGGTAAGAAGGTGTTTGACAAAGAGCGGGAAGAAGAGAAACTCAGGAAAGTGAAATCCATGACGCATAGTGAGTTTAACAGTCTCGGGGTGCAGGAACTGTTTGAACAAATTATGTCTATGAGCAGGAAGCTGCAGTATAAGATGCTGACGGAAAAGGGCAGCAGTGGCAGACTGCCTTTTATTGCGGTGGACAGCTTGGGGGCGGAGAATGCCAGGGTAGTGTTTCCCGGTGCGGAAGGGGCCTATACACAGATGGCAATGGAGCAGTATTTCGGGAAAAACGTGAACAGCTTTCATGTGGACACGTTCCGGGACGCGATGACGGCCATTGAGGAAGGCAGTGCGGATTACGCGGTGCTTCCTATTGAGAATTCCACGGCAGGCATCGTCAATGAGATTTATGATATGCTGGCGGAATTTGAGAATTATATAGTGGGAGAACAGATTATAAGGATAGAGCATTGCCTGATGGCGGTGCCCGGAACGAAGCCGGATGATATTAAAACTTTATATTCTCATCCGCAGTCCCTGATGCAGAGTTCGAAATATCTGCAGGAACATGCGTCTTGGAAACAAATCAGCATGAATAACAATGCTTTTGCGGCCAGGAAGGTGGCAGAGGACGGGGACAGGACGCAGGCGGCGATTGCCAGCGCCCATGCGGCGGAGACTTACGGGCTGGAAATATTGGAAAAGGGCGTGAACCGTTCCAGCATTAATTCCACCCGCTTCATTATCGTGACGAATCAGAGAATATTCCTGAAGGATGCAAAAAAAGTGAGCATTTGCTTTGAAGTGCCCCATAAGAGCGGTTCCTTGTACCATATGCTGTCTCATTTCATCTATAATAACTTGAATATGAACAAAATCGAGAGCCGGCCTTTGGAGGACAGAAATTGGGAATATCGTTTCTTTATTGATTTTGACGGCAATCTGGCGGACAGCGCGGTGAAAAATGCACTGCGCGGGCTGAGGGAAGAAGCCCGGGAACTGCGCATTCTGGGTAATTATTAAGCCTATGAAAAACTGTTTTTTTGGAGTTGTATAAGTGCTGATTTAAGTATATAATAATGTTGCTTATGCCGAACAATCATTGGCGGCAGCCTGCTTCGGGACTGCCGTCTGCGGCGGGGCATAGGCAGGAACTTCAGGCGAAAGGGGAAAATGACAGTCGGAGAGTGTAGTAAGATGCGGGAGAAGGAACTTATCATATATAAGGATTTTGCGGACGGCGGCCTGCTTCGGGATATGGCATGGCTGATGGAGCATTATGGAGATGATTATTACAATAAGGAAGACAGGAAGTCTTTGTTATATGACTGCATGCACAGATTGTTTGAGATGGCCGGGCACCATGGGTTCTACGGGAATTTATGGCATTGCTATCTGACCAATCTGTTGGTCAACAATGAAAACAGCTACAGCATGGCCTGCGAAATCCGGGGAGAGGTAGAAGGGACAATCAATCAGGCGGTGCTCCATGACATTATTATTTTTAAGGAATTTTATGATTATGATTTTGCCGGTATGATGGAAAGCTTGGAGGCACATTGCTTTTCCTTGGTGCTTGCGTATGACAGCTGTAAGCAGGGCAGCAAGGTTTACAATACCCGCATATGCAGGCGAATCTGTGATTTGGCGGTGAAATTCACGCAGAATCATTCGCCGGAGGAAATGAAGGCCACACTGACGGAATTTTATAAGGAATACGGGGTAGGGAAGTTTGGGCTGCATAAGGCATTCCGTGTCGTCCGTGACGAACAGGGGGTACATATCGTGCCAATCCTCAATATTGCCCATGTGCAGTTAGAGGATTTGGTGGGGTACGAACTGCCGAAGAAAAAACTGACCGACAACACGGAGGCTTTCGTGGAGGGAAGGAAGGCCAATAACTGTCTGCTGTTCGGAGATGCAGGGACAGGTAAGTCTTCCAGCATCAAGGCAATTGCCAATAAATATTATGATAAGGGACTGCGTATTATTGAAATATATAAACATCAGTTTAAGGATCTGAACGATGTAATCGGGCAAGTGAAAAACCGAAATTATAAATTCATTATTTATATGGACGACCTGAGTTTTGAGGAATTTGAAATCGAGTATAAGTATCTGAAAGCAGTAATAGAAGGAGGGTTGGAAAAGAAGCCGGAAAATGTTCTCATTTATGCCACATCCAACCGCCGGCATCTGATCAAGGAAACTTTCGCGGACAAAGAGGGACGGAGGGACCAGCTGCATTCCAGTGATACGGTGCAGGAGAAGCTGTCACTGGTGTCCAGATTCGGCGTGACCATCTTTTTCTGTGCACCGGATAAAAGACAGTTTCAGCAGATTGTCACCGCATTGGCGGACAGGCATGGGATTTCCATGCCGGAAGAGGAATTACTGCTGGAGGCAAATAAATGGGAATTAGCTCACGGCGGCCTTTCCGGGCGGACGGCACAGCAGTTCATTGACTATCTGTCAGGGATGCTGCCTGACGGGGAAGCTTAGGGCACGGGGAAATTTAGGACGCGGGAAGAAAAAGAAGGCAGCAAGGGGAGGAGAGGGTTAGGATGAAAACTTTTGCAGCAATTGACGTTGGTTCTTTTGAACTTTCAATGAAGATATTTGAAATATCCAGTCAGACCGGCATGCGGGAAATCGACCATATCAGGCATCATATTGATCTTGGGACGGATACCTACGCGGTAGGGAAAATCAGTTATGCCAGAGTGGACGAATTATGCCGCTACCTGAATGAATTTATGAAAATCATGAAATCCTATAAGGTATCGCAATACCGGGCTTACGGAACCAGCGCTATCCGGGAGACGGAAAACACAACCATTATTTTGGATCAGGTGGAGCAGCGGACGGGCATCCATATTGAGGTGCTGAGCAACTCGGAGCAGCGATTTTTGGATTATAAATCCATTGCATTCAAAGGGGAAGTATTTAACCGGTTTATCGAAAAAGGAACAGCCATTGTGGATATTGGAGGAGGAAGCATACAGCTATCCCTTTTCGATAAGGACACTCTGATGGTGACACAGAACCTGCGGCTTGGGGTTCTGCGCCTGCGGGATTACCTGAACCATCTGGACGTAGGGCGGCCGCAGTATGAGACTCTGATAGGGGAACTGGTGAATTCCCAGCTTGGCGTGTTCAAAAAGCTGTACCTGAAAGATAAGCAGATAACCAATATTATTATTGTGGATGATTATATGTCCGGCCTGATGCAGAAAAAATTTGTGTCGGAGGGCGTGAGCGGGCAGGTGGATGTGGCTGCTTTTGCCGCTTATATGGCACAGTTTGAGGAAAAGACGCCGCAGGAACTGACGAAGCTGTTCGATATGCCGGAAGAGAATGTGCTGCTGCTGTATATATCTTATCTGCTGCTGGCGCGTATCATTGCGGTGATGGGTGCGGAACTTCTATGGGCGCCTGGGGTGACGCTATGCGACGGCATTGCCTATGAATATGCCCAGAAACATAAAATCGTCCTGCCCGAGCACGATTTTGAGAAAGATATTTTGGCATGTACGCAGAATATCGGCAAACGTTATATGTGCAGCAAAAAGCGGGGCGAGACGCTGGAAAAAATAGCAATGACTATCTTCGACAGCATGAAGCGGATTCACGGTCTGGGCACTAGGGAACGGCTTCTGCTGCAGATTGCCGCGCTGCTTCATGACTGCGGGAAATACATCAGTATGGTGAACTTGGGGGAATGTTCATACAGCATTATTTTAGCGACGGAAATCGTAGGGCTGTCTCATCAGGAACGGGAGATTGTGGCAAATGTGGTAAAGTATAACCATATGGAATTTGAGTATTATGACGACATAGGGCTGCGCACTTCTTTTGACCGGGAATCTTATCTGATGATGGCAAAGCTTACGGCTATCCTGCGGGTGGCCAACGGATTGGACAGGAGCCACAAGCAGAAGTTTAAGAACGTAAAGATGCGGCTTGTGGAAAACGAACTTGTGATAACGGTGGAGACAAATGAGGATATCACTTTGGAGAAGGGAATGTTCCGGAACCGTGCGGATTTTTTTGAAGAGGTATTCAGCGTGAAGCCGGTGATTAAGCAAAAGCGGTCGCTGTGACCTTTGTTCCGGATAATTCTTGGGCGGGCGCGGGGAAGCCTGCGGTCATAGAGTTTGGAGGTTGGGGATGAACGGAAAAGAGACTGAGAAAAAGAAGGAAGGAAAACCGGGCAAGGAGAACGGTAAGGAAAGTAAGGAAGGGAAGCCGGAGAAGGAAAACGGCAAGGAAAGTAAAATGGGCAAAGAGGGAAAGGAAAATAAAGAGAGTAAAGAGAGTAAAGAGAGTAAGGAAAATAAGGCAGGGAAAGACGGAAAAGAAAGTAAAGACAGCAAGGCCGGCAAGGACAGTAAAGCAAATAATGAGGGAAAGGAAAGCAAAGGGGCTGGGGAAAGCATGGAATCAGAGGGGAAGGAAAGCAAAAATAAGAAGGGAAATGCCGGAGACAGGCAGTTTACCGACAGCAGATATTATACCAACCGTGAACTAAGCTGGATTCTATTTAACAAAAGAGTGCTGAGTGAGGCGCGGAATAAACAGAACCCTCTGATGGAAAGGGTAAAGTTTTTAAGCATAACTGCTTCCAATTTGGACGAGTTTTTCATGGTGCGCGTAGCTGCGCTGAAAGATATGGTAAATGCCGGTTATACAAAGACAGACATTGCCGGGCTGAAGCCGGCGGAGCAGCTGGCCTTACTGAATAAGGCGACGCATGAACTGGTAAATCTTCAATATTCTACATACAAGAGGTCTTTGGTGCCGCTGCTTTTGACCAATGGGCTGCGTATCGTAGAGCATCATGAGGATTTGACGGCGAAAGAGATTGAGTATGTAGATCAATATTTTATGGAGAACGTATATCCGGTGCTGACACCCATGGCAGTGGACTCTTCCCGCCCTTTTCCGCTGATACGGAATAAATCGCTGAACATCGGTGCGTTGGTCCGGAAGAAAGAAGGGGAGGAAGAACTGGAATTTGCCACAGTGCAGGTACCCAGCGTGCTGCCCCGTATCGTTCCGCTCCCCTCCGGAAAAAAAGAAGAGAAAGCAGTCATTCTGCTGGAAGAACTGGTAGAGCGGAATATAGATAAGCTATTCCTGAATTATAATATTGTCTGTGCGTTTCCGTTTCGTATCATGCGGAATGCGGATTTTACCATTGAAGAAGAGGAAACGGAGGACCTGCTGAAGGAGATTGAAAGGAAATTAAAGCGCAGACAGTGGGGACAGGCCATCCGCCTGGAGGTGGAGAGCGGCATAGATAAGCGGCTGCTGAAAATAATCCGGGATGAGCTGCTGATAAAGGACGAAGATATTTATCAGATTGACGGTCCGCTGGATCTGACATATCTGATGAAAATGTACGGGCTGGAGGGCTTTGACCATTTAAAGGAATCCGGTTATGCAGAGCCGCAGCCGGTGCCGGAACTGCCGGAAGACTGTGATATTTTCGAGGAAATCAGGAAAAGGGACATATTGCTGCACCATCCGTACCAGACCTTTGCCCCTGTAGTGGAATTTATCCGCAGGGCCGCCAAAGATCCGGATGTGCTGGCAATCAAGCAGACTCTTTACCGGGTCAGCGGCAATTCGCCGATTATCGCCGCCTTGGCTTTGGCTGCGGAAAACGGCAAGCAGGTATCGGTGTTAGTGGAACTGAAAGCGCGTTTTGACGAGGAAAACAATATTGTCTGGGCAAAGATGCTGGAAAAAGCAGGCTGTCATGTAATCTATGGCTTGGTAGGCCTGAAGACCCACAGCAAAATAACGTTGGTAGTACGGAAAGAGGAAGACGGCATCCGCCGGTATGTGCATCTGGGGACGGGAAATTATAATGATGCTACCGCGAAGCTGTATACGGATGTGGGAATGTTCACCTGCAGCAGGCCTATCGGAGAGGATGCCACGGCGGTATTCAATATGCTCTCCGGCTATTCGGAGCCGCGTTATTGGAATAAGCTGGCTTTGGCGCCGCTGTGGCTGAAAGATAAGTTCCTCTATCTGATTGCCAGGGAGACCGAGCATGCCAGGAGCGGAAGGAATGCGCATATTATAGCGAAGATGAATTCTCTGTGCGACAGGGATGTGATAGCCGCGCTGTATGAGGCGAGCACGGCAGGAGTGAGAATCGAATTGATTATCCGCGGAATCTGCTGTTTAAAAGTAGGTATACCGGGGGTCAGCGAAAATATAAGCGTGCGTTCCATTGTAGGCAATTTCTTGGAGCATAGCAGGATTTTCTACTTTGAAAACAATGGCGTGCCGGAGATTTACTGCGGCAGTGCGGACTGGATGCCGAGAAATTTGGAACGGAGGGTGGAGATTTTATTCCCGATAGAGCAGCCGGAACTGAAAAAGCGGGTGATGCATATTTTGGAGGGTGAACTGAAGGACACCGTGAAAGCGCACATGCTGAAAGGGGACGGAACTTATGAGAAAGTAGACAGGCGCGGGAAGCCCATATTCAATTCCCAGCTGGAATTTTCACAGGAAGCGAAGCAGGAGGCCCTCAGAAGCGCAGCTCCGATAAACGAACGAGTATTCATACCCGAAACACACCACGAATGAGGGAGTGGTTGGCTGCGGAACTGGAAAACAGCAGCCAAGCAAAGAAGTGCCTGCAGAAAATGGCAGCTGCGAAGCAGATGTGATTTTCTGCATGGGTGGTTGGTACTTATTTGGTTGGCTGCGGAACCGGAAAACAGCAGCCAAGCAAAGAAGTGCCTGCAGAAAATGGCAGCTGCGAAGCAGATGTGATTTTCTGCATGGGTGGTTGGTACTTATTTGGTTGGCTGCGGAACTGGAATGGAGGAAAAAGATGCACATTATATTAGCGTCCGCATCCCCGCGGAGGCGGGATTTGCTGACGCAGATTGGTTTGGAATATGAAGTGATGCCGAGCGCGGCTGAGGAGAAGCCTGCAAAGATTCTGCCGGAGGACATAGTGCAGGAGCTGGCATTGCAGAAGGCGGAGGATATTTACCGTCAGAGATGCGGGCAGGAAAAAGGGGAATTCGTTGTAATCGGGGCAGATACCGTGGTGGCTTATGAAGGGGAAATCATGGGAAAGCCGAAGGACGAAGAGGATGCCTGCCGGATGCTTGGGCTTTTACAGGGGAAAGTCCATCAGGTATATACTGGGGTGGCGTTTTGCGGAAAAGGGAGAACAGGGCAGAGATTTCATGCCGTTTTTTACGAAAAGACGGATGTTTCCATGTATCCGATGAATAAGGATGAAATCGCGGCATATGTAGGCACGAAGGAACCTATGGATAAAGCCGGAGCCTATGGGATTCAGGGCCGGTGTGCGGCACATATTGAGAAAATAAACGGGGATTATAATAATGTGGTGGGCCTGCCCATCGGCAGGCTGTATCAGGAGTTAAAAAAATACAAGTCAGAACATTTTTCAGATACACTCTAATATATGAGATGACAGGGAGCCGGGAAATGAGTAAAATAAAATTGATTGCAAGCGATATCGACGGAACGCTGATTAAGGATTCCACGCCGGATTTATATCCGGAGATGGTAACGGCGATCCGGCGGCTGATGAGTCAGGGGATTCTGTTCTGTGCCGCCAGCGGACGGCAGTATCAGAGCATCCGCAATGTATTCCGCGAAGTCGGGGAAGATATTGCATATATTGCGGAGAATGGGGCACAGATACGGTATAAGGAAGAAGACATATGCATCATACCCATGAAAAGGGAGGATGTGGAAGGGATTGTAAGCCTGCTGCGGCAATATTACGATACCTGTGACATTGTGGTCTCCACACCCAACGGCAGTCTGGTGGAAAGCAGAAACCAAGAGTTTATTGATTTGCTTACCTATGGCTATCATAATCAGTTTCAATTGGTGAAGGATGTGTTGGAAGAGGATGCCTGCATCATTAAGATTGCCATTTACCGGAAAAACAGTATCCGGGAGTTAGGGGAAGGGACATTGATTCCCATTTGGAAAGACAGGGTGAAGGTCTGCATGGCAGGCGAAGAATGGGTAGATTTCATGGATGCTTCCGTAGACAAAGGAAATGCACTGAAATATATACAGAATTATTTTCATATCACGAAGGAAGAGACAATGGCTTTCGGCGATAATAATAATGATATCGGCATGATGAAAGCTGCAGGAAAAAGTTATGCGGTAGCAAGCGCAAGGGATGAGGTAAAAGAAGCCGCCGGAAATATCTGCCCGGCGTATTCGGAGAAAGGGGTTTATCAGATTGTTAAGGAACTGCTTGCGGAATAAGGCAGGCTGCTTTCTATATAACTATTAAACAAAAGGAGGATGCACAATGCACGAATATGATGAAGCCGTATTGGAATGTTTTTTAAGGAATCAGGGGAAGCTGTTTCCGGAGAAGGTGGCAAAGACACCGGAGGCAGCGGAAGCGTTTCTGGAGGAATGCACCGCGGTAGTGGTAAATTCCGCTCAGGAAGTGTGGGACTATTTTGACGAACAGGGAATTGACATGGAGGGTGCGGACGAAGAAGGGATTCTGGAGGCGGACGAGGTATTTGACGTAGGGGACGGAAGATATCTGATAGTGGAAGGATAAAATGAAACTCTGCATTAGTCCTCAAGTACTGATTACTCAAGGATTAATGCAATGATGTACCAGAGCGTGTCTTAAAATTCATTCCTGTCATCTGCAAAACGATGTATCGTTTCACCACTTTGCGCGATATTTGTGCCAAATTCAGGTTACATAGCCCGCTATGTGCCCTTCATTTTGGCAAGAGCATAAATGCTCTTAATCTCCCACAAACTGTGACGCACATCTGACAGAAAGCAATTTTAAGACACGCTCTAATGCAATGTGACTTTCGGATATTTTAATTGCTACAGATTCCGGAGCAGGACAGCAGCCAGCCCGTCATGATTGTTGTCGGCTGCGGTTATGACATCGGCAGCTTCTTTGACTGCTTCCGTGGCATTTAACATAGCAATGCCGATTCCGGCGGCCTGAATCATGGAAATGTCGTTTGCCTCATCTCCGGCGGCCAATGCATTGCACACCGGGATATGAAGGAAACCGCAAAGAGTCTTTACGGCAGAGCCTTTGCCCGAGGCTGCGGGGAAAATTTCCAGATAGCGGTCATTGGAATAAAGCAGGTTCAGCGCACCTTCGGTAAGGGGTAGGAGAGCCTTGCGGAAGTTCTCCAGCTTATCTTTGTCATGAAGCTCTATGGCAATGCATTTGCAGGGACCCTTATCCAATGCGCTGACGATATCCTCACAGATAATGACGGGGGTGCGGATGACCCGGCAGTAATAGTGAAGCTGCTCATCGTCGGCAGGGCTTATAATATGCGTGTCCGTATAAGTATGGCAATGGATGCCGCATTCTTTGGCAACCCTTGACACAAGAGCGGTCTGCTCCATAGTGAGGGCGATACGGGAAACAATACAGTCATTGTCGCAGTCATAAATTTCACCGCCGTTGGATCCGATCAGGAACATGCCGGGAAAATCCAGCCGCAGCGTGCGCCGCACTTCCATGGCACTGTCCAAGGCACGGCCGGTGCAGACGGCAAAATGATGGCCGGAGGAAACCCATGCCTCCAAGGCGGCTCTTGTATCCGGCGTTATTATCTTTTCCTGATTTAGCAGAGTGCCGTCCAAATCGGTGAAAAAAATCTTTTTCTGATGGTTATTTTCTTTCATAATAATCTCCCTGCTTTTTTCTTAAGGCCGGTCAGAATGTCTTCCGGGATAAACAATTTGCCGTAGCCGGTAGCCAACTCCAGATTGGGTTTATTGGCACCGTGGAAATCCGAACCGCCGCTGATGCATAGGTCATATTTGGCCGCCAATGTGCGCATCTGGCGTTCTTCGGCGGTACTGTAGGTGCTGTAGACTGCTTCCAGCCCAAGCAGACCGGCTTCTTTTAACTGCCTTACCAGACTGTCCAGCCTTGCATCGCTCATATGGTACAGAACAGGGTGAGCCAAGATGGGGATGCCTTCGGCGCGTAAAATCAGTTCCACCGCCTGTAGGGGGGTGACTTTTTCCCTGGGCACAAAATATTTGGTATGGTCTCCCAGATAACGGTCAAAAGCTTCCGGCATGCTCTTTACATAACCGTGCTCCAGAAGGTAACGGGAATAATGTCCACGGGTGATGACGGAGCCGGGAAATGCGGACAACAGTTTCTCATAGGAAATATCGATGCCGGCCTCGCTGAGATTGGCGCACATTTTCCGGTTCCGGTTAATGCGGGAATCCACGAAATTCTGTATCTGTTTTTTGAAAAAGGGAGCCTCGTAATCAATGTACAGCCCGACGATATGGATATCCTTCCCTTCATATTCGGTAGAGAACTCAATGCCGGGAATCACCTCCAGAGGAAGGGGGGCTCTGCCGGAAGAAAGAGGCAAGAGAGTGCCGTCTTCCAATTCCCGGTTATATTCCGCAGCGGCGGCAAGGGCTTCGGCGATGCCGTCCGTAGTGTCATGGTCGGTAAGGGCAAAGGCGGAAAGTCCCTTTTCCGCCGCCAGCCGTACCAGCCGGGCGGGGGACAGGCTCCCGTCCGATTTATTGGAGTGTACATGTAAGTCTACGATATTCATAAATGCATTTTCTCCTTGGGGCATTAGACTGTGTATGAAAGATTGCACAAGCGGGCGTGCAAAGCTTTGCGTCCGAAGCCGGCAGATCAGTTGTCGTCTTCCTCGTTCTTATTCGTATAAACGGTGCGTTTTCTTGCCATTTCGTCATTTGCCAGATACTCGTCATAGGTGGTTATTTTATCAATCAGCTGGCCGTTGGGAAGGATTTCCATAATGCGGTTGGCCGTTGTCTGCACAAATTGGTGGTCGTGGCAGGCAAAAAACTCCACGCCGGGGAATTTGATCAGCCCGTTGTTCAGTGCGGTAATGGACTCCATGTCTAAGTGGTTGGTCGGTTCGTCAAGAAGCAGGCAGTTGGCGCCGCTGATCATCATTTTGGAAAGCAGGCACCTTACCTTTTCGCCTCCGGAAAGCACTTTCACTTTCTTTACGCCGTCTTCGCCGGCGAAGAGCATACGTCCCAGGAAGCCGCGCACATAAGTTACGTCTTTTACGGGGGAATAGCCGGTGAGCCATTCCACAATCGTGTAATCATTGTCAAATTCCTTTGTGCTGTCCTTCGGGAAATAAGCCTGAGAGGTAGTTACCCCCCATTTGTAATTTCCTTCGTCCGGTTCCATTTCCCCCATCAGTATTTGGAAAAGCGTGGTTTTGGCAAGTTCGTTTCCGCCTACAAAGGCAATTTTGTCATTGTGGCCCACGATAAAAGAAATATTGTCCAATACTTTTACGCCGTCAATGGTTTTGGAAAGTCCTTCCACCGTGAGCACTTCGTTGCCGATTTCCCGGTCCGGGCGGAAATCCACATAAGGATATTTCCTGCTGGAAGGCTTGATTTCATCCAACTCGATTTTTTCCAGGGCACGCTTCCTACTGGTAGCCTGCTTGGATTTGGAGGCGTTGGCGGAGAAACGGGAGATAAACTCCTGAAGTTCCTTGATTTTCTCTTCTTTTTTCTTATTGGCTTCTTTCATCTGCTTCATCAGAAGTTGGCTGGACTCATACCAGAAATCGTAGTTGCCCGCATACAGCTGTATTTTCCCATAATCAATGTCTGCCGTGTAGGTGCATACTTTATTCAGGAAATAACGATCATGGGATACTACGATTACCGTATTTTCAAAGTCAATCAGGAAATCCTCCAGCCAGGCGATGGCATCCAAATCCAGATGGTTGGTAGGCTCGTCCAGCAGCAGGATATCCGGATTGCCGAAAAGAGCCTTGGCAAGCAGAACTTTGACTTTCTCGCTGCCATTTAAAGTATTCATTACGGAATAATGGAGATCGGTGTCAATGCCAAGCCCGTTTAACAGCATGGCGGCATTGGATTCGGCTTCCCAGCCGTCCATTTCGGCAAATTCCCCTTCCAGTTCGCTGGCACGGATGCCGTCTTCGTCCGTGAAGTCCTCTTTTGCATAAATAGCATCCTTTTCTTTCATAATTTCATACAGCCGTGCATTGCCCATAATGACTACGTCCATCACGGGATAATCGTCATACTTGAAATGATCCTGCTCCAACACGGAGAGACGCTGGCCGGGAGTGATGGAAATGTCCCCTTTGGTGGTTTCCAGCTGTCCGGACAGGATTTTTAAGAAGGTGGACTTGCCTGCGCCGTTTGCGCCAATCAGGCCATAGCAGTTCCCTTCGGTAAATTTGATATTTACGTCTTCAAATAACGCTTTTTTTCCGATGCGTAATGTTACATTATTAGCACTAATCATTTTAAAACCCTCTGTTTTCTAATATTCCACGGTTTTTAGCCACTCATTCTATTATACATAAAACCTTTTTTTTTTCAAGCGAAATAGATGAGGCGGACGCACGAGAGGGATTTTTTTGCGGGACGGCGGCAGCGGGAGCACCTGTCCCGCAAAAAAATCCCTCTCGTGCTGGGTAAAGTAAGAGGGAACGTTATGATTCGGCATTACGTTTTTGATATCCGACAGAAAACGGGAATGGCACATCCTGCCCGGTTTCTCTATGTCTTTTCGGGAACAATAGGAAATATTAACATTCTTCTTTACCCAGCCCGTGCGTGAGTTTTTTTAGTGGCCGGCAGCAGCGGAACTGCCTGTCCCGGT
>CAJTVK010000059.1 GCA_910579645.1 uncultured Lachnospiraceae bacterium | reverse complement strand
CTTATTAAATTCCCTATGAAACACCCTGCGGGTACAAGGTGAATTGGCGCATAGCGCCAAGAGAGGGCGGTCTGGACCGTCCCTTTATGCCCCAAAAGCATGGGCAGGAATAATGAAAGAAATTCGTAAGAATTAGTCAAGAGTTTTGAAAATCTATATCGCTATAATGGTATTCATAAAACACCTTTGGGCGTATTGCTACGTCCGAGAAAGGCGTTACTAAGGAAACAACCTGCGGGTATCCCTTTATGCCAAAAGGCTGGCATGAACAGAGAAAGGAGGCAAAAAATGTCTTATATTTTGCAAACAAGCCATCTAAGCAAAATGATAGATGGGAAACAGTTAGTCACAGATGTGAATATCCATGTAAAGAAAGGTGAGGTATATGGATTTTTAGGACCGAACGGGGCAGGAAAAACCACGGTGATGAAGATGCTTACCAACCTTTGGAAACCGACAAGCGGCACGGCCTGGCTGTTTGGGAAAGTATTGGAAAAAAACTCTTACGAGGTGCTGAAGCGCATGGGAAGCATCATTGAATTTCCTACATTTTATGACCATATGAGCGGAAAGGACAACTTACAGCTTCATTGTGAGTATATGGGGTATTACAACAAAGGCAGCGTGGAGGAAGCACTCGGGATGCTTGGGCTTTCGGATGCGGCGGATAAGCCTGCGGGCAGCTATTCTTTAGGAATGAAGCAGCGTCTGGGGATTGCCCGTGCCATATTGTGCAAGCCGGAGTTAGTTATTCTTGACGAGCCGACAAACGGCTTAGACCCCACAGGAATGAAGCAAATCAGAGATTTGTTTCGGATGCTATGTACCGAGTATGGCATGACGCTTATGATATCCAGTCATCTTCTCCCAGAGATAGAAAGTATTGCCGATACGGTTGGCGTTATCCATCATGGAAAGATGATGAAAGAAATATCCATGAAAGAAATTGCAGAAACAAATACGGCGTATATTGAGCTTGCCGTAGAGGATACAAAGAAAGCGGCATATGTTTTAGCTGAAAAAATGCAGTTAAGTAATTTTAAAATCGTAAACGATTCGGGGATTCGTATTTATGAGCAGGGTGTCACCACACAAAAGATTTCGAGGGAATTGATGGCAAATGATGTAGAGATTGCTTCCATCAGCCAACATACCGAAACATTGGAGGACTATTTCTTAAAAATCACATCGGAGGTGGGAAAATCATGTTAAAGCTTGTCAGACTTGAATGGAAAAAGAATAATATCGGGAAATATATCAAAGGCGTAATCATTATGGCGGCTCTGCTTGGCTTATTTGTTTTTGCGTTAGCGTTTTTGGGCATTGCCAACGACCCGGACGGGACACTGGATGCTGCGTCAGGGACAGATGTAATCTCCGCTCCCATCGAATTATTTACCAGCATGGCATTTCTTATTTAC
Source organism: uncultured Lachnospiraceae bacterium (assembly GCA_910579645.1). Taxonomy (GTDB): domain Bacteria; phylum Bacillota; class Clostridia; order Lachnospirales; family Lachnospiraceae; genus Kineothrix. The sequence goes on along the minus strand of CAJTVK010000059.1, from coordinate 23,960 downwards.
ACCAGTGTAATGTTGGCATCCTTTATTGTAAGCGCATACAAAAGCAAGACAATGAATCTGATGTTTTCCTACCCTATTAAGCGGCAGAAAATCTTAGCTTCCCAAATGATTGCGGTCTGGACTTTTAATTTTGCCGCACTCATTTTAACAAAACTGGCAATTTATATGTGTGTGTTCTTTGGGGCAAAATTTATGCAGTCATCCTTTGCTGTTGATTTTTCAATAGGCAGCCTGTCATTTTATATACAACTGATACTAAAATCAGTGGTAATCGTCAGCATGAGCTTTATTGCCCTGTTTGTCGGGATGGCTTTAAAATCTTCAAAGGCAACGATTGTCACTTCATTTTTGCTGATTTTTCTCACGCAGGCGAACATTGGCGATTTCACAATGGCAGGCAACGCAGTATTTCCTATTATTTTGACGGCTATTTCTTTGCTTTTTGCCGCTTTGTCAATCGTAAATGTGGAAAGCAAAGATTTAATGTAGGAGGCGGGGAAGATAATACTGTATATTCCTAAAGATAATCCTGTTTCATTAGCCATTAACAATGGTTCGGGAGATATATCATTGACCCATAAAACGATGCCAGATAATTTATCCTGCCATATATCCAGTGGCTCGGACGATGTAACCGTACAGGCCGGGTGCTTCGCCGCCTGACATCGCCTACCCATAGGCTTCCGGCACAGAGCCGCCGCACAGGCTCACAGCTGAAAGTGGATTCCCGTATCCCCCACTATTGCAAGTCGTTCAAAATTATTGTAAAATAAGGCAAATTGTAAAAAGTGAGGAAACGATTATGGCATTTGACGGCGTAACGATAGCCAGCATCATAAAGGAACTGAACGACACTCTTCCCGGCGGACGGATTTATAAAATTGCACAGCCGGAAACCGACGAGCTGCTGCTGACGGTGAAAGTGAACGGCGGGCAGAAACGGCTGTTTCTTTCGGCCGGCGCGTCCCTTCCCTTGATTTATCTGACGGAAAACAATAAACCCAGCCCGATGACGGCTCCCAGTTTCTGCATGCTGCTGCGCAAACACTTGCAGAATGCCCGCATAACGGGCATCACGCAGCCCGGCCTGGAACGTATCGTGCAAATAGAGATGGAACACCTGAACGAACTGGGCGACCTGTGCAGGAAAAAATTAATGGTGGAAATTATGGGCAAACACAGCAATATTATTTTCACCAATGAGGAAAATGTCATTATAGACAGTATCAAGCATATTTCCGGCATGGTCAGCAGCGTGCGCGAAGTGCTTCCCGGCCGGCCCTACTTCATCCCCGAGACACAGGAAAAGGAAGATCCTCTGACTGTCGGCAGGGAAGCTTTTATCCATACGGTTCACGGCAAAACCATGCCTGTCCATAAAGCGCTTTACGGTACCTACACCGGCATTTCCCCTGTCCTTTCTCAGGAAATCTGTTACCGTGCCGGACTGGACGGCGACTATTCCACCGCCTCTCTTGGGGAAGGACACCTGAACCGGTTGGCGGATGCTTTTTTTTCCGTTATGGAGCAGGTAAAGAACGGCAATTTCCAGCCCAACATTATTTATGAAAATAATGCCCCGGCAGAATTTGCCGCTCTGCGTCTCACTATGTACGGGGACTGTGAGCGGCGTGATTTCGATTCCGTCAGTGCCCTTCTGGAACAATATTATGCGCAAAAAAATGCAGTGACGCGAATCCGTCAGAAATCCGTCGATCTGCGCCGCATTGTCCAGACTGCCTTGGAACGCAATACGAAAAAATATGAACTGCAGCTGCGGCAGATGAAAGATACGGAAAAAAGGGAAAAATACAGAATATATGGGGAACTGCTGAACACCTACGGCTATTCTGCCGAACCCGGCGCAAAGTCCTTAACGGCATGGAACTATTATACCGACGAAGAAATCACAATCCCGTTGGATCCTACGATGACTCCTTCGGAAAATGCTAAAAAATATTTTGAAAAATATAATAAACTGAAACGCACCAACGAGGCTCTTTCCGCCCTGACCTTAGAGGTAAAGGCAGAAATCAGCCATCTGGAATCCGTCAGTGCTTCCCTTGACATCGCTTTGGCAGAAGAAGACTTAGTGCAGATAAAGGAAGAACTGACGGAAAGCGGCTATATCCGTCGAAAAGGGGGAGCAAAAAAAGCTAAAATTACAAGCCGTCCTTTCCACTATATCAGCAGTGACGGCTACCACATTTATATAGGAAAAAATAATTACCAGAACGAAGAACTCACATTCAAGTTTGCTTCCGGCAATGACTGGTGGTTTCACGCCAAAGGCATGCCGGGGTCCCATGTGATTGTGAAATCCGAAGGCAAAGAACTTCCTGACCGCACTTTTGAGGAAGCCGCAAAACTGGCCGCTTACTATTCCAAAGCCAAAGAACAGGAAAAAGCCGAGATTGATTACACGGAAAAGAAAAACGTGAAAAAACCAAACGGCAGCAAACCGGGATTTGTAATTTATCATACCAATTATTCCATGACCATCGAGCCTGATATCAGCGGCCTGCAGCCGGTAAGAGAATGAAACTCCCTGCTGCAGGAAACGGAATATCCGTTCCTGCGTTCTCCCTTCCGAATGCTGTACACAGCAAGGCATTATACCAGCGGAGAGGAGAATGAAAAAACCGGAGGAACGTATACGGCTGCATACGTTCCCCCGGCTTTTTCTTCCCGACGGAAAGATTTCCTATAAAGTGTTGCTTGTGAAGAGAGATTTTACATGATCTACTTCTTCCTGCGTTGCCTTTGCGGCCGGCACATAATAGGATTTTTCCCTGGCAATCTGATACAGTTCTTCCTGTGACTGCTCGCAGGCATTGCGGAACTGTTTCAAGGTCTGCTTCAGTTCTTTATTTTCCGTCTGCGCAATCATGCCGCCGTACCGGACAAGTTCTCCGTTAATCCCTGCCAAAGTATCTGCTACCATTGTTTTTTCCTGCATCTTTCATACCCTCCTACTGTAAAAATTTCATCAGCTGCTGCTTGTTGTCCATTGCGGACCTTGCGCCTTTTTCAAAAAACTGCTTTACACTGGAATCCGTTGCGCATTCCGCATATTCCTTCATTTTGCAATGAGTCGTGTCATATCCGCCAATGAGATGACGTAAATTCTGTAAATCTAATTCTGATAAATTAGCCATATCTGCACCTCCTGAAATTAATTGATTGCGTTTTTATTATTTCCGCCGCTCATTTCTTTATTCGGCTTTTATCTTTTTACCAGAAAAAACAAAATTATCTTATGATTTCCGTGTCGTCTCCTATAACTGCATTTGAAGAATATCGTATTTGTCAGTGTTCCGGACAAAATGTGATGCTTTTCTTCAGAAAACATCATACTACATGTTCCAATAAAATCTTTATTCCCAGCAGGACTAAAATTCCCCCTCCTGCAAGTTCCGCCCCGGCCTTATATTTCATGCCGAAAATATTTCCGGCCTTCACCCCGGCCATTGAAAGCAGGAACGTCACCGTCCCGATACAAGCGGCAGCAGCCCATATGTCCACCGCCAGAAACGCAAATGCCACCCCTGCCGCCAATGCATCAATACTGGTTGCCAAAGCCAACGGCAGCATTTCTCTCACTGCAAGGGAACTGCCAAACTTCATCCCGTCTTTACGGCAGGCTTCCTTAATCATGCTTATGCCAATCAGCTCAAGCAAAAGAAAAGACATCCAATGGGCAATCCCCATAATCCCGTCCCTGAACTGCACGCCGAACATATATCCGGCGACAGGCATGGCTGCCTGAAATACACCGAACCACAGAGCCGTCACTACCATATGCTTCACCGACAGCTTCCCCAAAGCCAGCCCTTTACAGACTGCCACCGCACATGCATCCATTGACAGCCCCGCCGCCAGCATAAACAATGCAAAAATATCCACTGTCTCCCCTCCTATGTCCTTAAAGCAAATATCAATGAGCAAAATGTGAAAATCAATTTCCGTGTCATAAATATTTATTTCTTGTATTATGGCATCCGCTATATTACAATATTATTGTTTCATGTTTCCATATTCTACAGGCATCCGTGTGAAGCGGCTGCTATTGCAGGCATGTCTTTTTACGGTTCCCCTACTGTTTCTTTAAAATTCCAATTAAGAACCAATTGCCGATTTTCCCGACACATTTGCATTTCCACTCTATTTCTTATTCTAAGGAGACTCTGCCTATGACAGAAAAAAATCATATCTATGATTCAAAAGAATTTCTGGAACAATTAAAAAAAGAAAACGGACTCCCGGAAAATATAGCCACGGAAGCACAGCTTTGGGATGAAATATTCAAAAAAGAAGTTTACCATATGCCCCGGCAAATATTTCCTCTTATTTATGAAATCTACGGAAAACGTTATCCGCCGGATTCCGCCCTGTCCCCCCTTGCCACGGAGTTTTCCGTAAATCGGAATACCGAGGAGAAAATGACTTCTATCCGGGCGGATAAAACAATCCTCATTGACGGAAGAGATATCTACCATTTTGAATGTGAAATCAAAGGCAGCAATGCCATGGTCTTGCGCATGTTTGAATATGATGTTCATATTGCCTTAAGCTATCCGCCTGTCAGGCATCTGCAGGAACGCAAGGCTTTGCCGGAACTACGGTTTCCCCGCTCATGCGTACTGTACTTACAGGGAACTTCCAACCGCCCGCCCTTATTGTCCTGCCGAATTTATTTACAGGACGGAACCTCCTGCCCCTACAAAGTTCCGATTCTCCAAGTCCAATCATATACCTTAAAAGAGATAAAAGAAAAACATCTTTTCGTACTGATTCCCTTTCTTCCTCTTCGCTTCCGCAAATACTATCAGGCAGAAAAAAAATCTTTTGCACTGAAAAAAGAAGAATTGACTTCTTTTTACCGGCAGATTATACTAATCTTAAGCAGTGAAGCAGACAGTGGCCAATTAACGGATTTTGACTGCAGCATTCTTTTAAATCTGCTCCGAAAATCTATGATTCGTGTTTTCTGCAAGGACGACATATTATTAAAGGAGGTAATCAGCATGACCGAACCTATTCTGGAACTGGAAATTGATAAATACATAAAATCATTAAGCATGAAAATGGATGAACTGGAACAGCTAAAGATTTTTTCCGAGAAATTAGACCATGAGAAAGAACAGCTTTTAAAAGAAACAGAACGGCTTGGTTTTGAAAAAGACTTCCTCTTAAAAGAAGCCGAACAGCTTGGATTGGAAAAGGACTTCCTTTCTAAGGAAACCGAGCGGCTTGGATTGGAAAAGGACTTCCTTTCTAAGGAAACCGAACGGCTTGGATTGGAAAAAGAACTGCTTTTTCAGGAAAATAAGAAAAAAGATATTCAGATAGCCGAACTGAAAAAACAGCTTCTTGAATTACAGGCATGAATAACCCCGCCGCAAGCGGCGGGGCATACCTTCTCTTCTCTGGCACAAAATATAAGAATATCCTTATCCTTTTCACATACTTCTATGTTTGCCAACACCCTACAGGCATCAGTCCACTGCTACCAGCAGCCGTTCTCTCTCTATTCCGCATTTATAGGACAAATACTGTATGACATCTTTTCTGGTGATAATCCCGATAAAACGTGAATCGTCATCTATCACAGGCACAAAGTTCTGATTCATCACTTTACTGATCAAATCTTCGATATTTGCATCCGCAGCCACCGGCTCGTTATCCCTTTTCCTGTTCACCGATAAAATCGGAATATCCTCCGCATCCCTGACGTTCAGGTCATGCCGTTCTTTTAAGTCCCATAACAGATCGCCTTCCGTCAAAGTACCTATATAAGTACCGTCCTCATGGTCAATAATCGGCACTGCCGTATATCTGTGGTATTCCATTTTTTCCAGTGCCTGACGCAGTGTGTCATCATCATATATATAAGCGACTTCGCTCTTTGGCGTTAAAAAAAATAATATATTCATAGGCACCCCTCATCACCGGTAATGGTCATATACAATTTTTTCCGCAAGTGCTTTCGCCTGCTCCTTCCCCTGTAGTTTTTCCACGATGGCAAGCCCGAAGTCAACCGCACATCCCATTCCTCTTCCTGTAATAATAGTTCCGTCGGTCTGCGCAGGACATTTTGTTACCTCCGCCCCTTCCAAATGACTCTCAAAACCGGGAAAAGAGCATGCTTTCTTCCCTTTCAGCATCCCCCTATGCCCGAGGATGCTCGGTGCCGCACAGATTGCACTGATATATTTCCCTGATTGGTAAAAAGCGTCTACCTGTTCCATTAACGGCCCGCAGGCTTCCAAGTTCTTCGTTCCCGGCATTCCTCCGGGCAATACAATCATATCCACCTCTCCAAAGTCTACGTTTTCCAACAGCGAATCCATTTTAACCGTTATTCCATGCGAGCCTTCCACCGATTCTTCCCCCGTAACAGATACCGTCTGCGTATCAATCCCTGCCCGGCGGAGCAAATCTACCACTGTCAAAGCCTCTATTTCCTCATAACCCGTTCCGAAAAAAACACATACTTTTCCCATTCTGCATCCCTCTTTCCCAAATACTTTCGAAATATCCTTCCAAGCCTTTCTGTCCGGCATGCTGCCCCCCTGCCCTCCATTCCGGCTATGTTTTCATTTTACCACTTTATTGGTAATATGAAAAGAAAAGAAATCTTAATTATATAAAAATAACATAAATCCTGAAAAGTCGATGCAACCGAAAGTCAAAACTCCTTCTTCTCCATAATGCCTCTGCTCACCGCATAGGATATCCCGAAGCCAATGACACACAGCACTGCCGCCCCGGCAGCAAAAGCCAGGTTATCCATTCTTTCCAGCCCATTCAGCATTCCGCCAAGCCATAGCTGCAGACCCTCATGCCTATCCAATAAAGCCTTCCCGCCTTTCTTCAAAAGCGTCACTGCCAAAACAATGCAGACAAATATCCCCATCAGCACAACTCTCCCCTTTTCCCCGCCGTATTTCAGCTGTGCAGGCAGCATGGCCATCTGTACCAGCAGCATGACTGCCAAAATTACCATTGCCATTCCAAGCACTTCCCCTGTCTGTGCCGGCTTCATCATACAGCAGGGAAGAAAAGCCAATAGGCAGCCGAATAAATTACAGATTACCGAAAATATATATTTTTCCAGCACATATTCCTTTCTGCTTATAGGCAGTGCCATAAGGAAAGGCATGCTTTTTGTATATTCATCCGTAGTAATGGAACTGAGCACAAGCATCCCGCAGCCCATGGTCATATAGCCTATGATAAAAGGGGCGCTGTCAACGCCCTGCGTGGCCAAGAATATAATCTCTATTGCCAACAGCATGATTACCATTTTTTTATTTTTCCTCATAAATATAAAGTCCTTCACCAACAGCCCTTTCATTGCAGTCCCTCCACTTTTTCACCTTTTGCCAACATCAGCAGAATATCATCAATATTTCCCTTTTCCAAAGCAACATCCTTATAGTTGTCCAAGTAAAACTGTTTTTCTTTTGTCAGAAGCATATATCCGAATGCTTCCGCCTTCCGGTAGTTAATGTAACGTTTATCCAATTCCTCATACTGTTTCCGGCTCACTTTCAGCAAGGCATAGTCGGAAAGAATAACATCCGTATCCTCATGGAACATAATTTCCCCGTTCTGAATAAAATATAAATCATCGCAAAGACCTTCCAAATCGGAAGATATATGGGAGCTGATCAGGATTGCCCTCCCCTCTTCCTCCATATACTGGCGCATTTCATCCAACAGTTCGCTTCTTACCACGCTGTCCAGCCCCAGCGTAGGTTCATCCAGTATAAGCAGCTTCGCCCCATGGCTCATGGCGGTAAGCAGCTTAAACTTGGCATTCATGCCGGTAGAAAAATCTTTCACCGGCTTATGCAAGGGCAGCCCGTACTGTTCACATTTATCAAAAAAGGTCTTTTTGTCAAATCTCCGGTACATATTTCCCATAATTGCCGCCGCATCCGTTACGGTAAATATGCCGCTGAAGGAATTTTCGGAAAGCACAATGCCAAGATCCTCCTTATCCGCCGCCGAGAAGTCTTCCAATCTCTTCCCCAAAATTTCAACACTCCCCCCGTCAGTCCCAATCAGGCCAAGAATCGCTTTGAAGGTAGTGCTTTTCCCTGCACCGTTGGCCCCAATCAGCCCCGTAATAAACCCCTCTTCCACTTTCATGGAACACCGCAGCATAAAATCTTTATAAGCTTTTTGTACATTGTCCAATTTCAAAAGCATAATTTTTCATCCCTCCATAATTAACTCAAACAGTTCCCTGATTTCTTTATCCTCCATGCCGCACCCCCGGCCTGCCCGGATTGCCGCTTCCATTTTATCCTCCACGGCTTTGCGCTGCTCTTCCTGTAAAAGATTTGCATTGTTCGGGGCTACGAAACTACCCTTTCCATGTACGGTTATGATAAAGCCTTCCTCCTCCAGGCCGTCATAGGCTTTCTTAACCGTCAGGGCACTGATTTTCAAATCCTTGGACAAAGAGCGGACCGACGGCAGCAATGTCTCTTCTTTCAGGCTGCCATTTATTATCATGGCTTTTATCTGTCCTATTATCTGTTCGTAGATTGGTTCCATCGATGAATTACTGATAATTATCTCCATTTTTCTATCTCCTTGATAAACAGTATATAACAGCATTGAACAGTTGTCAATCACAATTTTGCCTACATACGGAGGTCAGCACCCCCATACCATCCGTTAAAACGTCCGGCGCACCCACGGAACCATTCAATCCGCCATTCATACAGACAAAATGCCCGGCATATACATACCGGGCACAGCCTTTGTTCCTATCAATTTCTGCATGCTTGCATTCAAAACACCCTCACATACTCCCAATGCCATTCGGTTAAACATCATTACCGAAGCAGGCTACAGCTTAACTGAATGACATTGCTCATACTCCCTTTCACAGATTCCGGTCAAACTGATATAGTTTCCCTTCCTCTGCATTGCGGTACTCATGTTTCTCGTAATATCCGATGAACTTCCCCTCCCCGTCACGCAGCGCAATCATATACACATCCTTATTCTCCTTCTCATTGTGGTAGGTGTAAATCCTATTGTTCTTGGGGCCTTCTTTAAACCAAGAAACCACTTTCCGAATCCGTTCCTCCGATTCCCGGTTATGACACTCGAAAATACTCCGCCCCACAAGGCCGGTGCCGCCGCTCTTTGCATACCGTACCGCTGCAGCCGGGTTCATATAAATAATTTCATGCTCCGGATTGCAGATTACCACGGAGCAGTTATCCTGTTCCGTAATGCTTCTGAAATAAATTGATAAATCCATTTTTCCTCTTCTTTCTTCCGGACACCATCCGGATTGCCTATGTCTTTTGTTATAGGTGCCGTCCGCATGCCGCAGATACAGCAAAATTTTCTATACGGACGTGCGCATCCATTTATAGTAAACGGCAAATATTTGGGCATTTACTATACATCCCGCTGCTTCATTATAATATCTCACCCGGCCTGCATGCAACTAAATTGCATAACAAATCCAAAACTCAAATGCATTCTCTATGAAACGGAAAAAATATCTTTTCTCAAAACTCCCTGCTATATGATAAAATAAGAAAAAAACGAAAAGAAAGGAATTCAGCAAATGGAAATCGAAAGGAAATTCACCGTCAAATCCCTGCCCGGCAAACTGGAAACCTATGCTTCGCATCTTATCGAGCAGGCATACCTGAATACGGACCCGGTAATCAGGATACGGAAACAGGACCATGAGTATTACCTTACTTATAAAGGAAAAGGACTCCTCGCAAGGGAAGAATACAATCTTCCGCTGAACGAAGAATCCTATTATCACCTGCGTCAAAAAGCCGACGGAAATATTATTTCCAAAACAAGATATTTAATCCCTATCGAAACTCCTTCCTACGCCGAAAATGCCGCCCTCTCGGAGTCGGAACGAAATACGGCCCTCACAATAGAACTGGATGTTTTTGATGCCCCCTTTGCTCCCTTAATCATCGCCGAAGTAGAATTCCCCACGGAAAGAGCAGCCCACGCCTTTCTTCCTCCGTCATGGTTTGCACAGGATGTCACCTACGACTCCAAATATCACAACTCCGCCTTAAGCAGGCAGCCAATGGAAAAAGCACAAACCTAAAATACGGCAATGCATTTTTCCGTAAGCATTCAGTGCCTGCCGTGCCAATTTCACCTATAAAGAAATATCCACATTCCCGCCCTCCGGCATCACAGGCACTTCCGCCGCCTGCACGGGTATTTCCATACCGCCAAGCTGTAAGGAAATACCGCCGGAGCTGCCGGAATTTCCCTGCTTTTCTTTTTCCAGCTGATCAAACAATGCTTTCAGATACTTCATATCGGCTTCCATAATTTCCCGAAGTTCTTTTGCCCTATGTTTTTTCTTAAGCTGTTCCAAGTCTTCCGGAGATAGTTCTTCCTGTACGCCGCCCAGAAATTCGTCCGCCAGCTGCTCAAGCCCCATGGCATCCTCCAGTTTTGCCATAGAAGCATTCAGTTCTTCCATCGAAGCGTTGAATTCTTCCATACTTTCGTCCATAGCTTCCTGACATTCGGCCATCATTTCCTCCAACTGCTCACGGCTTAAGCCCTGTCCGTCCGCCTCTGCCGTTTCCTCTATGCCGGAATCCTCATACCTTTCTGTCTCTTCCAAGCAAGAACCTGCATTTTTCGCCTTTTCTTCCTCCGCCAGATGCTTCTTCTTTTTTCTTGCAACCGCCTCCATTTTTTTTGCATGGCCAAGTGCCCGCTCCACTTCTTTGGAGTCGTATTCCTCGCTCCTCAGCTTTCTCTGAAGCATGGCCACTTTTGCCTGTGCACGCGCGATTACCCCGCCTGCGCTGACGGATGTTTTTGCCAGCATAATCTGCGTTGAAATCTCTTTAAAATTATATTGCAGGCGCTTTTTCTTCTTTTTGCCGGACTTGGTAACGCTTTTCATCCGCTCCGTATTATTCGGTTTCATAGCCTGCCTGCCCGAATCATTTTCCCCAATCCTCATCCCCATGCCGTCTCCCTCCTTGTTTCCGGCACTCCGGCCAAATATGCTGAAAAGCATATGTGAAAATACTTTCATTAGTTCTTTGATTCTATATCGGCAGGTTCCGCAAGAAACTTAACGCACCGGTTTATTCATGCCTTTCTCCCACAGACAGCACAACAGGCCTGCAGGCTTAAGGAATGCCTTATGTCCCTATAACGGCTTCCCCGCTGCCGCACAGGATTCCCTCACCTCCAGCACGGCCGGAAACACAAGATGTCTGTGCCCTTTCTTTCCGGCAATAATGTCAAACAGCAATTTAATGGTAGTCTCGGCCATCTCTTTCACCGGCTGTTTCATAGTGGTAATGGCAGGATAATAATACTTCCCAAGTTCAATGCCGTCAAATCCGGCCACCGACACTTCTTCCGGAATACGCATCCCTGCCTCCAGCAATGCCCTGCACGCCCCGATTGCCAGCAAATCCGCCGTGGCAAATACCGCCGTAAACCTCTCGCCCGAAGCAATCAGACGCTTTGCAGTCAGATAGCCGTTTTCCATGGAAAAATGTTCAATGCTTTCCTCCACTGTACGCACCAAACCGGGCTTGTAAGGAATCCCGTTTTCCCGCAAAGCATCCTTGTATCCCTCCAGCCGGAGCCGTCCGATACTGTCCACCTCCGACTCCGCCGAAATAATGGCAATATCCCTGTGCCCCAGCCCGATTAAATAAGACGTAACCGCACGGCTTTCTTTCCGGTCGTCCACTGATATGCTGGAATACTCTGCCTGATCCAATTTGCTGGAAACCGCTGTGCCTATCGTGCTGAAAATATAAGGCACCGTCAGATTTGCAAGCTTCTCCTCCGCATGAAGAAAATAGCCGCCCAGAAAAACAATGCCCCGCAGCCTCTTCTCCTTTACCAGCTCCAATGCCACATCTACTTCATCCTCGTAATATTCCACATGTTTTAACTCCAAGGAATACTTTTTTCTTCGTGTTTCCTCTTCAATTGTCTGAATCATATCCGTAAAAAGCGGGTTTGCCATTCCCTTTACCAGCACGGCAATCGTCTTTGCATCCGTCCTCTTTAAATTGCGCGCGCTGTTATTTGGCACAAACCCGCTTTCCCGGATGACTTCCATAATCATCCGCTTTGTCTCCGGGTTAATGTCCGGATGGTCATTGATGGCTCTCGAAACCGTACTGACCCCCACACCGCATTTCTTCGCGATATCCTTAATCGTTGTCTCCGGCATGCCGTTATCCTCTTCCGTAAAGCTTTGTCAGGTTAAGGATATCCTCTGCCAAGCCGTCCGTAAGCTGACCGGGCAGCATACGCCATTTCCAGTTCAGCCCTAACGTTGACGGAATATTAATGCGCGCTTCCGCCCCCAGCCCCAAATAATCCTGCATCGGAATAATTGCCGTATCCGCTACGCTGCCGAATGCGGCGCGTATGAAATTCCACTCCACATCCTTTCTGCCCGTTATATTCAAATAACGCTTCGCAAAGGCCTTATCCTTCCTGCCCAAAGACTCATACCACCCCAGCGTGGTGTCATTGTCATGGGTTCCTGTATAAACCACGGAATTGGCCGTATAATTGTGGGGAAGGTAATCATTGTCCGCACTGCCGTCGAAAGCGAACTGCAGGACTTTCATGCCCGGATATCCCGTCTTCTTCACCAATTTCAGCACACTTGGCGTCAGATAGCCCAAATCCTCCGCTATGACCGGCTTATTGCCCACTTTTTCCTTCATCACCTTAAAGATATCATACCCCGGCCCTTTTTCCCAATGCCCGAACTCCGCCGTTTCATCCCCATAAGGAATAAAGTAATATTCGTCAAACCCCCGGAAATGATCGATACGCACTACATCATACAGCTTATAGCAATAAGCAATTCTTTTCATCCACCACTCATAACCGGTTTCCTTATGATACTCCCACCGATACAGCGGATTTCCCCAGAGCTGCCCGGTCGCCGAGAACGAATCCGGCGGGCAGCCTGCCACCCCTACCGGTATACACTTTTCATCCAACTGAAACAGTTGCGGATTGGCCCAAGTATCCGCACTGTCAAAAGCCACATAAATAGGGATATCACCGATAATATCTATCCCCTTTCCATTGGCATATTCCTTCAGGGCAAACCACTGCGTGGCGAAAATGAACTGTTGGAATTCATAAAATTCCGTCTCTTTCGCATATTTCTCCCTATATGCCGCCATCGCCCCTTCCCTGCGCAGCCGGATATCCTCTTCCCACTCAATCCAGCTGACGCCCCCGAAGGAGTTCTTTACCGCCATATACAAAGCATAATCTTCCAGCCAAAATGCATTCTCCTCCTGAAATTTCCTAAATTCCCCGTCTTCTCCGATATGACTTCTCTCGTAAGCCTTCCGCAACACCTTGAACCGTGACAGATATATCTTCTCATAATCCACATACTGGCCGTTCCCGCCAAAATCAGCTTCCTCACACTCCTCTTCGGTGAGCCATCCCTTCTCTGTCAGCCCCTCCAAATCAATATAATACGGATTCCCCGCAAAGGTGGAAAAAGACTGATAAGGCGAATCCCCGTAACCGGTAGGGCCTAACGGAAGAATCTGCCAATACCTCTGGCCTGCCCTTTCCAGAAAATCCACAAATTCATACGCCTCCTTTGAAAATGTGCCGATTCCGTACTTAGACGGAATGCTGGACACCGGTAATAAAATTCCGCTTTTTCTCATTACTTCCATTCTCCTTTCATGCTCGGACACTCAAACACTCTCCAACTCACCGCTTCCCGGCACGGATACCAATCCAAACCGGACAAAAACATTCCGCCTTAATGGCCGGTATTGTTTCCGGTAACGTTTCCAATCTTCCCAAACAATAACACCTCTCCACACACAATGCAAGAATCATTTCACACCTTTTCTATCTTTGTTACATATCATTAATTTTATAATTCCATTTTTGTATGTTCTGCACAAAACAATGAACCATATATTTTTCGGACATGCTTTCACTCTGCGGCAAACGCATCGGCACTAAAATACAGTGCCCAAGTACCGGCGTTTTTCGAAGGTCCGAAAAATATATGGTTCCGTGTACGGGCCGGATGTTTCGCCGCCGGCGCCGTCTGCCCACAGGCTTCCGGCCAAGGCCGCCGCACAGGCTCACAGTTAAAAATTGATTTCCGTGTGTTAGAGCGTGTCTTAAAATTCATTCCTGCCATCTGCAAAACAATGTATCGTTTCACCACTTTGCGCGAGATTAAGAGCATAAATGCTCTTAATCTCCCACAAACTGTGACGCTCATCTGACAGAAAGCTATTTTAAGACACGCTCTAAGACATCACTCTTTCCCGTCCCAACAATAAGTACATAACCTGCACCGCTCAATCCCCACCGATTCCATCATATCATCCAGTCTATGATACCGCAGAGAAGTAAAATTCAGTTCTTTCCGAATCCGCTCCAGCATCTCCGCATATTCCTCCGTCTCCGGGTCGGAATATGCCTCCAGACGCGTAAACCGCCCTTCCCGCTCCAAATCTTTCAGGACTCTGCGCGTAATCAAATCCATATCCGAAGTGGAACGGGAGAAATTCAGGTATTTGCACCCGTAAAGCAGAGGAGGGCATGCGGGCCTGATATGCACTTCCTTGGCGCCGCTCTGATACAGGAACTCCGTCGTTTCCCTCATCTGCGTACCCCGGACAATGGAATCGTCAATCAGCAAAAGACTCTTGCCCTGTATCAGATCATGCACCGGTATCAGCTTCATCTTGGCAATCAAATTTCTCTTGCTCTGTATGGTAGGCATAAAAGACCTGGGCCAGGTAGGCGTATACTTAATGAACGGCCTGGAAAAAGGAATTCCCGACTCGTTGGAATAGCCGATTGCATGAGCCGTCCCCGAATCCGGCACGCCGGCCACGATATCCGGCTGCGCATCATCCCTTTTCGCCAACAGCGATCCGCAGTTATAACGCATTTTTTCCACGCTGATTCCTTCATAGGAAGAAGACGGATATCCGTAATATACCCAAAGGAAAGTACATATCTTCATATCCTTCCCCGGCGCGGCCAAAGTCTGCACACCCTCCGGCGTAACTACCGCCACCTCTCCCGGCCCCAGTTCCCGTTCTTCCGTATAGCCCAGATTCAGATAGGCAAAGCTCTCAAAAGAAATGCAGAAAGCATCTTCCTTCTTCCCAAGCGACACGGGAGTCCGGCCCAGCCTGTCCCTGGCAGCATAAATTCCCTTCGGCGTCATCAGCAATATGGTCATGGAACCGTCTATGATTTCCTGAGCATATCGTATGCCCTCCACCAGATTTTCTTTCTGGTTAATGACGGCAGCCACCAATTCCGTGGCATTGATATCCCCGCCACTCATCTCCAGAAAATGAGAATGCCCCGAGCCGAATATCTGCTCCACGATAGCGTCCGTATTATTGATTTTCCCAACCGTCTCTATGGCATATGTGCCGTGATGAGAACGCACAATCAGCGGCTGCGGTTCGTAATCGGAAATGCAGCCGATGCCAAGATAGCCCTTCATTTCATTTAAGTCTTTGTCAAATTTCGTACGGAACGGCGCATTTTCAATATTGTGGATGGCACGGTCAAACCCGTCTTTTCCGTATACTGCCAGCCCTGCCCTTCTCGTCCCCAGATGGGAATGATAATCCGTTCCGAAAAACAAATCAAACATACAGTCATTCCTTGATGCTACTCCAAAAAATCCGCCCATAATCCCTCACTTTATACATTTATTTCAGCCTTAATGCCAAGCAATTCCTTATTCTCTTCCAGAACAGGCCGTATCACGGTTTTCAGGAAACTTTCCGTCTGTTCCTTCGCACGCCCAACATACCTGGAAGAATCCATCGTTTTCTGCAAATCTTCCAAAGTCATATTGAACGCCGGATCCGCCGCAATCAGTTCCAGCAGATTGTTGTCTTTCCCCTCTTCTTTTACATTCCTGCCTGCCTCCATGGACAGCGTACGGATTCTTTCATGCAGTTCCTGCCTGTCCCCGCCTGCCTTTACCGCATCCATCATAATATTTTCCGTAGCCATGAACGGAAGCTCGCTCATTAAACGCTTCTCAATGACCTTCGGATAAACTACCAGCCCGTCCACCACATTCAGGCACAGATCCAGTATGCCGTCAACGGCGAGGAAACCCTCGGGTATGGAAAGCCTTTTATTGGCAGAGTCATCCAACGTCCTTTCAAACCACTGCGTCGCCGAAGTGATTGCCGGATTCAGCGCATCCACCATAACATAACGGGAAAGAGATGCTATCCTTTCGCTCCGCATGGGATTTCTCTTATAGGCCATGGCGGAAGAACCGATCTGGCTCTTTTCAAAAGGTTCTTCCACTTCCTTCAGATGCTGGAGCAGCCGGATATCATTGGACATTTTATGGGCGCTGGCCGCAATGCCTGCCAGTACATTCGCCACTCTGGTGTCCACCTTCCGGGAATAAGTCTGCCCCGATACCGGATAGCATTCCTTGAATCCCATCTTCTTTGCAATCATGGGATCGATTTTATCGATGATTTCCTGATTTCCGTCAAAAAGTTCCAGGAAGGAAGCCTGAGTCCCCGTCGTTCCCTTGGAGCCAAGCAGCTTCATGCCGGACAGCACATAGTCCAAATCTTCCAAATCCAAGAAAAACTCCTGCAGCCAGAGAGCCGCCCTCTTTCCTACCGTAGTGGGCTGTGCCGGCTGAAAATGCGTAAAGGCCAGTGTCGGCTGCGCTTTATATCTATCCGCAAAGTCCGCCAGTTCCTTCATTACATTGACCAGTTTCTTCCTGACCAATTTCAGTGCTTCCGTCATTACGATAATATCCGTGTTATCGCCCACATAACAGGAAGTTGCGCCCAGATGGATAATCCCCTTGGCTTTCGGGCATTGTACGCCATATGCATAAACATGGCTCATGACATCATGGCGCACTTCCTTTTCCCTTGCCTTTGCCACATCATAATTGATGTCTTCCGCATGGGCTTTCAATTCGTCAATCTGCTCCTGCGTAATATGCAGCCCCAGTTCCTTCTCCGTCTCGGCAAGGGCTATCCATAACTTCCTCCATGTCCTGAACTTCATGTCAGGCGAGAAAAGATACTGCATTTCCCTGCTTGCATAACGCTCCGAAAGCGGACTCTGATACCTGTCTGTACTCATATCATTTCTCCTTTTCCAATGACTTTCAACGCTCATACTCCCCACGGATATCCTCCGCCGGCGGCTCTGTCGGATATTTCCCGCTAAAACAGCCTTTGCATATGCCCAGTCCTCCGGCCATCTCATTCAGACGGCTTTCCTGCAGATAAGCCAAAGAGTCCGCGCCTATGATGCCGCATATTTCCTCTGCGGAACGCCCGTTGGCAATCAGCTGCTCCTTCGCCGGCACGTCCGTGCCGAAATAACAGGGCCACAAAAAAGGCGGCGAACTGACCCTCATATGCACTTCCTTCGCTCCCGCCTCCCGCAGCATATGCACAATACGATCCGAAGTCGTTCCCCGCACAATGGAATCGTCTATCATGACAACCCGCTTTCCCTCCACGGCTTCCCGCAAAGCGTTCAGCTTCACCCGGACACTGCTCTCCCTGCTCTTCTGCCCGGGTTTTATGAACGTACGCCCTACATAATTGTTTTTTACGAAAGCCTGTCCGTAGGGAATGCCCGACTGCAGAGAATACCCCAATGCCGCACAGTTCCCCGACTCCGGCACGCCTACTACCAAGTCGGCCTCCACGGGTGAATCCATGGCGAGGAATTTCCCGGCCAGAATCCGGGCGTTATAAACGCTTACGCCGTCGATATAACTGTCCGGCCGGGCAAAATAAATATACTCGAAAATGCACCTGGCCTGCTTTTCCTCCGGGATACAAAGTTCCCGGTTCGATTCCAGCCCTCTTTCGGAAGAGACAGTCACGATTTCTCCCGGCAGCACATCCCTGACAAAAACCGCGCCCACCGTATCCAGCGCACAGGTTTCCGATGCCAGAATATAGGCATCGTCCCGCTTCCCGATGCAGAGCGGGCGGAACCCGAACGGATCCCTGGCCCCAATCAGCTTCCGCGGCGACATGACAATCAAAGAATATGCCCCCTTAATCTTCCGCATGGCACGTCCCACCGCTTCCTCTGCCGAAGAGCAGTTCAGCCTTTCCCGCGCAATATGATAGGCGATGACTTCCGAATCAATGGTCGTCTGAAAAATAGCTCCCGTATATTCCAATTCATGACGCAGCTGCGGGGCATTGATTAAATTGCCGTTATGGGCAAGAGCCAAAGTTCCTTTTACATAATTCAGCACCAAAGGCTGTGCATTTTCCCTGGTGCTGCTCCCTGCCGTAGAATACCGTACATGCCCTACGCCGATGTTTCCTTTCAGCGTCTCCAACAGCTTCGGCGTGAAAGCCTCATTCAGAAGCCCCATCTCTTTTACACTGACGACCTTTCCCTTCGGGCCGTGCGTATCGCCGACTGCAATCCCGCAGCTTTCCTGCCCTCTGTGCTGCAGCGCATACAAGCCGTAATAAATCGAAGAGGACACGTCCCCGCCCCCAAGGTCATACATGCCGAATACGCCGCACTCTTCTTTCAGACGGTCATTTCCCTCCGCCCTGCCCTTCGTTGCATTTACCGGCAAAGCTTCCCTGTCTCCTATCTCTGTCCCAACTATCAAATGAATTCCCTCAGCTTTCTCCAAAGCTCCCGGGTCTTCCACACCCTGCCTTGTTTTATGCCCCTAAGTAATGATGCCCAAACTCTCTCTTATCTACCTTTTATCTTTTCAATACATTGTACCGTCCGTTTTGCCTTTGCCGGCTCTTCCTGCACAAAATTTGAAACTATCTATAATCCGCCCATTCCAAGCCGCCTGCGGCGAGAGGCAGATTCCCTCTTGGCTAAATTTGCACATTCGCACGGGCTGAACTGTTACTATCTGTCAGTCAATTCCCAAACGTTTAAACACCTCATTATAAGCTTCCTCCACATTGCCCAAATCCCTGCGGAAACGGTCTTTATCCAGTTTTTCATTGGTATGCACATCCCACAGCCTGCAGGTATCCGGGGAAGTCTCGTCCGCAAGCAGAATTTCTCCTTTAAAACGGCCGAACTCAATCTTAAAATCAATCAGTTTAATGTCCGCCTGCAGGAAATATGCTTTCAGCACTTCATTCACCTTAAAAGCATACTTCTTAATAACCTCTATCTCCTCCCATGTTGCCAGCCCCAACGCCACGGCAAAGTAGCTGTTAATCAGCGGATCTCCCAATTCGTCATTCTTATAGCTGAACTCAATGGTCGGCTCCTGGAACGGAGTGCCTTCCGGAACACCGAGCCGTTTGGAAAAGCTTCCGGCAGCCACATTACGGATAATCACTTCCAACGGGACAATCTCCACCTTTTTCACGGCAGTTTCCCGGTCACTCAGTTCTTCCACAAAATGCGTCGGGACGCCTTCCTTTTCCAGCAGCTGAAATACATGATTGGTCATTTTGTTATTAATTACGCCCTTCCCGACGATAGTCCCCTTCTTCTCCCCGTTGAATGCAGTGGCATCATCCTTATAATCCACGATTACGATATCCGGATCGTCCGTAGCAAATACCTTCTTTGCCTTCCCTTCATAGATCTGCTCCAATTTCTTCATTTTTTCCTCCGTTCCGCCTTCCGGCAAAAAAATAGTTATAGCAAAATCTGACACTTTGAAGTATATAACAGTTATTTTTATAAGTCAATACACGCTATTTCCACGGAAATCAATTTTTAACCGTGCGCCTGCGTGGCGGCCCAAGGCCGGAAGCTTGGGCACAGGCGATGCCTTACGGTGAAGCACCCGGCCCGTACACGGAACCATATATTTTTCAGACCTTCGAAAAACGCCGGTACTTAGGCGCTGTCTTTTAGCGCTTTAGTACCGTTGCGTTTGCCGCAGAGCGAAAGCGTGTCCGAAAAATATATGGTTCCGTGTACGGGCCGGGTGCTTCACCGCAAGGCATCGCCTGTGCCCGGGCTTCCGGCCTTGGGCCGCCACGCAGGCGCACGGTTAAAAATTGATTTCCGTGCGCTATTTCAGCCGAAACACACGGGAAACCATGTATTCCTTCTTATAATAATCAGCCAGCAGCTGGTCTACCGTATCGTAATCCTGCAGTACCTGCGCCGCCACAATATCGTTAATCAGCGCATAACGGCTTTCCGCATCTTCGGGCAGGGAGTCGCTCCTGCTTAAAGAGGCGCTTTCCGTCACCTGTTCCCGCCCGTATTTCTCCTCCGAAATATAATATTGAAGTTTTTCCCCGAAAAACAGCACAAAAGGCTTGGCATACACTCCGCCGTACATATCCTTCATTTCCTCCTGCCGATAGCCTTTCTGCGTATGTGCCCCTTTCTCTATCATATAATGAATAAATACTTTGCTGCCCGGACTGGTTTTATACTCCACAACGGCTTTATCTTCAAACTCCTCCAGTTCCGGCACTTCCTCCATATAATCTTTATAAAACGCAAAGCAGGCCTCCTCCTTCAGCAAGTCACGGAGAAATTCGCGGGCCGCCGCCTTCACGCCGGGCGTCCGCTCCTCCTTATGCTCCGCATAATATTGCAGAAAAGCCAGCCGGCATACCTTCTTCATCCTCTCTCCCCGTTCATGCACCCGAAGCATATCCGTAAACACATAAGGTTCCGTCGGTTTCCCCTTGATAAAGAAATCATAAGAGCAGTGGGTGAGAAACGCCGTCTCCACCTCCGACTTTGCCCCGCCTGCAACATAAGTGCGGAAGATTTCCATCTGCTCCCCGGCGTAAGAACCGGTACCCATCATCTGCGTCAGAATCCGTTCGCACAGTTCATAAGTATCCACCTCAAACTCACTGGCCGCTTTCCATACATCCCGCATCCTGCCCATAGTCCCATGGTAAAAGTTAACCAGATAGGAAAGAATATTCGCGTCATATTTCCCTTTCCCAAACACATAATAAACGATTTTCGTCAAATCCTCATCTTCCAGAAAACCGTCCCTTGCAATCAGCCGGCTGCAGAGCCTCATGAGAATTTTGCCGTCAATGCCCTGAATGCCGAAATGCTCCGTCCACGCAAGCGCCTTGTCCCACATTCCCCGCATCACCAGAAAACGGATCATTTCATTGCGCTCCCTGCTGTTTTTCCCCTCCGGTTCCAGTTCCTCCAGATAACGGTCCAGCTCCAACATATAATCCCGTTCATAATAATAGTGCAGCAGTTTCAGGCAGACCTCGTTTCTCCTGTCATTCTCGATATTTTCCGAGGCCGCAATGTGCCGGAACCGGCTTTCGTTTCCTTCCGTAATCTCCTGAAAGGCATGATCCTTTTCGCACAGGTAAATATCCAGCCCCTCGTGTTCCGGTATAAGGCCTGCTGCCTCGTCGGCCAAATTGCCCGGCTCCATCAGCCGTTCCATTCGGCAGGGAACGCTGACCGTATACCGATAGCCGGCTCCGTCCTCCAAGAATACCTTATAATCCTCCCCGTACAAAGGCAGATATGCCCTGCCCCCGTTCAGCGGAAAACGGTATTCCTTCCTGCTGATAGCATAGCAGACAACCGCCTGGTGAATTTCTTTATTATCCGTCTGAATCCGGTAAGTAAACAGCAGCGGCAGCAAGGCTTTCGCCTGCTCTTCGTCCAGCTTCCCCCCCAAAATAAGGCTTTGGTACAGATAAGCCAAATCCTTGTTAATCCTGCCCTTCTGCAGCTGCTCCTGCACAAACTCATCAATCTGCGTACAGAATTTTATATAATATTCGGGATGCTCTTCCCTTCTTTTATATATGTACGCATAAAGAAACGCGTTTTTCCGGTAGTCCAAATCACTTTGGTATGCAAAATACATCAGCACCATCCGGGGAATCTCGCCTTCGTACTCTTCCGGCAGAGCCATCATAAAATATTCGTACAGCTTTGTAATCCTAAGTTCCGCCTCCACGCCCAGCCGATACCACCCGAAAAATCGGCTGTCCGTCTCATTCCCCTTAATCAGCAGCGTACAGATAGCCTGCAAAGTCTCCCTGTCCGGATATTTTTCGTAACACTCCTTCAGAATATAGAAGACATGCGGCGAATAACCTTTTAATTTCTGCACCTGATAACGTATCTGCACCACCACATCCTCCGTCAGCAGTTCCCTTCTGGCGGCAAAACGGAGCACCTGCATTTCGAATGCCCCCATCTTCATAAGCAGCGTAGGATTCACTTCCAGCAAATGCCAAGCCTCCACATAAAGCACCGGGCTGACGCAGCCCTGCCTGAACTGCTCTTCCAGAACCAGCCACCTCTTGGAAGGGCTTTTCACATATTCCTCCGACAGATGAAGCATCAGCCATGCAATCCGCCAGTTGCCCGGATTCATCCGGTAAACCTTCTCCACCTGCTGCGTAGTCCTGTCCACATATTCCTCATCCTCGCTCAGCAAGGAATTCAGATATAAATAATAACAACTGATTTCCGGCGCGCATTGATCCACGCCCCCCTCCTCCTTCAGCCGCTCCAACTGTCTGGCTGCCTCCTTATTCCGATCCTGCGTCAGCAGCAGCTGTACCGCAAACAGCCTTGTCTGCACATCTTTCGTATCCAAAGACACCAGCTTCTCCACCAGCTTCTCCGTCTCGCCCATCCACGTCTTGGCAGTAATCTTCCTCCCCCGGTAATTACAGTAATATTCCATCAGCTGCACTAAAATCCGTTTCTTTTCCTTCCGGAACCCCAAGGCATTGACCGCCTTCATGCTGCCGCGCACCGTAATCGGTATCCGTATATCCGTATAAGAATTATAGATATGCAGACTCCCATAGTTACGCCCGGCATGCAGCCTGCCGCTATCCACATAATACACAATACGGCAGGAATTCCCCAAGAAATCATGATCCGTCA
Organism: uncultured Lachnospiraceae bacterium; assembly: GCA_910579645.1. Lineage (GTDB taxonomy): Bacteria > Bacillota > Clostridia > Lachnospirales > Lachnospiraceae > Kineothrix. The sequence continues at coordinate 1,040 of CAJTVK010000059.1, read as the reverse complement.
CCCGCTCCTTTTCCGCAGCGATAAAATCCCCCTCCGCTTCCACATGAAGAAAAGTATATCCCCAGCCGTTTCTCATCACGATCACGCTATGCTCCGACACACCCTCCATATCATCCAGCCGAATCTGCGCCTGATCTGTGGAAAAAGCCACCTTCTGCTTTTTATTCGTCTCCAGCAGAAACTCCTCCACATTCCTCTCATTGCCGTACACCGCGGAAAGCCCCTTATAAGCACAATAATACTGTTTATCTCCCCCTCTGGAAAAAATCCTCTGAAACTCCTTGGAATAGAACACCTTCACGGCCTCCTCCCAATTCGCCTTCGCCAAATTAGCGAAATGAAACATATTACGGATTTCCCCCAAACTGGAAGCAATCATTTCCGTCTCCATCGTAATCTTATACGGAATCTCATATTCCCCATAATTGGAAAGGATTGTGAAATACCCTTCCCACACATCGCCCTCTTCCATCCCCTCACTGTCAAACCGATAGGCAATCTCTTCCCGCTTCCCGATAAATTCCCTTGTCAGGCACTGCATCTTAATTTCCGAAGAATACACCCTGCCCTCTGCCGGTGCCTCCCCCGATGCGAACACCGTAAAAGAGCCTTTTCGGATTTCTCCTTTTTTCACGGAAAGCTCCAGACTATCCTCTGAAAATTTCAGCAAATCATGATCCAAATCCGCCTGTCCGGAACCTACTTTCCCATAATCGAATTTTCCCGCTGCCACTATCTGCCACCTTCCTCAATTTTTTCCCTCATCCGGTCATTTTTGAATATTATACCATTCCCAACCCATGCATGCAACTTTTTCAGAAGTGGGAGGGGAATTTCAATGATGGGGGATTTGGTAGATTGGCGGACGCGCCGGATATGATGTAATTGTCATAAGGACCCGCTCCCGCTCGGCGTCAAACGCAGCGGTACTAAGTTCGAAAGCTGCCGATGGCAGCTTTATACCTCACTAAGTACCGGCGTTTTCCGACGGTCCTTATGACAATTACATCATATCCGGCGCTGTGTCTCGGCATAATTTA
>CAJTVK010000058.1 GCA_910579645.1 uncultured Lachnospiraceae bacterium | reverse complement strand
CAAAAAAATCCCTCCCGTGCGTCCGCCTCTCAACACAACATTCAGGCTGAACTATCACCAATTTCTTATGCAAATGCAGCACCCAAACCGGAGACATACAGACAGCCAGAGAACCTTGACTGTTGCATATCCCTGCATCTGTGCTATTCCATCCTGAAATAACACAGATTCACCTCCCCGGCCAGCCGAATCTCCATTGCCGCAGGTTTTTCCCCTATCCGGTCCAAACCTTCCAGTTCCATACGGATATCTTTGTAAATACCCGTCTCCCCTTCATAAACTGCCGCCCTTTTTCCCTCCACATACACTTCTGCTTTTCCTTCCGCTCCGCACTTCATATGAAGGATCAGGCTTTTCCGCTCCGGCCGGAAACCGCAGTCACGGTAAATCAGTTTTCCTGTCTCATCTTTCTTCCATGGGGAAACCGAAGAATAGCCAAACTGCCCTTCCGCCAGCACAATATTTTCGCACTCATCATAATGATCCGCCGCCGTCCGGGCTTCCATCCGACGCATTCCCGTCTTTCTTCCGGGAATATGCACGGTTGTGCCCTGCCTGCAGTCCATGCTGGATGACCCGGCATAAATCCGGTAATCCCCTTCCTCAACCATCATGGTGCGGCTGATGACATCGTAAAACCGAAATTCTTCCATAGGGATTTCCATTGTGATACGGCGGCTTTCCCCCGGCTGCATATTCTTCACCCGCCGGAAACCAAGCAGCTGCCTCACCGGTTTCCTCACACGGGATTCCGGCGCCGAGCCATATATCTGCACCACCTCGTCGCTTTCCCTGCCGCCGGCATTTTTCAGCGTGACGGCTGCCTGCAGTTTCGTCCCGTCCACAGCCTTTACCTCCAGCCCGGAATACTCAAAACCGGTATAGGTCAGTCCGTATCCGAAAGGATATAACGGCTCCCCCTCAAAGTAGCGGTAAGTCCTTCCCCCTTGAATAATGTCATAATCGTCAATATCCGGAAGCTGACTGTCCGAGCGGTACCAAGTCATATTCAGCCTCCCTGCCGGCGAATGGATACCGAACAGAGCCTCCGCCATGGCAATCCCCATATCTTGGCTTCCGGTAGCGCTCCAAAGAATGGCCGGCAGTTTTTCCTCTGCCCGGACAATGGCATAAGGATAATTGGAAAACAGCACAAGAACTGCCTTGGGATTTACTTTATAAATCTCTTCCAGCAAAGTTTCCTGCGCCGGAGGCAACGCAATCGTCGTACGGTCCACTTCCTCTTTGGCATTAATCATGGAATTGCATCCCAAAGCCAAAATCACTACGTCTCTGTCCTCTGCCAGCTTACATGCCTTCTCCAAACCGGCCTCTACTACTTCTATGTGAAATTCTGCCGCATCCCCGTATTCTTTTCCGTCCCTTTCGTCCTTTGTCTCCTCTTCTCCCCTTCCTGCCTTTCCTTTCTCTTTGCAATATATCAAATGCCCGTCCGCATCTACCCGCAGCGGCTCTCCGAACCGTTCCGTTATCCGCACCAATCCATTCCCGGTTTCCTCTAAATGAAATATTTCCATCACAAACCAGTCAAAAGCCTCTTCTTTTTCTGCCGCAATCTGTCCTTTCATCCCTTTTTCGCCATTTTCTGCAGGAAATCTTGCATTCATATATTTCCCGGTTCTTACCGAACGGAAAGTGAAACTGCCGCTTCCCCAGTCGTCCTTGATAAACACATCCGGTTCTTCCGTTTCGGACAGGAAAAGAGTTCCGTCTTCCGCAATCCTGACTCCTTTGCCCTGGCAGCGCAATACGACCCGATCCCGGCCGTCCGCACAGGGTATTTCTTTTCCCGACACTTCCTGCAGGCCTTGCTTCAGCGTCTTCCTATAGGGTGCTTTTCCGCCATACCAGTCCTGATACCATTCGTCCGCAAGCGGCCCTATCAGAGCCATGGATGCACCGTCCTCCGGCAGGGCAAGAGGAAGCATCTCGTTTTCATTCTTCAGCAGCACAATGGCTTCTCTGGAAACCTGCCTGCAGACCGCCTGATGGGCTTCCGAGTTCAAATCCGCCTCTGTCACCGCATCGTAGGGATTGCTGCCTTCCCCGTCATAAATCCCCAGGCGCAGCTTGGTACGGAACATATTGCGGAGAGCCCCGTTGATATCCTCTTCGGAAATCAGTTTCAGTTCATAAGCCTCCCTGGCCGCTTCCTCCACCACTTTCGGATTATCGGACATGCCGTCCACTCCGGCTTTCAGGGCAGCGGCCAGCGTCTGTGCATGTATTCCGAAATAATGATGCAGATTGACCACCAGTTCCATGGCTCCGCCGTCACAGACCACATGTTTCACCCCATACTGTTTTTTCAGTATTTCCTTCACTTCCGGATTCAGCATCCCCGGAATGCCGTTGACTTTATTGTAAGCGGTCATGACAGCTTCGGCATGCCCGATTTCAGCCACCCTGCGGAAAGGCTCCAAATACAGCTCGGCCCGGTTTCTCGGGTCTATGGAAGAAGATTTAAAGCCCCGCCCCACTTCCACATTATTTGCATAGAAATGCTTTAAGGTGGCCGCCACGCGCAGGTACTTAGGATGGTCCCCCTGCATTCCCTTCACATACGCACCCGCCATTTCCCCAATCAGCAGCGGGTCCTCCCCATAGCCTTCTTCCGTCCGTCCCCATCTCGGATCCCGTTCCAAATCCACCGTAGGAGCCCAGCGGGACAGCCCTCTGTCCGGATGCCTGTGATAAAGGATTCTCGCTTCCCGTCCGGTCACCTCTCCGGCTTTCCTTATCAGCTCCGTATCCCATGTGGCACTCATGCCGATGGGCTGCGGGAAGGAAGTGGTAGGTTCCGCTTCCCCCAGATCGTTCTGATCGTTCCTTGCTTCCACGCCATGCGCCGCTTCCCCTCCCACGCTGAAACCTTTGATTCCCAGCGAATCTACCTCCGGTACTCTTGTGGAGAGGCATTTCAGCTTCTCATCCATGGACATTGCTGCCATCAGCCAGTCCAGTCTGGCTTCCATATCCAACGCTTCGTCAAAAAACGGCACTTTCCTCTTTTCCATATCCTTTCCTCCCATATCCTTTTTCTCCACATCCTTTTTTTCCATATTCTTCTCCTTCCCTCAGCATATCTTTAATTTTTCATTTTCCGGAACATATTCCTGAGAACAAGCACTGCCGTCATTGCCAGAATCACTTCCGTCACTGCCTGCGCATAAGCCAGCCCGTATAGCGGGAACAGAGCATTCAGGATAATCAGAGCCGGGATTTCCATAATGATTTTCCGTAGGATTGCAAAGAAGAAGGCTTTCTTCCCCATCCCCACTGCCTGAAAGACACCCACAGCCAAAAAATCCATGCACAGGAACGGAAGCCCTAGGCACATCCCCTGCAAAAAGCGGGTTCCATATGCCACGATGCTTTCATTTTGAATAAACAGCCGCATCCAGAAGCCTGCACCGAAATAGTAGAAAGCCGATATCAGCACTAAAAAAGATATGGTGCTTTTTCCCGAAAAGACAATCGTGCGCTTCATCCTTTTCCCGTTTCCCGACGCATAGTTATAACTGATCAGCGGCATGACCCCCTGCGTAAAGCCAAACGCAATATTCATGGGCACCATATTCAGTTTCTGCGCAATTCCCATTGCCGCCACTGCGTCCGCGCCGAAGGAAGAAGTAAAATTATTCAATACCGTCATGCCTGTCACATTCAGCAAATTCTGAATAGAAGCCGGTATCCCCACGCCGCATATTCCCATAACCACGTCTTTACGGAACCGGAACAGTTTCGGGTTAACGCACACATAAGTATTTTTCCTCTTAATAAACAGCAGCACAAAAAAATAAACACAGGCCACACAATTGGAAAGGAACGTAGCCAGCCCTGCCCCTGCGGCCCCCATATCCAATCCCTGCGGCAAAATGAAAATCGGATCCAAAATAATATTCAGGACACACCCGCTCATTGTCCCTATGCTGGCATGCAGCGTGCTTCCCTCGGAACGCACCATATATGCCATCACCACATTCAGAATAGCGGGCATTGCCCCAAGCAGAACCGTCCATTTCAGATATTCACCCGTAGCGGCATAAGTTTCGGCATCCGTCCCAAGCATTGCCAGCAAAGGATTTTTAGCTACCGTACAGAGCAGAGAAAAAAGAAAACTTCCGAAAACGGTGCAGTAAAAACCAAATACCGAGACCCTCCGCACCGTATCGTAATCTTTTGCCCCAAGGGCACGGCTCATCATGCTGGAACTCCCCACGCCAAATAAGTTGTTGATTGCATTAAACGCCAGCAAGACCGGCGCAGCCAGCGTAACGGCCGCATTCTGTACCGGATTGTTCAGCATACCCACAAAATAAGTATCTGCCAGATTGTAAATGACCATCACCAAGGAACTTATCACAGTAGGCACTGCCATGGACATGACTGCCTTCGGAACGGCCGCCTCTTCAAATAAATACATCTTTTTCTTATCTTCCATTTATAGAACCAACTCCTTCTTTCTTTTTATCCTCTCCGGCCTTTTCGGGAATGTGCGAAAAAAGCCTTCTGCCGCCGTAAAAGCCTGTCCTGCTTATAAAAAGAGCAAATGCAGGTTCAGATATATCCCCAGCGGAAATATACAGCTTATATATTTCAGTGCCGGCACATACCCATATAAGTTCAGAAACACCGGACATACCAGCAGACTGGCCGCCGTAAAGACCGCCGCGCCGGACAGAAACGAGGTATCCCTGCGCATCAGGCTCCCCACGGCCGCAATCCATATGCCGCTGATGAACAGCAGCACAAGCATCAGCGCCGTTTCGGTCACCGCCCTCCCGTTTCCTGTCAGAAAAAGAATGGCTGCCGTTCCTGCCGCTGCCGGCAGTGTTCCTGCGGCAAGGCTGCTAATATAACCATATAGCAGCCGCCTCCTTCTGTCCAGTGCTTTTTCCACCCCGTTTCCTTTGGCTTCAAATTTTCTTCCGTAAGCCAGAAGCATCATGAGAAAAACAAACAGCCCGGCTGTCCCCTGTATCGGAAAAGCACGGGGTTCCGCCGTCTCCTCCATTGTCTCCCGACTTTCGTCATCCAATTTCTCCGTTTGTAACCGGAATACCTTTTCCCCCTCCTGATAGTCATGATTTTTTTCCAAAAGTGCATTCCTTCGCTCTTCCCGCACATTTCCGAATATATTTTTCTCACTGTTTGTCAGCATTTGGTCACTGTAAATACGCAGCCAGGAGGCATAAACCGTTTCCCGCGCCACTTCCCCTTTCACGGTGAAAGGCGTACAGATATAAGTGACCGCCTCTTCCAAATCTCCCCTCTCCGCCCTGCGGTCAAAGTCTGCGCCGAACAGAAATCCACATTCCGCTTTCCCCGCCGTTACGTCCCGATACAGCCCGTCCTCACTGTCGTACCCCCGAAACTCGAACATGGTTTCCCTGCCTTCCAATGCCTGCAGGACATCCTGCGCCAAACTGCTTTCCCCGCAATAAATGCCCACTGCCACATTTTTACCGTCAGGCACCGAAATTCCGGAAATGACTGCCAGCAGAAAAACCATGGCTGCCGTCTGCAGCCAATATGCCTTTTTTCTCCAATATGCCTTCAGCCAAAGCCGATACCAATTTAGCGGAACTGCCGTCAGCCGTTTCCTCGTGGCATTTCCCCCATCGGCTTGTTCTCTATGCAAAAGCAGAATGCTTCCGTCTCCGCCATATAAATGTCCCTGCGGCCCTCTGTCCCGCCAAACGCTTCCTACTGCCCCTATCCCCGTCCCGGCCGCTAACCAGACTGACATAGGAACCATATCCTTCCGGGAAACAGTTCCAAACATAAGTTTTAAATGAAACTGACTCCATAGATTCAGCGGAAGCAGTTCCCCTATCTTCCCTACCGCCCCGGGAAGGTAGGCGGCAGGCACCAAAAGCCCCGACCCGATAATCATTATAATATTTACGGCAAACAGAACTGCCGCTCCATGCAGGCCATTGCCCACAGCCCCGTAAATCATATGAAAATATGAAGCCATGGCCATGGAAAGAAAAAGCAGGCCAAAGATTGTCCCTGCATGAAAACGGAGGAAGCCGGCAGCGGATGCCACAGAAACCGACATCAGGCAGACCTCCAGATAAAGCAGGCAGGCAATCATCCATAAAACCGCTGCCATTACCAATATCTTTACGAAAGAAAGCTTCCATGCCCCCATTCCGTAAACGCCCAATTTCTGTGCCACTGCCCTCTCCTGCCTCCGGTACAGGAACCCGAAGTTCAGCCCGCACATCAGCAGTGCCAACAGCACGGCGGCAGAATAATAATACTGCCCGTATTTTACTTCACCGATAGGGGAACATACGGATTTGCCGAAGATTTCCCCACGGTGCAGCACTTCCTTCATATACAGCAGAGCCACCCGGTTTCCGATCTGCTCCTTTCCTGCCTGTGCCTGCCGGCAGTCCGCAGCATACAGAGAGGCATATACTCCCGCCTCCGCCGTCTGCAGCATGGAAACTCCGTCTGTCAGCAATTCCCGGAACAGTTCCACATCCTGCCCGGTCCTGTCCGGAAAATAAATGCAGGCCGGAGTATTTTTCCCACTGTCCACGTCCTCATAAAAATTCTCCGGCAGCTCAATGACTGCCTGCACCTCCCCTTCCCGCAGCCCTGCCATTGCCGCAGCCCTATCCATATACCGGAACCTACAGATACTCTTCACGCTGTCCATGGACGATATATACTGCATAGCCATCCGCGTCATTCTGTCCCCTTCGGGAACAATGACTGCCACATGAATCTGCTGAAATACCTGCGCCTTCAGAAAGGCGGAACTTACCGCAGCCACGCCAAACATCAGCAGCGTAAGCATAAGAAGCATGCCCAGTATGGATTTTTTCAACAGCTTTATGCTTTTCTTAAATTCCAGAATAAAATAATTCAAAAACAGCTTCATTTTCACGCCTCACATCCGTTCCCGCAAAGCCAAGGCAGTATCCGAAATCCGCCTCCCTCTTCCGCCTTGCCCTGACGCAAACATCAAGCACTGATTACTCAAGGATGAATGCAATGATGTACTATGACCCGCACCACTGAGACTGCGGCAGGCTTCCCAAATCTGCCTCTTCCCCTTCCATTTCCTCCATGGAAGCCCCTTCTTCCACGGTCAGGACGGCAGACATATTGATGTCCTCCCCGTTCCTTTCCACCTTGTCAATATGCAAAGCCAGACTCTCCCCCTGCCGGTTCAGGCTGCCCTGCAGTTCCCATGCAGAATCATTGTCTTCCCGCAAAAAATCAATTGCGCCCGATTCCGCCTCATATTCCAGCAGCATATCAACCCAATTCCTGTTATCATATGATATATGATATTCATATACAATATGATATTCATTTTTCCCCCCGGCATCACCGATTTCCCTGCTTCCCTGTATCAGCAATTCTCCGTTTACCGTATACTCTGCCTCCAGATTACCCTTCCCGTCGCTTTCCAGTAAAATCTGAAATTCCTCGCCGTCCGCTTCCGCCAATATACAGACCAGCCGATTTTTGCAGAGATAAAAAGTCACATCCATATTCCGGATATTATCCGTCACAGAGCGCAGATACCATAAAGTTTCACCCAACTCCGCATATTCCGTCCACTCGTTACCGCTTTCTTCGGAAATATCTTCCCACTTTTCCAGAAGTCGGGACAGGTGCGCATTCGCTCCCGTCAGCTTATATCCGGCGCATTTCTTCCTCTCCCCATACACTTCAAATTCCCTGCTTCCCACCCTCTCAAAATCAAGGGAAAAATACCACTGAGTGAAAGCCTTGCCCATCTCCGGCCACACCTTGCTCCCGTCATTCTCGGGAAATAACGCCCTCAGCGCACTGTCCATCTTTTCCAAATCTTCCTCCCGGAAAATCTTTGTAAGATAGCCGCTTTTCTCTTCCAGATAATGATAAGTGAAAATACGTCCGTCCAAATCCGGCAGCTGTATGCGCACAAGGGAAGGCGTGACGGAAACCAAAAAGTCAACGGCTGGCAGGAAAATGAAATCCACGCTGCCTGCCAACTGCTTCTCCGACGGCCCGCAGCGATATTGTGCCGTCACGGCTGCCCCCTGTGTCTTCAGCTTCATGTCCGCCGTATAGCTGCCGGAAAAAAGCTTTGCCAACACCCTGATATCCTCGGTAAGCGGAGACTCATAACCCACCGTATTGGCCGCAGCCAAAAGTATCCTCTCCCCGGCTCCCATAAACATGCCGCTTTTCACCGCCGCAAATAAAGCCACAGCCAAAACCGCAGCGGCAATTCCCAACCCGGCCCACCGCTTTGTTTTCTTCCCCCTCGCCGGCTTCCCCGGTTCCGTCCCCAACTTCAGTTCCCCGGTTACTACATCAAATTCCATTCCGTTCCCTCCCCTTGGCCAATACAGATGAGACACTTGGAACTGTGAGAAAATTCATCTCGGCAGTCCCTAAGAAGCCGCGATATAATCCCTTATTTTCTGTAGGTCAATCCCCTCTCCCTCCAATTCCTTCATCACACCGTCCTTCATCACCAAGCACCTGTCCGCCGCCAGAATCTCCTTTTCGTCATGCGTCGTCATAACTATAATACCGTTCATTTCCAAGTACTGTCCCATCCACTGCCTTACGTTTTCCTGATAATAAATATCAAGGGCCGTGGTAGGTTCATCCAAAAGCAGAACCGGAGGCCATTCCAGCAATGCGCAGGCTATGCTCAGCCGGCGTTTCATCCCGCCGGACAGATTTTCCACCGGCACATGCATGATTTCCTCCAGCCCAAACTGTTCTATTACCTTCTCACTGGCGGCATTTCTTCCCGCTCCCCACAATCTCAGATTATCCTTTACCGACAGTTCCTCCATCAGCGGATTATCCTGCGGCACATATCCGCAATACTTCCTGAAAACCTTTTTATCCTTTCCGGCCTCCTGCCGGAAATAACGGATACTCCCTTCATCTGCCTTGAGAATTCCCGCCATAATCTGCAAAAGCGTGGATTTCCCGCACCCGTTCCTTCCGACGACAGCCACCCGCTCACCGCACTTTACCTGGAAACTGATGTCCCGAAGTATTTGCTTTCTGCCGAATTTTTTCTTTATATGCGACACCTCAATCATTTTTATCGTTTCTCCATGCTCCCTGTCCGGTATCAGCTTTCTATTCCCATATATTCTATAATTCCCTTATATATCACTTCAATTAATAGTATATCTGTTTTTCCATCTATTCTCAACCCTTTACAGCCATAATATTTTGCTGATTCACCAATCCCCCCCTGATAAGCACTGACTCCCCAGAGGCGGTTCTGCCGGCAGGGCGGGTTTGTGCAGAGCGCTGTTTTTACCTGTCCGGCAGCAGCGGTCTGCGGCTTTCCGATTCCCTCGGAAAAAAACGGAGGCATTTCTTACTGCTTTTTCCGGCAGGCTTGCTGCCGTTTCAGGCGGCGTTGCCCCACTGAAGGGAGTTTAACCGCCGTGGCAGCAAGCCTGCCGAAAAAACAGTTAGAAATGCCCCATTTTCAACGGCGGAATCGGAAAACCGCAGACCGCTGCCGCCGGACAGGCAGAAAACAGCACCCTGCATAAACCCGCCCTGCCGGCAGAACCGCCCTGCGGAAGCGTCCGTCCCACCACACATACTGCCTACAAAATCATTCCCCCACAGCCACTGCCTCCCCTTGAGCAATCCCGTTCTCGTTAAAAGCATCTACCCGGACAAAATACCGCCCCACTCCTGCCATCAAAGCCCGCACTTCCAACTCCGTCCGTGCAAAAACCCTATAACTATGATACAGCTTCTCCGGGGCATGTCCCCAAAGCACTTCATAGCCCACCGCATTCCCCTGCCAGCTTACCTGCATAGTCATCCCGTCCGTCCTGACCGCTTTCACCTCCGCAGCCTGAGCCGGCACGTCCCCGCAGCCTTTCCCGAATACCCGCAGCCCGCTTATGCAGACAGGCGCGTCATATGCCGTACGGGTTACGGTCAGGCGGACGTACCTTGCGCCGACCCCTTCCGGCTTCACCGTCAAATCATGGGGAAGGTCCGTGCCGGCTCCGCGCTTATCTTTCAGAACAGACCATTCCTCCCCGTCCCGGCTGACTTCCAGCAGCCATTCGGTGGTAAACGGCCGTTCTTCGATATACCTTCCGCGCCCCTGTTCCCCCACCAGAGACGCGCCTTGCGGCAGCCGCTCCACCACGCCCATGTCATCGGCAAAATTAACCTGCACTGCATGGACGGTACAGCACTGCCCCAAATCCGCCTGCAGCCAAGGCATTTCGTCTTCTGCCGCCGCTTTCCACCATGTCTGTATGTTTTCGTCTGCCGCATTGGAAGCGGGTTTCTCCTGACTGCTGGCAGTCATTTTCTTCCCGAAGCTTAAAAGCATCCATTCGGGCGCCGCCCAAGGGTCTTCCTTCTCTCCGGTCACTGCCTGCGGCCAATCCCCGTACCGCTGGTTGCAGAACAATTCCCCGTCTTTGTCAAACCCCGCCGGCCATATGCCCACACGCCGCTCAAACTCATGGTTGACGGATATGCGCATGGTACTTGTATGCCACCAATTCCCTGCCTTGTCTTCCATGGTGGAGCCATGCCCGGCTCCCGGGCAGAACCCTCCGGGAGAATAGGAATAAGGGTTGCTTTCACTGATGCGAAACGGTCCCAAGGGATTTTCCCCCACATATACACCGTCATTATAAACGTTATATTGTGCACCGGGAGCGGCATACTGCAAATAGTATTTCCCCCCGTGCTTTGTCATCCACGCACCTTCTATGTAGGGATTATCGGATAAAGCAGCCTGCAGCAGCGGACGGTAATGCTCCGGCGTAGCTTCAATGGCAGGCGTCACATCCGTTACCTCCTCCGGCCGGCAGCCCAGGCTTTTCGCCAGCTGCTCTTTCAGAATCTGTATAATATGACTCCCTTCCGGATTGTAACGGTGGTCTTCCCCCGTTCTTTCATAGCCGTGCTCCTTCTTATGATTCTCTATCAGTACCACAGGCTCACCCACCCGCTCCATAGTGTCCGGGTTCAGTTCCACTCCCCAGATAGGAGTGATATTGCTGCAGCCCCAGTAAAAATAAATCCGCCCGTCCTCGTCCGCGAACAGATTAGGGTCCCAGAAATCAAAGGTACCGGGAATCCGTTCGAAGCCGCCTCCTTCCGGGTTTTTGGTACGGTAGAAATCACAGACCTCCCCTCTCCGGCTGGCACAGAAATAAAGCCATTCCCCTACCACACGCACATCGGGCGCATAGTCATAAACCGGAAGCCCTTCCAGCGGATACCGCTTCCAGTTCACCAAATCCGTGCTGACAAAAAAACCTCTGGTCATGCTTGGGAAAAGATAATATTTGTCTTGAAACAATACCATGGAGGGGTCGGCCGCTTCCCTGTTCAGGCTGAAACCATTCCCCTTTTGGTTGAACTGATACTGATACGTCACATTTATGGGATTGCAGAAATACTGCTTCTTATTCATAAAATACCTCCTGTAATTCTTTTTTCGTTTCTATCTTCGGCTTATTTTCGCGTAATTCCCCAACACTCCCAGACTGGGCTTCGGAATTCTTTTTTGACTTTTTCGGTCAACAGCTATCAGCCCAAACCGCATGGAATATCCTTTCTGCCATTCAAAATTATCCATCAGGCTCCAGTACATATATCCTTTTACCGGAATGCCTTCCGCAATACAGCCGCCCACTCCCTCCAATGCGGCTTCTATGAAGGCCACGCGGCGGGAATCGTCGTCGGTAGCAATACCGTTTTCCGTCACCAGCAGCGTACCTTTGAAATCCCGTGCCACCTTGCGGATGACATGGCCCAGTGCCTCCGGATAGAATTCATAGTCCATCCGAGTCAATTCTGCCCCTTCCGGCACGGGCAGACTGCCGGAAGCGTCCATACGGGTGCGGGTATAATTCTGCACTCCCAGAAAATCATCTCCCTCGATGGCGGGCAGATAATGGGTAAACTCCTCCTCCCATTCCTTTGCCGCATTCTCTTCCCCACCCGGCAATGCCTGTATATCGTGCAGGCTTAATGTCAGACCCACCTGTATATGAGGAGCAATCTCCCGGATTGCCGCCCGCGCCGCTTTATGTGCCTCCGCCACAAGCTCATCCCCGTGGGGAGTGCGCGGGCTGGTGAAGCATTCCGTCTTTGCCACGCCGAAAATCTCCATACGCTCTTTTTCCGCTGCCTGCTGATTTGCCATCATCTTTTCCAGATTCAGCCCCATCTGCACCGTCCCGTCCGTCTTACCCGACTGCATCTTTGCCTGCATCTGCCGCATATACCGTTTGGCAATGGCCGCTACCTGCACTCCCATATTGGCTTCATTGATAGTGCAGACATAGTTCAGCTCCTTTCCCACCCCTTCTATCACATAGCGGACATAACGGGCAAAATAGCCGGGTGTTTCCTCAGACTCCCAGCCGCCTTTGGAAATCAGCCATTTGGGACTGGTAAAATGAAGCAAAGTGACAATAGGCTCCAAGCCGTTCTCCCTACAGGCACGGATGACATCCCTATAGTGTTCCAGTTCCTTTTCCTCGAACTTTCCTTCCTCGGGCTCTATCCTTGCCCATTCTATGGAAAAACGGTAAGCATTCAGTCCCGCACCGGCCATCAGGCGGATATCCTCTTCATAACGGTTATAATGATCGTCCGCATCCCCGCTCGGCTCCAAAAAGTCCGTATGTGCCATATGCTCCTGTGCCCAATAGTCACTGTGTATATTGTTGCCTTCTACCTGATGGGCTGCGGTAGCAGCACCGATGAAAAAATCTCTTTCAAATTGCATGGGAAACCTCCTTCTCTTTTCTGCTCCGTTTCAAGCATCCATTCCTTCCTGCGTTCTGCAATGCCGCAAGCTTGATACTCCGTTGCCTGCCGCAGGATTTTTAATTATTATCTCATGAAATATCCTTCTTGGATGCATAAAAATTGCGGATTCTGTTTAAAAATTGAGGCAGGCAAAGTGGTTGGCTTATTTTTTTTACAAAATCACGATTTTTTTATCCCCCTCCCTCATGCGGCAACGTATAATAAAAAACATCATCGCCGGAAACAAGCCGACCACCTCGCTGCAAGCAGCCATCCTATCATTAAGTTAAGCGGCAACCCGCTTCCGGATTGATGCTTTCATTCGCAGCTTCAAAATACGCCGGTGCTTAAGGCCGTCTGCTAACGCTTCAGAACCGTTGCGTTTACCACATTACGAAACTTAGAAGGAGCACGGAACCGAAAAATGATTCCCGTGGAAAAGGAGTGAACAATATGCCGATAAAAGCAATACAGCAATTTATGTTAGGAACGGTAATGAACAATGAGGCGCAAGCCGTTCATACAATGAAAAAAATGAAAGCCGCAGGCTATGAGGGCATTGAATTGTGCGGATTTATGATACATCCCAGCGGCTTTATGGTAAAGCTTATGACAAAAGCCGCCGGAATGCCTGTGGGAAACGGCGGGAAACTGGACTGGCCCCGGCTCATATCGGCAAGCGGACTGAAAGTGGTATCCATTCATCAGGACCTTGGCAGCATCGAACGCGACCCGGCTGCCATAGCAAAAGAAGCGAAAAAATTCGGCACGGACAAAATCGTCGTCACCGGCATGTACCGCTTTCCATACGGAGATGCCAAAGAAGTAAAGAAGCTGGCCAAACGGCTCGGCAAAGCCGGTGCCTCCCTGAAAGCGGAGGGAATCCGTCTGCTTTACCACAACCATAATTGTGAATTCCTGCAAGTCTCTCCGGGCCAGAAAGCCTATCACCTTTTAATAAATGAAACCGACCCTGAAACGGTGAATTTTGAATTCGACAGCTACTGGTGCGCCGAATGCGGGGAAAATCCGCTGGCCGTCATGGAAACCCTGGGCTCCCGGATGAAACTCTGGCATATCAATGACCGCGGAACCCGCCAGACAGGGCCGTGCCTGACCCCCATATTAAAAAGCGACAGCATGGAGCTGGGAACCGGCACAATGCCCTTAACCGCCCTTGCAGAGCAAGCCAAAACTGCCGGCATAGAGGCGGTTATCTTGGAAAGCCACCGCAACTGGGCGGACAAAAGCCCGGTCAGAAGCTTTGAAATCAGCGCAGAGTTCCTGACCACGCATTTTTAACACATATCCTGCGTTCTCCGAAGGTCTGAAAAATCAATGGTCCTGTGTGCAGGCCGGCTGCCTTGCCGCAGGGCATTGGCTGTCCGTAAGTTCCCGGATCCGGCAGCTGCGCAGGCAGAAAACCCAAAATTGATTTCCGTGTCTATTCCGCAATATGCATTGAGAAAACCTCTCCGATACCGTATAATGGGGTATCAGGGAGGTATCTTTATGAAGGAAAAAATACTGATTGCCGAAGATGATTTTACCATACAGACACAGCTGAAAACCCTTTTGACCGGAAACGGATATGACGTTTGCGCAGTGACGGACTTTTCCAAGACCCTGCAGCAAATCAAGGAATTTTCACCCCATTTAGTCCTTTTGGATATCAGGCTGCCGGGTGACAGCGGATTTGAGTTATGTTCCCAAATCCGAGCCTTTTCCGATATGCCCATTATATTCGTAACAAGCAGCAATACGGACATGGACGAGCTGAACAGCATTATGCTTGGCGGGGATGCGTTTATTACCAAGCCTTACAACACCGCTATTTTACTTGCTAAAATTGCGGCACTGCTAAAACGTGCCTACGCTTCCGGGCAGGCAGAGATTCTTATATGGAACGGAGCCGCCCTGCATTTAGAAAGCAGTTTCATAGAATACAACGGAGAAAAGGCGGAATTGACGAAAAACGAATTGAAAATTCTCTACTATCTTTTTAAAAATGCCGGGAAAATCTGCCCGCGAAACGATATTGTGGATTTCCTCTGGGATAACCGGTTATACGTCGACGATAACGCCTTGAGCGTAAATATTACCCGCATCCGTGACAAACTGACAGCCATCGGGCTGAGGGACTTTATCAAGACGAAGCACAGACAAGGATACATCTTATGAGCGGAAAGCAATATCTGAAAAATATAATACCTGCAATTTTTATTCACCTTCTTGGCCTGTCGGCGCTTGCCCTGTTTCTGCTTGCCGGCGGCAATACCGTTCCGGCAATCTTATTTATTTCAGCCGTCTGGCTGCTTGTTTTGGCTTTCTACTTCACCGCCGCCTACTGCCTGCGGAAAAGATATATGAACAAGCTGCTGCATATGGCAGAACAATTGGAAGAACGGTATTTAATACCGGAAATTATGCTTCTGCCGGACCAGGCAGACGACCGCATATTTTATCAGCTTCTGAAAATGGCAGAAAAATCCATGCTGGAAAAAATCAGGCAAATCCAAGAGGAACGGAAAGAATATAGAGAATACATTGAGCAGTGGATACATGAAGTGAAAACACCTATCACCGCAATGAAACTGCTCTGTGAAAACAACCGCTTTCCTTTTACAAGAGATATTTTGACGGAATTGGAAAATATCAATCAATATACGGAGCAGGCGCTCTATTATGCCCGAAGCGAACATACGGAAAAAGATTATTCCGTCCGCGAAATAAAGCTAAGCGATATTGTTCATACTGCAATAGCCGACAATAAATATCTTCTGCGCCAAAGCAATATGGCCATTGCCATAGATGATACGGATGCCTATGTGTATACGGACGATAAATGGGTACGCTTTATCTTAAATCAGATAATCCGTAATGCCGTAAATTACCGCGCAGAACAGCCGACTCTGCACATTTCCGTGACAAAGACAAACAGCCAAGTCATTTTGTCGGTCAGAGATAACGGAATAGGCATACCTTCCGTGGATTTGTCCCGTATTTTTGAAAAAGGCTTCACGGGGCAAAACGGGCGAATCGGGAAAAATTCTACCGGAATCGGATTATATCTCTGCAAACGGCTTTGTGATAAGCTGGGAATCGAATTAACCGCTTATTCGGAAAAGAAAGGGACAACCTTCTCCCTTTCTTTTCAGACAAATGACTTTATTACCGGAGTGCAAGGCTAGTATATCATTGCACTAGAGCGTGTTTGAAAATTCATTCCTGACATCTGCACTTCTTACATTTTTGTAAGAACTCTGTAAGAAAACTTAATACCAAAACGCAGCCATTCATTTACAATAAAAGCATGGCAAATGCAATGAACCGTTAACGAATTAATACCAACAAGATTTATCTTACGCCATATGCATAGTTAATTCCTAACAGTTCCTAAGGAGGCTGATCACATGAATACTATATTAAAGTTAGAACATATCCAAAAATATTATGGCAATGAGGGAAACATTACCAAAGCTATCAAGGATATCAGTTTTTCTGTGAAATACGGAGAATTTCTTGGCATCATGGGTGCGTCCGGTTCCGGAAAGACAACGCTGCTCAACTGTATTTCTACCGTTGACACGGTAAGCGCAGGCCACATTTTTTTAGAGGACACTGACATTACGGAAATAAAGCCAAATGCCCTTGCCCGGTTTCGCAGGGAAAATCTAGGTTTCATATTTCAGGATTTCAATTTATTGGACACCTTGACGATTTCGGAAAACATTGCGCTGGCATTGGCAATCGGCCATACGCCGGCCCGCAAGGTGGAACCCCTCGTTTCGGATATGGCAGAAAAATTAAATATCAGCGATATCCTGAACAAATATCCCTATCAAGTATCCGGCGGCCAGAAACAGCGCTGTGCCTGCGCAAGAGCCATTATCAGCAATCCTAAGCTGCTCTTGGCAGACGAGCCCACCGGCGCACTGGACAGTCATTCTTCACAGATGCTTTTGTCTACCCTTCAAAGCATCAATGAACAGCTTAATACAACCATTCTCATGGTAACCCATGACGCTTTTACGGCCAGTTATGCCAACCGCATTCTCTTTCTGAAGGACGGGGAAATATTTACGGAATTATGTAAGGGCAATGACAGCAGGGCTGCATTTTTTCATAAAATCCTGCATGTCCTTACCATCATCGGGGGAGGGCAAAGCCATGTATGCTAAACTTATTTTCCGAAATGCGAAACGATCCGTCAAAGATTATTTAATCTATATCATGACGATGACAATCTGCGTCACCTTGTTCTATTCCTTCCTTTCTATTTCCAGCAGCTATTATAACCCGGATATAGGAAGTGAATACGATGTTACTTTATTAAGCGACGGGCTGAAAACAGCCGTCTGCATGATAACGCTGCTTTTGCTGTTTTTAATACGGTTTGTCAATAACTATATGCTCCGTCGAAAGAAAAAAGAGTTTGCGGTGCAGTCCGTCATGGGAATGGAGCCGAAAACTATCGGCAGAATTTTCTTTGCCGAAACGGCAATGATGGGTATCCTTTCTATTATAATAGGAATTTTCCTGGGAGTACTCTGTTCTCAATGCATGACCGCAATGCTTCTGACCGCTTTTGGAAGAAACTATGAATTGTCATGGACATTATTCCCGGATACCGTCCTGCTGACTGTCTGTTTTTTTATGCTGAGTTTTTTTATCGTAGGAATATGGAATATCCATACCATTCAGAAAGCCAAAATTATCGACATGCTTTCCGCAGACAAAGAAAACGAGCCGGAACTGACACAAAGCCGCTGGATTTTGGTTATAGTGATGTTTTTTGAATTTTTTACCGTGTGGATGCTGATTACCGGAACCGAAAAAGCTTGGTTTTACTATGACAGCCGTTTTGCTTTTCCTGTCCGCATGATGTTTTTGGGAAACATTGTCTTTCCGGCCGCCATGCTCCTTTGGTCTGTTTTCCGGCTGACATTGTTTTGCCGCAAGACAGCACGGAGCAAAAAGAACAAATATAGCATGCATACTCTGCTGAACGGATTGCTGGCCTGTTCTGCCTTAAATATTTTTGCGGCGGCAAGTGTTCCCGCCCTCACAGGCCGCTATCATTTATCGTGGGGAGCAGGCACCGTCCGCCAATACTTATTATTTCTTCTTGTTCATTTAATTTTCTTAATCTGTGCATTGATTTATCTGTTTGGCACCTTCCTTGCCTCATGGAAAGAAAAATCGCCGGAGCACAGATACAAAGGAGAAAATCTGTTCTTTTTCGGACAGATTATATCCCGGCTGGATACTGCCAGCAAATCAATGACCATTATTTGCGTTACTTTAACACTTGCCATCTTCCTGTTTGCTGCCGCACCTGTCCTGACCGGCTGGTCTTCCGGTTACCTTGACATGCGCTCTGTGTATGATGTGCAGATTTTTTCCAGATACAATAATGTATATGAGGAAGAAAATTTACCGCAGGATAATTACCAAGCCATCACGGATTTCTTACGGGAACACCATATAGAAACCTCTTATGACTGCACGTTCAGCCTATATCTGCCTGACAGAAATGATTTTCACAATCGCGGAAAATATACGTTCCCCATTGCGGCAATTTCTTTGAGCGATTATAATGCAATACGGGAAATGTTGGGATATGAGCCCATTTCTCTGGCAGACAATGAGTTTGCAACGCAATGGAAAACAGTTGCCGCAAAAGAAGAAGCGGAAAAGTTCCTTGCAGAGCATGCCGGCATTATGACAGACGGAGGGGCGCTGACCCTTTCCCGGCATCCGTATTACAATGAGGCAATGGGAGTAACGATTTACAATTCTTATACCGACGTGCTTTATATCTTCCCGGACAATGTCTGTCGGAAATTGCTGCCGGTTATACGGAATCGCTATATCATAACGACCGAAAAAATCACTTATGAACATGCCGCGGAACTGGAAAGACTCTTTACGGAAAAATATCCGGAACAGACAGAAGAAGGGGCCGCGTACGGAGTGCGTTTCCGCACGCTGCAAGTCAACAGCACAAAAGCGAATAATTTTATCCTGCAGGCTTCCATGCTTTACGGTGCTGTCGTATTGATGGTTATTTGTCTGACCATGCTTTCTCTGCAGCAGCTTTCCGATGCCGGACAATATAAATACCGGTTCTCCGTATTGCGGAACTTAGGCGTGGAGGAACAGCGGATAGAAAAACTTATACGGAAGCAATTAAGCATCTGGTTCGGGGTTCCGATTGCTGTAGCAGTGGCTGCGGCCGCTATTGTCATTGCATACTTTATACAGACGATATCGGCGGAAATTTCGGCGTATATCGGATATACGGCATTGCTGCTGCAGCTTGGAGCAACGGCAGGTATCCTGACAGTGCTGTTAATTTGCTACTTTCTAAGCACCTGGATACTGTTCAGGCATTCTGTCACATAGCCCGGCAAAAGAGCCGCAAAACCCAAACTTGATTTCCGTGCCGAAGCAACGCAAGTCTTGCAAAATATATAGAATACGTTATAATTATTATAAGCACACTCATAAGAGTCTTAATCATCTATGCATCAAACAGCCTGAAATATATCACCGATAATACGGAAACATATATTCCGTATCAGGAGATACTTTCATTACGTGGGTGTACCTTTAATTTATGGAATGAGGAGGTGATAAACAATGAAGAAAGGATTCCTCGTAGGCCTTACCTGTCTCACCGTATTAGCTTTCCCTGTTCCGGCATTTGCGGCAGGAAATGTCTGTCCCATCAGCGGATGTGCGGCAGGTCAGTGCTTTACGGAAGGGTATTGCAGTGAGGCCTGCTTTACCGATGCAAACGGCGACGGCATCTGCGATAACCACTGCTATGCGGATGCGGACGGAAACGGAATCTGTGATTATTTCACGGACGCAAATGAAGACGGCATCTGTGACCACTGCCATAACCACGGAAGAGCCGTGACCACTAACTACGGAAGAGGTTATGGATGCCACGGCGGCGGCAGACATCACAGAAGACATTGCTAAGTCAAATATCCATGCAAACATGGCTATTTCCCTCATTGCCCGCGGAAATAAATTTAATCGGGCAGGGAAAACTTTCCCTACCCGCCGCGCGGCTCATGCGTCGAGAGTATATCTGTGCATACAATTACCTCCTGCGGATTACCGTAGGAGGTTTATAAAACGTTCTCAGTTAAATTTTTCTCATATTCGGCATCCATTCCTTTTTTAGTAAGTGATATGACTTGTCAAGGACGCATTCACTATTTCGCCTGTTCCTTAGGAACTGTCAAGAAATAACTTTTCAATAGTTCCTTAATACCTTTAGGATTGTGGGCTGTTATGGGCAACGCTGCTTATCCGGTCGGCATATTTTCTTTTTTGTATTGATTTCGCAATGGGAGATGACAGTATCCCGGCAGCTATTCCAATCATCCATACATATTTCCAACTCACAAGAAATCCACTAAGATTAATTGCGATAATTATAACCAGCCAGCTTCTATATCTTTTGTATGCCTTCCCTCAAAATAAACCGGCCATCTTCCCAATCCAATAAACCAGCCCCAGCACCCAACTCGTAAAAATCCCATACAAAATCACCGGCCCTGCAATGGTAAAAATCTTACACCCAACCCCAAACACCTGCCCCTCTGCTTGTGTCAAGTTAGGACCCATTAATTCTTGAAAAATCAAATATTTGTCTGCCTATTACGATTCTTTTCGCAAGCGGTATATCCTTGTCTTATTTCTTCCTATCGCTTCAATATCATCCATCACAGAAAGTATTTCTCTCGTCCTTGCCAAGCTCAAACCCAGCAGCTCTGCGATATCCCTGGTTCTTGCTGTTTCATGCCCTTGTAAATACAATCTGATTTTTTCCTGATTATACCTTGTTTTTATCGCTTGTTTTTTATCGCTTGTTTTTATCGCTTGTTTTTTATCGCTTGTTTTTATCGCTTGTTTTTTTATGAATTTTAAAGTCAGCGATGTCCTGTCCGGAGCAAAATCTTCTTTTATGTCAGGCTCTTCCCATCCCTCGTCTTCCCATACATTAAAGATATTAGGCACTCCGCTTCCCGCATGTTCACCAATATCTATCAGGTTAAACATTTTCATCAGGCTCTTATTTCTCGGATCAGATTTTCCTCCTCTACGCATCTGCTCCTTCCCAAGCCTGATATAGCCAGGATTCTCAAATACAATTTTATTTTCCTCTTTCGTTATAAGAACGCCATATTTTCCATAAAAATCTGCATTGATGATACAGTTCGCCAATGCTTCCCTAAGCGCCCTGTGAACGGGCGTATCATCAATCCGAAAACCGCCCTCCATTCGAAATGGCACTTTGATATCTTTCGTAATCTTATTGTATACACGAAAATAAAAGTCAAATACATTTCCTGACCATTCGCCGGATGATGATTGAAGCCTGTCCGTCCATCTGATTACCGTATCCGGATTTTCCCTGTAATCTAAAAAATATTCCGGAAAATATCTCACAATATCATACTCATTTCCAAACATAAGCATTCCGGCAGCAGTGGGATGAAACCTTTTATCGTCTTTTGAAAAAACCGCTGCCCCGATTACCCTGAGATATTCCTCGTCATCCAGCCGCTCAAAAGGATGTCCCGGCTTAAAGGATTTATGGCTGTTGCGATAACCGCGAATGGACTCCTGATTCAAATCTTCAATTTCAGCCTCACCAAGCACTTCCATATCCATGGTTTCCTCTGCCTGATCTCTCAGCATTGTTTTTACCTGCAATCTGGTACAGTGGTAATCCCCCTCCCAATTTCTGCGAAATGTCCCCCCAAACAAGTCATCATTGATGTATACCGGCTTTTGCTCCCGCTTTGCACCCGGCACCCAGATTACCATAATCACGTCATCTGCACCAGCCACTGAGAAAGTTTCCACGTCATCGTCTTTCAAAAGATTGATGCTTACCTTTTTTCGGTTGTTAATGGTATCCCAGAAATCCTTCTTTAATTTTGCCGCATTTTTCAACCCGGTTGTATGCCAATTGCCTGATTTGTCCTCTTTTACCCCAAGAATAATGACACCGCCGTAGCAGTTGGCAAAAGCAGAATAGGTAGCCCATAGGCTATTTGGAAGACCTCCCTCCGCCTTTTTTACTTCCCTGCGGTTATCTTCTTTGTAGGAATCAAATTTTGCCAGTTCAAACAACCCTTCCATGCTTGCTCCTTCAAAAACCATCTAAATATACATTCCATTCATCATAACTTTTATATGTATTCCCATCATTCAATATGAAACGCCATTCCTTTTCACTTCTATACTCATCCCTTTTTATGAATATGGAATCCTGATAAATACATTTCCTATCCAATTCCATAAAGTAAGTAGCTCCATATAATCCCTCAATAATATTTTTCGTTTTCCCATCAATCATAGCTGTAAGCATTTCATTATAAATAGATATTGCATATTTCTTCACTATGTCTGCATTTTCCTCTCCATATCCATATGTAACCTTGGAAAACATAAACATTTCATCTCTGCATTGCCGTTGAAACCATTTAGCGTCAAAACCTATCACTAACCCATTTCCCTTATTGGCATACTCTCTCCATTGACCCAACATATCTCCTTCTTCCGAAAAACATACTCCAAATAACATTTGATCAGAATTCTTTTTCATATTTGATATTAATGTTTGCAGCAAAAAAGAAAATGCATCATCCATATCCATTCCATAGATAACAAAATCCAGAAAATCATGATTATTTCTGTACTGTTTCATAACCTCTGTCTCAACTGATTCTAACAATGACTTTAATTCCAAACTATCTGTAGACTTACATAGATCCGACAATCGTAATGTATGATTCCTTATAATATTTAAAAATGTCTCAACCCCACAATAATGATATAATATTTTATCTTCCATTAGTTATTGTCTCCTTTATCAATCGCTCTGCTTAATAAGCATTTCCAAACGATGAAGTATCAATTTCATAATTAGCTTTACTGACAGCTTTTATTTCCGTTTTATTGCATATCTGAAATAAATCTTATTCTGGTTACAATCTTACTACAATAATTTATCAATAGCAAAGACAATTTTAAGAGCATTTTCCATAATTACCATCAACATTTTCCATTCTTCCCCTTGTCCTATAAAATACCATCACATTGATATCTTACTTCACATCAATAAAAAGCAGAGCAATGACTCCTCAAGTCCGTTGCCCTGCCACAATCGCTATGCATTTGCTTTCTTCCTAAAATATCCCAAGCAATTTTCCAACCCAGTACCCAAGCCCCAGCACCCAGCTGGTAAATATCCCATACAGAATCACCGGCCCTGCAATGGTAAAAATCTTACACCCAACCCCAAAGACCTGCCCTTCCTTTTTAAACTCTATGGCAGGCGCCGCCACGCTGTTGGCAAATCCCGTAATCGGCACCAGTGCGCCTGCACCGCCGAATTTCACGATTGTGGGATAAATATTCAGTCCCGTTAAAAGGATGCTGCACAGAATCAGCAGAAGGGAACACCATCCGCCTGCTGTTTCTTTATCCAACCCCAGCGTCTCCGTACAGTATTTTAAAATAAACTGCCCTATCGTGCATATAATGCCACCCACCAGAAATGCCTTTGCCATCTGCAGCCACAAATTATGAGTAGGCGTAACTTCTTTCACATATTCCTGATATTCCTGCTTCGTTTGTTCGTCCATAATCTATCCCTCATGCTTTCTAAATCAGTCTTCTGCCAATAGTATCCGCCGTCCGCAGAAAATTATACAGAGTTCCCTTTCATATCCAATGTCATTATGTGAAACCGCAGGCTGCGGTTTTCCTTAATGACATTGTTTCACATCCCGCCGTGCAGATATACCGCTTTTATAAAATAAAGAAAGCTTCCGGCCGCTTTTCCCAACGCAATGGACAGCACCACGATGCCAAGCCCGTGCCGGAACCCGATGCGCCGGGCGAAAATAGGAATCGTATCCAGCATTTCCGCAATGGCCAGAGCCAGGCAGCCTACGAAAATACCGGCAAAAAGCCCGAATATCATTATCACCGCCGTGCCGATTCCGTCCCAGACAACCTCCGTGGCGGCTCCCAACAGCTGCCTGTCCCTGACAAATTCACCGATTCTCCCATACCTGTCGAACACACTGAAAAAAGTCCCCGCAATCACGCCGCACACCACTGCCTCTTCAAACAGAAATACCTTTCTGCTTACATGCATTTTGCCGGCAAACCGCGGAATCAGCCCTACGGAAATCAGCACGGTAAACACGCCGCCCGCCGCAAATACGCCAAAGCTGATTCCCACCACCGCCAGAAAAATCTGCTTAAGATACATCAATGGTCTTCCCCTCCCTATCTGCCGTCTCTATCAGCGCATCATTCACATCTTTCTCATACACACGCATCTCCACCTCTATCGGCGTAGGATCTTTTGTAATCCTCCTGCCCCCGATATGGTTAAAGAACACCGTAATGCCCACTGCCAGCCCTATGGAATAAGTAAATTCCAAAACAGAATAACCGGGAGCCTGCTGCCCCGTCACCAGTTCGTATACCTTTTCAAATACTTGGTTAATGCCAACGTCATTGTGGAAAGCCATAATGGTAAATGCCGTCCCAAAAAAGCTAATGCAGACTACAAAAATCACTTTCAGAACCTGCACAGGCCCCTTATGCTTGTCTACATCCACCAGTTCCACCAACACCTCCGTCTCCCCCAGATTCTGCACCTCCGCTTCCGGACATTGCCGGGTAATCAGCTCTATCAGCTTCATTATGCTGAACACCTGCCGCTTCTGCTCTTCTTTCCCGAAACGGTGAATCCTGATTGCTTTTGCTTTCGCCGTTATCAGTGGGTTCTTGCAATATATTTTAGCCACATCCTTCAAAAATACCTCTTCTTCCGTGACCTCCACGTTCCGTTCCGCTTTTAAATATAATGTTTCCTGTGCCATAAAAATACCTTCCTGTCTCCGCATTCATTTCCCCTATATTATTACAAAGAAGCTTTTTTTTATGCACAGCCTTGCCGCTCTCCGGAATGAAAAAAATTTTTCCGTCAGATGCAGAGCATAAGCAACTGTCCGTTACTCTACAATACTGTATTCCATATATTCATAATGCAGCTTTGTCCCTTCCGCAATGCAGTCCGGCAGCAAAGCCCGAGCCACCAGTTTCAGTTCGCTGCTTTCCTCATCCGTCCTCTTTAAATTGGCATAATCCCCGTCAATGCTCACTACAACATAATCAAACGTATTCATATCTTTTTTCCTTTCCTCTGAAAGCCTATCCGAAATTTCCTCCCTGCCGACTATATGTCCTATAGAAAACAGAGCCGGCTTTTGTTTCTCTGATAAAAAATTATTCATTCAGATTCAGAGATGTTCTGTCTTACTACCTCATCATACTAAATCTCTTGGCTGTTAGCAAGCCGAAAACGATAAAACCCAAAATTGATTTCCGTGCCTTAAGAACCACAATGTCATTAAGTTAAGCCGCAGCCCGCTTCCGGAATGATGTTTTTTGCTCGGACCTTCGAAAAACGCCGGTACTTAGGCACTGTATTTTAGTGCCTTAGTACCGCTGCGTTTGCCGCAGAGCGAAA
>CAJTVK010000057.1 GCA_910579645.1 uncultured Lachnospiraceae bacterium | reverse complement strand
AAAAATCCCTCTCGTGCGTCCGCCTCTCAACACGGCATTCAGGCTGAACTGTCACTAAAAGTCAATTTTATCCGTCCGGACCAATGTCATTAAGCGAAACAGCCGCCGGGCATTTGTCCGTCGGCTGTTTCGCATTGCCCTATCTTCCCCCCTGTACCCCCATAGTGCTCAGACTGATATGCGATGCATCCACAAAAGCCGTATCTGCGCTTCTTTCTTCATATGTGGAAGGAATCTCTCCGCTCAGCTGTTTTTCCACGCTTTCCGCCCGCAGCTGCAAAAAAATTTCCAAGGCTGCTATCGCTTCCGTAAATTCCGGATAACTGTAAAATGCAGTTGCGTCCTCTTTCACATACGGCGTTATTAACGAATTAATTTGAGCCAGGGTGGCTGCCGCCTGCCCGCTGCCCACATAGTTTTCCGCTATCTCGTTTAAATATTCATGATATAATTCCCGATACTCTTCCGTCTCCATCATCCGGGAAAACAGCGGCCTGTTTTCTTCCAGCCCGTCCATAGGCGTATCAATTGCACTGTTCACCGCCTCCGTAGCGTCCTTTTCCTGAAATCCTCCGAAAGCCAAATTCAGATCCCAGGGAAGAATTGTCAGCTGTCCGTCTCTTTCATAAAGGTAATAGTTATGCTTTAAATTTCCGTAGTAACTATCCATATTCACGATAAAGGTCTGAGCCGCAAAATAACGCAGGCAGGCATCCACATCCACATACCTATCCAATTCCTCCCCCTGACTGAGTTTTTCCAACGCCTTTATGACACGCTGCTTGTCTTCCTTCGTTATGCTAAAGGAAGCATTATCAAAAATATCCTTGTAACTATCCGGATTGTCGTCCACATAAACCAAATCCGATCCGCCTCCCTTTTCTTCCATGCCACGCTGCCGATTTTCGTTTCCTGTAAATTCCCCATGTACAGGCAGCCCTCTTCTTTCAGACGGCCCGGAACGTTCCTGCTGCTCCGTCTTTTCTCCGTTCTCCCATTCCGCCGTCCCCTTTGGCGATTCCGTATTTCCCGATTCTGCTTTGCTTTCCCGCAATCCCCTATTCTCCGGCACTTCCGTTCCTTTCCGTCCCGTCCTTTCCGGCAGTTCCATCCCTTCCGGCAGTTCCATCCCTTCCGGCAGTCCCATCCCTTCCGGCAGTCCCATGCCCTCCGGCAGTCCCATGCCCTCCGGCAGTTCCATCCCTTCCGGCAGTTCCATCCCTTCCGGCAGTTCCGCTCTTCCCGCTTTCCCGAATCCCCCTACCCTGTCGCTTTCCGGCTTATAAAGCTTACCCCTGCCTCCGTAAACACGTTCCAGAAAAGAATCCTCCATGGCTTCCAATGCTATATAGCATCCGACGTTTTCCCCGTTCACCGAAATATCCGCAAATGCATAATAAGGAGTCTCCACTCCCATATAACGGAAGATATCATAGGCAATATACTCTTTCACATAAGAAGCATCGCAGAATAAATTGTTCAGAACCAATTTATCCAACCCTTCCATTGATTTATTCTTGTCATAATGGTCAAATTCAATCTTGAAACTATACCTGTCGGAATCACCGGAAGCCACTTGGCTTAGACTGGTATTTCCCTTCGTCCGGATAGCGGCATCCTCATAAACGGTTCCGTTCACCGTCACATCGCAATGCTTATATTCTTCCTCCAACGGATTGGAAAGCATATCCGCCCAGTCTTCTTCGGATATGCCGATTTCCACCTGCATCACCTGAAACCGGTCGAATATCCGGGCGTAAGGCATCTTCCGCACTTGTGCCATTGCCTCGGCTGCCTCCTGCCCGCTGAAATAAAACATAACCGAGGCAGTCAGCAAAGCAAAAGCAACTGCCACGGCTGTTACTGCATTAAAAAATCTGCTGGTACTCATGACATATAATCTCCGTTGTAGCTGACAAGGACCGCATGCTCCACGCCCTCTGTCTCCGACACCTCATTGACAAATTCCGAACTTTCCCCTTTCAGCCGCACCTCAAACGTCATTTCTATTCCTGCATTAGAAACAGTTTTGGATTTCAGCATATATTTTTTCACAGCCCCTTTTATCTGTTCCGTGACCTGCACTTCCGCTTTTCTGTCCAGACAGTTTATAATCATAATATACGGATGGTCGCTTATCCTCCGGTTAACGAAAATCCATAAGACAGCCCCTATGGCCAGAGAACCGAAAACGGCCAAAGGAATCAGCCCCGCCCCAAGCACAATCCCTACGGCAATGGCCCAAAACAGGAATGCAATGTCCATGGGCTCCTTAATGGCTGTACGGAAACGCACAATGGAAAGCGCGCCCACCATTCCCAAGGACAGCACCACATTAGACGTAACCGCCAGAATCACAAGCGCAGTAATCATTGTCATAGCCATCAAGGATACGCCGAAGCTTGCCGAATACATAACACCGTTAAATGTCTTTTTATATACCCAAAAAATAAACAGCCCCATTGCAAAGGCAAGAACCATTGCCAGCACAAAATCCATGGCCGCAAAGCCGGATGCTTTTTCCAGAAAAGATGATTTAAATATATCGTTAAATGTCATACTTTTATTCCTCTCTTATCCCTTTTTATTCCTTTTTCCTTACATTCCCTTTATCCATATCTCCTGC
This sequence comes from uncultured Lachnospiraceae bacterium, assembly GCA_910579645.1. Taxonomy (GTDB): domain Bacteria; phylum Bacillota; class Clostridia; order Lachnospirales; family Lachnospiraceae; genus Kineothrix. The sequence goes on along the minus strand of CAJTVK010000057.1, from coordinate 23,027 downwards.
AGACTGCATACTTACTGAAAGCAGCCGCCTGCCTGCACGGTATCCGTACCGCCCGTTCCATAATCTCCGGAAGAAACGCATCATATTTCACTTCCAAAATCACGCCTTCTCCGGCCGGAATCCCCGGATACTGCCCGCAGAATAAACGATTATGATATAGGCTCGTCCTAATATTGCTGTCAAACGTAATTCTTACATTTCCCGGCTCATATACATACGGCTCCCTTTCATAGTCCACAATCACTTTCGGCTTCAGAAGCTGATATCTCATTTTAGCATACAATTCCTGCAAAAGCGGTTGCCCCGATGCCCGCAGGAACCCAATCTCCCCATTACATATTTTCATGCATTCCTCCTTTGTAAGCGGTGCCGACTGTTTCTCACACAGCCCGGATATTTTACTTTTCTTTTCCAGACGGATATAATCCGTATCGTCATTATAATAACGAATCCGAAATTTTTCCCGCCTGTCCGCCCCGTCCAGTTTTTCGCGGAGCGCCTTGTCCGACAAATTATCAAAGTAAAGACTATGTACCGTATATGTCCCATTGCCGCCCACATGGGAATCCTGTCCCGCCAGCACTTTCAGACGGCTTTTTATCATGAGGTAATCCCCATAGGTTATTCTATGCTTATATTCATGCCGCATTTCTGCCTCCTTATTTCCTTTCTTTTCCAAAATTCAGTCTACATTAGAAATGTGTTCATTTCATGTAGAAAATATGTTTATTTCTTGTTCAGGCAAACTCCCCGACCTTTACGGCAGCCGTCAAATATCCTCACAAGTGTGGCTGCTTGGCTCATTGCGCGCAAAAATAAAAACACTTCCGCTTTGGCACAAAAACATTGTCACCATAGCAAAAGTGTCTTTATTGCATCCTGCCGTTCAGCCGTCATGCGGCAGATTTCATATCACAAACTGCTCCATCAGACTGACCATAATTTCTACCTGCGCTTTCTGCTCCTCGCTGACTGCCGCAGTCTCTTCCGATGTGGCGGAATTGTTGTCCACTACGGACGATACCTCTTCCAGGCTTGTCTTCATGTTCCGCATATCCCCTACACTCTGTTCCAATATATGCGCAATCTGCCCGATTTCTTCCGTTGCCGCTTTGGCTCCCGTCATTACTTCCTTCATATTCAATGCCGTTTCGTCGGCAATCGTTATGCTCTTTTCCATAACTTCCACGGTAGTTTCAATCAATTCCGTAGTTTTCCCTGCCGCTTTGGCCGACTCATCCGCCAGACTTTTTACCTGATTGGCCACAATCGCAAAGCCTCTCCCCGCTTCGCCTGCCCTTGCCGCCTCTATCGCCGCATTCAGGGAAAGCAGATTAGTCTGGGATGCAATATCCTCAATCGTCCCGATAATTGTTCCAATCCGTTGAGAGCATTCGCCGATTTCTTCTATGGAAGCCTTCAGTTCCTGCATTTTTTGATTTCCTTTTTCCAATGTCATGCCCGCCTTGGAAGCAATCCTGGCAGATTCTTCTGCTTTCTGTACATTCTGAGCCATGTTCTCCGTCATGCCCCCGAACGTTTTCATCAGTTCCGATAACTGCAAAGCCTGAGCAGTGCAGCCCTCGGCCAAATCCACTGCCGCGCAGGCCAATTGTTCGGATCCGCTGTCAATCTCTCCCGACACATTGCGGATAGTCGATAAAGTATCCCGCATCTTTTCCCCGATTTTCTGAAAAGATTCTTTTACGGCCACAAATTCTCCCACATACTCCTGCTCCACAGTAAAATCGTAATTTCCGTTCCCCATCTGTTCCAATATATCCGTTATTTCCTTTACCATAGCCAACAGGTTCTGCTTCATAAATGCAATCGCCGCCACCATAGTGCCTACTTCACTTTCGTCTGCCTCCAATTCCAGTTCGGTATGGAAATTGCCCCCTGCAAGCACTTCCATCTGATGGGATACCTTTTCTATCGGCTGCAAAAGTTCTTTCTCGGAAAATTTTATCATCCTAACCATCTGCCATGCCACAAAGAAAAAGGAAGATGCAAATAAAAATTCAAAAACAAGCTGCAGTATTTTCAATATTGCATCGCCTCTGTCCATCCGTTCCAAAATGCTGGAAATAACATCATCGGTACGATGATTAATCTGTTCCACGGAATCCGAATATTCCGCACTGAATACACATTCATATGCCGCTTCCAAATCCCCGTCCTGCACATATGCAATTGCCGCGTTCTCCAAGGGAACCAGATTTTCCGACAGGGATACAATCTCATTCAGGCTTGCCCACTCCGCCTCGGTAATCCCGCACTTCTTCAACGTTTCCAACGCCTCGTCACGGTTTCGGTCCTCCTGCAGTTCCTTCATGTAGGCCGCCCGATAGGCATCTTCCCCCGTAACCGCATAAGACTGCACCTCATGGGTCAGCGTCTTCGAACCGTTTCGGTATCGGTTCAAAGCCACCGTGGCATTCAGCTGCGCTTCATGCACCCTTGACATACCTATGTTAAAGGCAATGAACCCAATCAGCAGGACTGCGCCTATCCCTACTGCAATATATCCTTGCCGCACCAACCGCCGGAGCAATGCCGCCTGACTCTTCTTCCCATAACTCCCGCCTTCCCTAGTTTTCATAAAATAACCCACCCTTCCTCAGAAGAACCGATAAAAACGCAACATCTCCTCCGCTTATACGTCCTTCTGCATTTTATGATATAATATTCCGTCCGAAACCACAGACATACCCATTTCTGCGGATTTTCCCGCATCAAGCCAATATGCCCCAGTCTTCCGTCTTTTTAAACAGTATATCACAAGTTTATGAGTTTTTCCATGAAAATTGGCAGAATATCCACGAAAACACGAAAATAAACACCAGCGCCCCTTCGGGGTAACCCTCGCGGCATTCGCCAAATATCCTCACAAGTGCGGCTGCTAGGCTCGTTGCCCGCGGGAATAAAATAATTGCGTTTAACCATAAAATATAATAATATATACATGTGGCTTTATCAGAATACACGTTACCCTATTCATGATTATGCAGACAGCAGAATGGAGTTTTCTATGAAAGATTATGATTTTGATAAAATCGGAACAGAATTGAAGCGGCTGCGGCGGGCAAATTCCTATACACAGGAACAGGTTGCCAATGAACTTGGCTGTACCATTGCCTTTATCAGCAATATTGAGAATAACCGCACGAAAATAAACCTGCGTGTCCTGACACTCTATGCCAGACTCTTCCATGTAACGGTAGACTCTATCTTAAATGCAGGGCAGGACCATATGGCAATCGTCAATACTCTCAGCCCATTGGAAGAGGAAGCCCTTTGCCTGCTGCAGCAGTTCTCACCTCCCGAGCAGGAAAAAATAATAAAAATTCTGAAATATATAAGGGAAGCCGCTTCGGAGAATTGATTTCCGTGAAAATGATTTCTTCAAACTGGACAGAAACCATGTTTTTCAGTATAATGTACGGGAAACGACTTTAGGCGTTTCCTACAAATAAGGAACAGATGATGCAACAACAGAAAGGTAACCATAAACATGGAAATCATATTGCGGAACCTGACAAAGAAATTTCCAAGCCGTGACAGAAAGAACCACGAGGATGTCGTTGCCGTCAATGATTTTAACTTTGAAATTCCGGACGGTAAACTAATCGGCCTGTTGGGTCCCTCCGGCTGCGGCAAAAGCACGACGCTTTACCTGATCAGCGGCCTTCAGAAGCCTACCGACGGCCGCATATTCTTCGGGAAAGACGACGTGACCAATCTTCCTCCTGAAAACCGGGGAATAGGCTTGGTGTTTCAGAATTATGCGCTATACCCCCACCTGACAGTCCGACAGAATATTTTGTTTCCGCTGCAGAATTTAAAAGGAAAAGACAAGCTGACCAAGACAGAGATGTGGGAAAAGGCAGACGGAGCGGCCAAGCTAGTCCAGATTGACGGGCTGATGGACCGCAAACCCCGGGAACTGTCCGGCGGACAGCAGCAGCGTGTGGCCATTGCCCGCGCATTGGTAAAGATGCCCAAAGTACTCTTACTGGATGAACCGCTATCCAATCTTGATGCCCGCTTAAGGCTGCAGACCAGGGAGGAAATCCGCCGGATACAGCAGGAAACAAAAATCACGACCATTTTCGTCACCCATGATCAGGAAGAAGCCATGAGCATTTCGGATCTGATTGTCGTGATGAAAGACGGCGTGGTTCAGCAAATCGGCAGGCCCCAGGAGGTTTATGACAATCCCGCAAATTTGTTTGTGGCAAAATTTCTCGGTACGCCTCCGATTAACATCTTTGAGGCACATATCAGAAACAGCCGCCTTTTCATCGGAGACGATGCCGTTTTACGTCTTCCCGGCCTCCCCGATCAGGAAGTTTACGCAGGCATCCGGCCGGAAGGCTTTATCTGTCAGGAAGGCGGGGAATTATGCTGTATGAAGAAAGGCATAGAAGTAATGGGACGTGATATCAGCATGGTCTGCACGCACAAGGCATCTTTATCCCCTACAGTCCGTATCATTGTAGGCGCGGAAAACAATACGGAACCGAACCGTTACGGCGAGGAATTTCCTGTCCGGTTCCGCCTGCTTTCACGCAAAGTCTTTCTTTTCCATAAGGAAACGGAAGCAAGAATCCATATGCGGGAGTGTTCATTATGAAAAAGAAACGATTACGGGACAATAACCTGAAGGGCTGGCTGTATCTGTTGCCCGCCATGCTTTTCCTTGGGGTCTTCATGGTTTATCCGCTGGCTGACGTGTTCATTTACTCCTTTGAGGAAGGGTACAATTCCGCCTCGCAGACTTATTTTGGTACCGGCCTCTACAATTACTCCTATGTCCTGCATGACCCCTATTTTTTACAGGCGTTGAAAAACACGTTTATCCTTGTGATTATTACCGTTCCATTATCCACCGGGATTGCACTTTTCATCTCCATGGGGCTGCATTCCGTAAAGCCGCTCAGGGAATTGTTCCAAACCATCTATTTCCTGCCTTATGTGACAAATACTTTGGCAGTAGGGTTGGTATTTATGATTTTATTTAAAAAAACTCCCTACTCGGACGGACTGATCAATCTGCTCATTACCTTTTTCGGCGGCACCGCCGTGGACTTCATGGAAGGACCCTACTGGGCAAAAATGTTTGTGCTCTGCTTTTATACCGTCTGGGTAGTCCTGCCCTTTAAAATATTGATTCTGACCAGCGCCCTTTCCTCCGTCAGTCAGGAATATTATAATGCGGCAAAAGTGGACGGCACCTCCAAAACAAGGACTTTTATGCGGATTACGCTCCCTATGATATCCCCCATGCTGTTTTATTTAGTCATTACCGGCTTCATCGGTGCCTTTAAGGCGTACAGCGACGTAGTGGCGCTATTCGGCACGGATTTAAACGCGGCCGGCATGAACACCATTGTAGGCTATGTATACGATATGCTCTATGGCGACAGCGGCGGTTATCCTTCTTATGCATCGGCGGCCGCAATCCTGCTGTTTGCCATAGTGCTTACCATCACTTGCATTAATTTACTGGTAAGCCGAAACCGAAACCTGCCCGGAGGAACAATATAAAGAAAAGGATATGATACCGATGGAACATGAAACCGATTATAAGAAAATAGAATCAGCCGCCGAAAAACGGCAAAAAGCCGTACATGCAATTACCTATGTCTTCCTAACCCTATGGGCAGTCGTCGTCCTGTTTCCTTTTTACTGGATGCTGCTGACTTCCGTTAAAAGTTACGGAGCATACAACTCCGAATATATTCCGAAATTCTTTACGCTCTCCCCCACCCTGCAGAACTACGCGGACGCTTTTACGGAAGTATCTCTCGGAAAGTATCTTCTCAACACTACCGTTTTTACGGTCGTCACTACGGCAGTCATGCTGCTTGTCATCACCTTGGCCGCATTCGCATTCGCCCGCCTGGAATTCCGGGGAAAGAATGCCGCATTCCTTCTTTTCCTTTCCCTGATGATGATTCCCAACGAACTGGTCGTCATCACGAACTTTGTAACCGTTACCAACCTGAATATGCGCAATTCTTTTTCCGGGCTGATATTGCCCTCGGTCACCTCGGTTTTCTATATTTACCTGCTGAAAGAGAATTTCCAACAAATTCCCGACAGCCTGTATCTTGCCGCAAAAGTAGACGGCACCTCTGACCTGAAATATCTGCTGAAAGTAATGATACCCATTTCCAAGCCTACGCTTGTTACTATCACTATACTGAAGATCATTGAGTGCTGGAATTCCTATGTCTGGCCCAGGCTGATTACGGACGACGAAAACTATTTCCTCGTTTCCAACGGAATTCAGGAAATCAGGGAAAACGGATTCGGGCGTGAAAATATCCCGGCAATGATGGCGGCAGTAGTTGTCATTTCCGTCCCGTTGATTGTGCTGTTTCTATTATTCCGAAAAAAAATTATGGAAGGAGTATCCAGAGGAGGTACAAAAGGATGAACAGAAAATTCCGGCCTTTGGCATTTCTTATTTTCATCGGCATATGGATCTTGACCGGCTGCCATGGTCAGGTTGGCCTAAACGCTTTCGAAATTCCGGAAGAATTTGACCTTTCAAAAGAATATGAAATTACCTTTTGGGCCAAAAACGATACCAACAAAACCCAGACAGCCATTTACGAAAAAGCCATCTCCGATTTTGAGGCTCTTTACCCAAACATTACCGTAAACCTGCGTCTCTATACAGACTATGGGAAAATATATAATGACGTCATCACAAATATAGCCACCAATACCACGCCCAACGTCTGCATCACATATCCGGATCATATCGCTACCTATTTAACAGGGACGAATCTGGTGGTGCCCTTGGAAAATCTGTTCGCGGATCCTGCCTATGGGCTGGGCGGCAGCGAAGTCCGTTTCGATTCCCCTGCCGCCGGCCAGATTATCCCCCAATTTTTGGATGAGTGCGAATTTGCCGGCCATTACTATGCCCTTCCCTATATGCGCTCCACCGAAGCCTGCTATATCAACAAAACATATGTGGAAGCCCTGGGATATACCCTTCCGGATACGCTTACTTGGGATTTTATCTGGGAAGTTTCCGAAGCAGCCATGGAAAAAGATGCCGAAGGAACCTTTTCCGTCAACGGGCAGAAAGTAATGATTCCCTTTATATATAAATCCACCGACAATATGATGATACAGATGCTGAAGCAGAAAGAAGCCGGCTATTCCACAGAGAACGGTGAAATTCTCCTTTTCGGCGAAACAACCGGTGAATTGCTTCAGGACATTGCCGTTCATGCCGAAAGCGGCGCTTTTTCCACTTTTAAAATATCCGGCTATCCGGCCAACTTCTTAAATGCCGGCCAATGCATTTTTGCCGTGGATTCCACCGCCGGAGCCACTTGGATGGGAACGGATGCCCCTCTGTCGGATATCAGCGAGGACAAGCTGGTCCATTTTGAGACGGCAGTGATGACAGTGCCCCAGTTCGACACTGCCAACCCTCAAATGATTTCCCAAGGCCCCTCCGTATGCATTTTTAATAAAGCAGACCCCCAGGAAGTCCTGGCCTCTTGGCTTTTTGCCCAATATCTCTTAACCAATGACGTACAGATAGCTTATGCGGAAACCGAAGGATATGTGCCCGTCACCTCTAAAGCACAGGAGTCCGAGGAATACCGGAATTATCTGGCCGATTGCGGCAAAGACGACGGCACCCATTACGAAGTCAAAATAAAGGCTGCACGGCTTCTTCTGGAAAACGTAGGACATACCTTTGTCACACCGGTATTTGCCGGCTCTGCCTCCCTTCGGGATGCTGCCGGACAGCTGATAGAAAACTCGGTGAAATCCGTCCGCAGAGGGCAGGATATTGACTCCGAAGCCATTACGGAACTTTACAGTGATATCGCCTCCCTCTACCGATTAGATCAGACCGGCGGGCGGCACGGACAGCTTTCTGCCGGCAAAGCAGATTTAGGCACGCTGCCGGCTGCCTCCGTACTGTTACTGTCTGCCTTGGCCGTTGCATGGGCATTGATTTTATTGTATATGCTCATCCGTTTCATAAAAAAGAAATAGGTTTTGCCGAAATGCTATTGATTTATCAAAAATATCATGTATACTTAATGTGACATTTATTAATAACCGTATTTATGAAAAAATGGATAAGTTCGGAAAATTTTTTCCGTCCGGCGGGCTTCACGCTGCGCAGAAGTTCGCTCACTGTCTATGAAAAGACGCAGCAGGGAGGAAAAATGAGAAAAACTAAATGGTTACTGTTAATCTCCGCACTTGTGTTCGCTTTTGCCGGCTGCGGCTCTAAAGGCGGGAATTCTGCCGGCGACGCCGACGTAAAATCAGAGGGTGTCATGACTTATGACGAATATATGGCTGCCCCTATGGATTCCGAAGTCGTGGTGGAGACTTATGTACAGGCAAAACAGTCTTGGTGGGACAATCAGGCCACGGTCTATACGCAGGATAAGGATGGTGCATACTTTGCCTATAATATGGCATGTTCCGAAGAAGATTATGCCAAATTGACCCCCGGCACAAAAATTAAAATTACGGGATACAAAGGCGAATGGTCCGGTGAAATTGAGATTATGGACGGAACCTTTGAGATAGAAGAGGGCAATTATATTGCCCCCGCAGAAGATGTCACCTCTCTTCTCGGCACGGAAGACCTGATTAAGCACCAAAATAAATTTGTCTCTTTTAAAGGCATGACGGTGGAAGCCGCCGGACAGGATGAAAGCGGCAATGATGTGGCATATTTATACAGTTGGGACGGCTCCGGACAGGATGGCGACGATTTGTATTTCAACGTTTCCCTTAACGGATCAACCTATACTTTTACCGTGGAATCTTATTTGTGCGACAATACCACAGATGTTTATGCCGCAGTGAAAGCATTGAATATCGGCGACAAAATTGACATGGAAGGCTTCCTGTACTGGTACGAAGGCGTGAATCCCCATATCACTTCCGTAAAAGCTTCGAAATAAGCGGCCGTCTCCTTCTTATCGGCAGCACTTTGGCTTGTTGCCCGTAAAAAAGCATCCCGCTGCCGCAGCATTCCTCTTGCAATGCTGCGGCAGCGGGATATTTTCATTCTTTCCGCACTGTTATCCGGTAACTATCGTATGGCAGACATTCTTTATCGTCTTTATAGTCTCTCAAGTATCGATGCATGTTGGGTTATCTTTTCTTCAAAGGCTTCTTCATCTTACCTGTTGCCGTTACATTGTTAGCGGCATTGACTTCATTCATCCAGCCGTCCTTCCAGGCAATGAATGCCGTTTCCGCTTCCGGCTGAATGATGTTTACCGGATGATATTTATCGTCTTTCAGGTTCTCTCCCACCACTTTCAAAGATAAGATTTCCTTCTGGTTTTTATCATACAATTCTACCCAGTTGGCTCCTTGCTTCGTATTCACAATGCCTAGGCTGTTTTTTTCGATGCAATAAGAATCGGAATAATTTAACTCACCTGTTTTATTGGACAAAGGGACAATATAAAGACGGTCCCTGTTGAAAGCTATTGCATAATACCAATAAGTTGTCGTCGTCTGCCGCCCCTGATATGTCTCCCATTCCCAGCTGGCATATGCTTTGGTATAATTCTCCGCATCAGGCACTGTCCGCTGTAAAATATCCCAAACTTTCTTTTTGTCCTCTCCTGTGTCTGCTTTTTTCCTGTTTATCTTATCCCTGATTAAGACAAAAACAACCACCACTGCAATCACAGCAACGCTTATCCCTATCATCTGAGGAATTGTCAAACCGTAATATGTCGTCAGTAACATCTTCTTTCTCCTTTTCCTGTAAATGCCTCATACGATATACTCCTTTTTTATCTTATCATTATCCGCTATTCATTTCAACAGCATTTTCCCCATAAACCGACGTAACAGTTCAGCCTGCCTGAGCTGAACCGTTGCAAACCGACACCTTCCGCCAATTCACGACATATAATATCAGTAAATCCCTTCCGGGACCTAAACGGCTTCCGGAACTGCAATGGCTATATTGTATGCCATAAATAAAGGAGTAAAATGTCCAAAGAAACAGAATGGAAGAAACAATTTAATATCGGCGTTGATTCCATCGACAATGCTCACCGGAAACTCTTTTCGATTGTACGCAAACTATGTTATCTGAACGAAATCGAGCACAACGGACAGTGGGCATGCGCTGAGGGTATCAAATACTTTAAAAGTTATGCCATTGAACATTTTACCGATGAGGAAGCATATATGCAGTCCATTGGCTACCGCGGATATGAAATGCACAAACGCCTGCATGACGATATGAGGTATAAAACGCTTCCGGCTCTGGAAAAGGATTTATCGGAATCCGGCTATTCGCAGGAAGCCATTCATCACTTCCTTGGCATCTGCCTAGGGTGGCTGACCGCCCACATTATGATTGAAGACCGTGCCATAACCGGAAAAGTACAGAATAAATGGAAAAAGGACAATGCCGGCACGGCAATGTATGTCTTGGAGGATGCATTGTCAGATACCATACAAGAGATTTTCAGGCGGCAGACAGAAATCGTCAGTGAACATTACAACGCGGAAAACTTCGGCAACAGCATTATCTACCGTCTGACTTACCACACGGAAAAAGGTAAAAAAGCACAGATCTTTGTTGTCCTCGAAGAGAGTCTGGTATTACAGGCAGTCAGTGCCATACTGAATATGCCGTTAACAAAAGTGGATAAGCTGGTCATAAACACCGCAAAAGAACTGGCCGTGCAGATTACGGATCAGGTTGCCGGCCATTGCCATCTCTCTTCTCAATATCAATTGGAAAGCAACCACTTAATGACGGCAGAACAGTTCCACCATGTATTTTATACGGAATATTTCGATTATAGCTTACTTTTCAACACAGGAACCGGATATTTTGCCTTTTGCATTAAATTGCAGGAAACGTCTTAAGTCGACTCCTTATGACGTTTCCCGCACCGCTTTCTGCCGGCCCTTACCCGGCCTAACATTCAGGCAGGCAGAGTTGCTTCTGTCTGCCGTTCCGGGTGCGTGCCACCTCAGCAATCCGCTTCCCCGTACAACACCCTACGCAAATCTGCCGTCCGCCAACGACGCTCAGTCCGTAATCACCGGATGTTTGCCTTCCGCTTTCTCTATCCAGTCAAGCAGCCTCACTCTCAGGTCCGCCTTCACTTCCGCATAGTCAGGATTATCCGCTTCATTATGCAGCTGCCAAGGATCTTTTTCCATATCATAAAGAAAATCATCGGCATAAACCTCTGCGGATGCCGCTTCCCAGCCTTTTATCCCCGGCGCATATACCGAGTAAGTATACCTGGGCGTGCGGATGCATCTTCCCACCCGGCTTTCCGAAATCTGGGCAAACACCTGATTCGGCCTCGCACTGTCCTTCTTCTCCACTACCTCCAGAAGATTCTCGCCTATCATCGCGTTCCCTACATCCACGCCTGCCATCGCCAGAATCGTCTTCGGGAGACTTTCCGTGCTGACCAGTTCCTCCACCGTCACGCCGCCCTTATAAGGACCGCCCGCAATGACAAGCGGCACTCTGAGACTGGCATCATGGCAAGAACGTTTGTAATCGTCACAGCCGCTCAAATGGCTGTCCAGATTTCTAGTCTGGAAATGAGAGCCATGGTCGGCCGCATAAATGATAATCGTGTTTTCATACAGTCCCTTCTCCTTCAGTTTGGCAATCAGCCTGCCTAAATTCCGGTCCAGGCTCTCACAGGCTCCGAGATAGTCCGGATATTCCGCCGCGGCGTTCCCTTTCAGCGCTTTCAGATCTCCCGGAAGCACAAAATCCTTGAATCTCTCTTTGGAGCCTTCCGGCCCTTCATAATGTTTCCGGTCGTTCTGATGATGAGGCTCAATATGGGATATCGTCATGAAAAAAGGTTTTTCGGTATCTCTTTCTTCAAAAAAATCCATAGCCAAATCGGTAATGCAGTCCACACGGTAACCGGAAAAGTCTATCCGGTTATCGTTCTCGTCAAACACATATCCGCCATAGCCGTGAGAAGTGAACTCCAGCACATCAGCCGTACGCCAAAATCCGGTGTACCCACCCCGAAGTTCACGGGGAATCGGCGTAACCGTATGGTCTATGGCAGGGACTTTCTCCCATTCTCCTTCACTGGCAAGGTGCCACTTACCGATGTATGCCGTCTCGTACCCGGCCTCTTCCAAATAGTCCGCCAAAGTTTTTACATCCGTAGGCAGCATAATGTTATTGCGGAAACATCCTGTTTCGGTAGGGTATTTCCCTGTCTGGAACAAAGCCCGGCAGGGTCCGCAGACCGGCTGAGCCGTAAACGCATGTTCAAATTTTACCCCTTCTTCCGCCAAGCGGTCCAAGTTCGGCGTAATGTCCAACGGCTGCCCGTAGCAGCCGCAGGTATCCGCCCTCTGCTGATCTGTAAAATAAAATACAATATTATAAGCCATAGCCTTTCCTCCTCTGTCTGTTCATCCCGCAGCAAAGCAATCTTTGTAACAGCCTGCGGCTTCCCTGTTGCGGAATCTGCCCATTCCCAGCCGCCTGCGGCGAGGGACAGATTCCCTCTTGACTCAATTTACATATTCACACGGACTTTGCAGCAAGTGCAAAGTCCTGGGCCGAACTGTTACCTCTCTTTCCTTCCATGCAGGAAACTAAATGGACAATAGATTAATTTTTTGTTATAATACATAGAAATAGATTTTATAGCAAACGACAAAAATATTTGCAGTTTACTATAAATGGATGCGCACGTCCGCATAGAGAATTTTGCTGCATTCGCAGCATGCGGACGACACAAGCGGAAACGGCCGAAGCCGTTTCCCATAGCATTCCGGAAAGGAGCATTCTGCAAAATGGGAAATACAAGATACAGCATTGACAAAGCTAATCTTTCTACTTTCAGGCATGCCAAACTGCTCTATATCTCCACGTCGAAATATGAAGACGACTGGCAGAGCATTCCCCATTCGCATGCGTTCAGTGAGCTTTTCTTTGTCACCGACGGCAAAGGCTTTTTCATTGCCGAAAGCGAGGAATTTCCGGTTCGGAGCAATGACTTAATCCTCATCAACCCCCATGTACAGCACACGGAAAAGTCAATGGATGCTTCCCCCCTTGAATACATTGTGCTGGGCATCGAAGGACTTTCCTTCTCCGCAGAAGATATGCCCTCATCCTCCAACATCCTCTCTGCCGAAACCATTTCCGGCACTGTATACAAGTTTAATATCTCCAATTCCAATTTTTATACCTACCTGAATATTATGTTGGAGGAAGTTTCCAAAAAAGACGGGCTTTATGAAGAAGTTTCCCAAAACCTTCTGGAAATATTACTGATTTACATACTGCGCCATGGCAGCATTGCCATTACGGAAAATACCTCCACTGTCCTAACCCGGGAATGCCTGCAGATTAAAAATTATCTGGATTCCCACTATGCAGAAGATATTACCTTGGATACCTTGGCAGACCTTACCCACATGAATAAATACTATATCGCCCATGCATTTGCAGAGCACATTGGCCTTTCACCCATTAATTATCTGCTTCAGAAACGGATACAGGAAGGTAAGTATTTGCTGGAGGCCACGACCCATTCCATAGCCGATATCTCATCCATGCTTGGCTTTTCCTCCCAATCCTATTTCTCCCAAGCTTTTAAAAAAGCCGTGGGTCAGACTCCGGCTCAATACCGTAAGCAGCAGGAGCAAAAAGGACAATGAAAATCCCGGCACAGAAATACCGCTCTGTGCCGGAATCCTTCTTTTGTCAAATCTCGTACCAAATAATCTGGTTGGCTTCCATATCCAAATCAAAAGATGTTCCGTCACCCTTATAAACGGTAGTGGACTGCGGCTCATAAGTATTATTTACCACACAATATTTACCGTTTTCCACATAAGCATGCACTTCCACATTATAGTTCGAAGAAAACCACTTATGAATGCTTTCCTCATCGCCTGTGCACCAAAGTATCGCCCTATACAGAAGCCTGCTGTTCTCAAAACTATAAGGCAGGCCGCTGATATAAACGCTTCGCCCTTTTCCGAAGCCGTTAACCGCAAGATGCACTTTTCTGTCTTCCGCTGCCAGCACTTCCGTATTCTCCAATGCATAAATATACTGATTGGACTCCCCGAAATCAATCTTTCCCTTTGCATCTTCCGTAATAAAATGGGGATGAGTCTCCCAATTATATTTATCATACCCAAGCGTAAATCCTGTCTCTTCCTCCACGCCAAACACATTTGCCAGCTGCAGGAAACGCCCGTTGGCCTGATGGCCGCTAGGTTCGCCTACCCCGATGATGCCGCCGCCGTTGTAAACGAACTCTTTTACTGCCGAAGCAATCACCGGATTGCTCCAATAAGCGCCGCCGGTGTGCGCCGTATCCGCATCCCCTACGTTAATAATCACGTCAATATCCTTTAGCAAATCCCTATCCGCCAGAATATCTTCAAAGCTGATGAACCTGACGTCAAAAGGCGCGCCTGAAAGAGCCTCGGTAATGCCCGCATAAGAATAATTTTCTTTGAAATAAATGGCATGATGCACCATATGATTTCCCCATGCCCGCATTTTGCCCCAGCAATTCAGCACGGCAACTTTTTTCACGCAATAAGGAGTTGTCCCCTTAATATTCTCGTACAATTCCCGGAATTCCGCGCAGACACTCTCCACATATTCCACAAACTCCGGAAAGTCCAACGCCAATTTCAGGTAACCACCATAGCCGATACGGTCAATCGGCTTCCTTAAAATCGCACGCCGCGCAGTCACCCAGTTTACCTTGGCTTCCTTCACAGGATCGCCGCCCTCATGAAAGGTATCCGGGAAGAAATAAGGAAGAAGCCTCCCCTCCGTATATTTTACTCCTTCTATGTCACTGATCAGCCGCAAAGTGGAACCGTTGCCCACGCTGCCCACTACCGCATCCAATCCAATCTCTTTAAACTCCTCCATGAAAGGTTCCGTTCCAATCCAATGGTCCCCCAGGAACATCATGGCTTCTTTCCCGCATTCGTGACAGATATCCACCATCTCTTTGGCTATCTTTGTCACTTCCCTTCTCTGGAACGCCTGAAAATCCCTGTATTCCTTAGAAGGAATCCTATACTGATTATTATAATAGCCTTGGTCAATAATAAACTCCGGCCGGAAAGCATACCCTGCCTCTTTTTCAAACTGCTCTAAAATATAGGGGCTTACCGATGCGGAATATCCGTACCAATCCACATATTTTTCCCTTGCCAGTTCATCAAACAATAAAGTGAACTGATGAAAGAATGTGGTAAAACGCAGCACATTCACATAAGGATGTTCCTCAATGAATCTGCGCAGACGCTTCATCGTATATTCATGTGTCTTCGGCTGCCTTACATCAAAAGTAATCTGATGCTCCACATCCTTCCAGTCATTCACGACCGCATTGTACATATGCACCGGATCCCACATGATATATGCCAGAAAACTTACGGTATAATCATGGAAAGGCACACTGTTTATCACTACTTCACCGGCCTCTTCCTCATAATGCCATTCATCCGGGGACACAGCTTCCCCTTCCGTCCTGTCCATTACCTCCCACCACCGCCGGATGTCGTCCCTGGTGTTGGGCGTAAGCATATCGGGATACAATCCCTTCATCAGCCGTATCCTCAGCGTTTCTTCCGATGCCGTATAAAACGGCGTCATCACATACAGCTGCTGTATCTCATCCGGATTGGCCTTTGCCCACTCATTATCTTTTCTCGTTGTATAATAGGTAGAATAAACCTTTAACCCTACATCCTTTAATTCCACCGGGAAATCGGTGCCGTCACAGTCGCGCACGGCATCCGCCCCCCAACGCTTGGATAGTTCCAAAGTATCCTGTATTACATCTATATCTGTGGGTATTGTCACCCTTCCTGTCTTAGAATCCATTCCGCATCCTCCTGTTCCGTCCATATAAATTTCCTATCCCTTAATACCGCCTCCGGTCACTCCGGAAATAATCTTCTCTGACAGGAAGATATAAAGCAGGAAAGTAGGCAGGAATACAATAATAACCGCCGCAAATAATCCTCCGTAATTGCCCGTATACTTCATGGAATTTACAATCTGGAGCAGCCCCACGCCGACAGGAGTCATCTCTGCCGAACTTGCAAATATCAATGCCATGAAGAATTCATTCCATACGCCCAGGAAATTGAATATGGTAACCGTTACAATAGCCGGCTGAACCAAAGGAAGCATTATGATCCAAAAAGTCTTAGCCGGCGGACAGCCGTCGATTGCCGCTGCCTCTTCGTATGTCCTTGACAAAGTGGCAAAAAAGTTGAGCAGATAAGTTGTGGTATACGGCACATTAAGGAATATGTACAGCATAATCAGAAGTATCCTTCCCTTAAGATTCCACTGTGTCGTCAGGGCAAATATCGGCATAATAATCATAACTGCCGGAATACTCATTGCCACAATCAGGCCGGACTTAATAATCTTATTCCCCACAAACTCAAACCTGGAAAGCACATATGCGCCCGGGGCGGAAATCAGGATAACCCCGATACATGCCACCACCGCATAAAGCAGGGAGTTGGCAAAAAATACCGATACATTCTGCGCCTGCCATGCGTTCACATAATTTTCCAAATGGAAGCCGGACTCAAATTTAAACACGGCTCCCGAAAAAATTTCTCTTGAAGTAGAAAGACTCGCCCCCAATATCCAAAATAAGAAAGCAGCCGTAAAGATAATCCATACCGTTACAATAATATACCCCGGGAGAAGCGACAGTTCTTTCCGCCAGTTAACAGGTTCCCTCATTTTAACTTTCTTCTTTTTACTCATCATTCACTCCGTTCTGCAGACAGGCATGCCAATATGCACTGCCTTCCGCCTAAAATCTCACAAGTAAACACACCCTGCTTAAAACTCCAAATCATCATCCTTAAGCAGCCTATTCATTATGAAATAAATCACTATAATAATCAATGCAAGGACAACGCCTACTGCTGCGCCGGCACCGGCATCTCTGGTAGTCACGCCCTTCCCGCCGAATACGGTATCATACAGATAAACAACGGGGACAATCGTCGTTGTTTCCGTATCTACCGGCGAGAACATCTTCGACCAGAGAAA
Source organism: uncultured Lachnospiraceae bacterium (assembly GCA_910579645.1). Classification (GTDB taxonomy): domain Bacteria; phylum Bacillota; class Clostridia; order Lachnospirales; family Lachnospiraceae; genus Kineothrix. The sequence goes on along the minus strand of CAJTVK010000057.1, from coordinate 5,923 downwards.
GAAAGTAGTAGTATGTACGCTCCAGAAAGTAATATTCGTTTTCGTTATACCCTTCAGCAGAGGCATTGTAATCTTCAGAAACTGTTGTACCTTGTTCGCACCGTCAATAGTTGCCGCTTCATACAAATCCGCAGGTATTCTTTCTATGCCGCTGATAAAAATCAGCATATAATAACCAACCGCACCAAAAATAAAGGAAAAAAGCATCGCCCAGAATTTCATATCGGTACCGAGCCATTTCTGGCCTTCCAGCCCGACCATTCTCAGCATTTTGTTCAGCATTCCGTAATCATTATTATAAACGTACTGAATCCACATCGTTGCCAAAGCAACCGCACTGATAACATTCGGAAGATAGATTGCCGCACGGAAAAACTTTTTAAACCTGATACCGCTTGTGAGAATTACGGCAAACAACAGGGCAAGTGATAGAGTAAAAATACCGCCCACTAACCAGATACGGAGCATATTCCACATAGAAGTTTTAAAGGCAGGGCTTCCGAATATCTTCGAATAGTTGCCAAAACCGTTAAAACTCCAATCAGACATGCTGGCCGTAACACTTTCAATACTGAAAAAACTCATTAATACTGTTCTGCCTACAGGATAAAGGTACATAATTAACAATGTAATCAGGCAGGGCAGTATAAAACATATAATTAACATTTTACTCTTTTTCATTTATATGTCACCTCATCAGAAAACGAGGCGGCACCACATAAGTGCCACCTCGTTGATTAAATCTTCTTAATATAAAGCATCCATTGCAGCAGCAAAATCTTCGCCTGTAGCAAATTTACCTTCATATAACTGGATGATAAGCTCTTTAAAGCTTGCTTTCAAGTCTGCATTATCATTCAATCCCATGTTCCAAGAAAGAGGATTGGATGTAGCCTGTAATGTCTCAACAGTACCGTTCATAATAGCGGGAGCCGTATTTCTCGGATCGGCAGGAATCTGAGATGCGGAATCTGCCATCTTCTGATCGAATTCACCGCTTGTGAGGAACATCAGGAAGTCAAATGCCGCCTGAGGGTTCTCGCTGTAAGACGTAACTGCCAAAGAGTTAGCCCCGGCATAAGAGTTGGAAGCGTCAGCCCCGCCCTCAATAGAAGGATAGTTGAACATGCTCCAGTTAATCTCTGTGCCGCTGTTATTGTTAACCTCTGCACATACATAGTTTGCACAGACAATCATGGCAACCTTTCCTGTCAGGCCAATCTTATTCTGGCTGGACGGGAACTCTTCCGGAGCGCCGTCCGCAAGATAACCTGCCTTTACGAAATCAATGATATCCTGAGCCGCTTTAGCTACACTTTCATTCTCGCTCCATCCGCCGTTCATTGCCAATTCGGAGATTGCAGCTTCGCCTAAATATCTGTCAAGATGATATCCGAACGTGAAGTCCGCATATGCGCTGTCCAGTGCCAGAGGCTGATAACCTTTGTCAACCATGGTCTGGCATGCTGTCAGGAACTCTTCCCATGTAGCCGGAGGAGTGATGCCGCAGTCATCAAAAATATCTTTGTTGTAGAAGATACCGCCTACCTGAGGTTGCTCCGTAACGCAGGGAAGGAATCCTGCCCAGCCTGTAGCTACATCATTGAAGCATTTGAAACTCTGTGCATCATAGCCTGCAGCTGCTGCCATATCTGTCAGATCATAGCAGAAATCTTTGTAAATCTTAGCGATTCTGGAGTAGTCGTCTTCAAAGATATCAATCTTCTCACCGGACTCCAGTGCAGTCTGGATAATCGTGTTAATGTCACGGCCTTTCCACTCAATGTTGATGGTTGCGCCTGTCTTCTCCTGGAAAGCCTTTGCCGCCTCTTCAATTACTAATGCCTGAGGTTCCCCGGCGCTCCACATAGACCAGAATGTCAATTCTACGCCGCTGTAGTCCGTTGCCCCGTCCGCAGCTGCCGTCTCACCTTCTGCAGGAGCCTCTTCCTCTGCCGGCGTTGTATCTTCTGCCGGTGCCGGCTCCTCTTTTTCGGGTGCCGCCTCTTCTGCCGGCGCTGCATTCTCCGCCGGAGCGGAATTGCCGGAATTTCCGCAGCCTGCCAACAAAGACACGGCCATTACGGATGCCAAAAGTAAACTAACGATTTTCTTTTTCATTTTTACCCTCCTTTTAGTTTATGTATTGCATGAGTCTAGTATAACATACTATCCATTTTGTACAATGCTAATATTGCTTTACTTTTTATCTATATTGCTTTTTTACAAAAAAGCCATGAGGTGCAAGCAGAATATGGAAAAATATCTGTATCGCAACAGAAAAGCCCCGCATTTTTCGTCATTTTATCCATCTGCAAAGCAGTACCACCGCTCCGTCCGGACAGAAATTGCCGCTCTCTCTGCTTTTGCCTCAAAGTCAGTCAGTTCGGCAGGCTGCGATTACCCGCTCTCGGCAATCCGGCATCATCTTCCAAGATTCCCGAATAACTCCTTCGTCTTCTGCATCCGCTCTGCCACAGGGACATGGAACGGGCATCTGCTTTCACATGCCTTACATCCCACGCAGTCAGCCGCATTCGCCCCAAGCTGCCCGTAATGCGCGCGGACCGTTCCCGGAACCTCATCCTGCATCACTGCCAAATCATACAATTTATTAACCATGGCTATGTCAATTTTAGACGGGCAAGGCGCACAATGCCCGCAGTAAGTACACTGACCCGTGGAAAAGGCATGGCTTGGCGCCGATGCCAGGACACTGGCATAATCCTTTTGCTCTTCGGAAGCCGTCTCGTATGCAACCGCATCATATACATGCTGCGGATTGTCAAATCCCACCATTACGGATGCCACTGCCGGCCGTGTCAAAGCGTAATGCAGGCACTGCACCGGCGTCATCGCAACCCCAAAGGGCGATGTCTGCGCCTGGAACAGCCGGCCTCCCGCATACCCTTTCATCACGGTAATTCCCACACGGTTCTGCTCACACAGTTTATACAGTTCCTCCCGTTCCGGCGCTATCCCTCCCAGCTTCTCATCATATTTTTCCGCAAAGTATTCCTCTATGTCCGTCACCGGCGGCATCATGTCAAAAGCAGGGTTCACGCTGAACAGAACCATCTCTATCTCCCCTTGACGGACTGCCCGTTTCACCATCTCCGGATTATGGGAACTCATGCCGATATGCCGAATCACCCCGTCCCGTTTCAGCTTGCGCACATAATCCATGAATTCTCCGTTTAAAGCCAAATCAAATTCTTCCGCAGTGTCAATGAAATGAATCATGCCCAAATCAATAAAATCCGTCTGAAGCCTCGAAAGCAAATCCTCAAAAGCCGGTATGACTTTTTTCAAATCCCTGGTTCTGACATACTGTCCGTTTTCCCAGACGGAGCCTATATGTCCCTGGATAATCCACCTGTCCCTGCGCCCCTTGATTGCATGGCCGATATTCGACCGCACATTCGGTTCCGACATCCAACAGTCAAGAATATTAATCCCCTCCTGCTCACAGGTATCTATGACCGCCTTTACTTCCTCCGTATTGTGACGTTCCAGCCACTCGCCCCCAAGCCCGATTTCACTGACCCTCAGACCGGTTCTCCCAAGTTCCCTAAATTTCATATGCATGCCGCTCCTTTCCGTATCCGTACTTTTGTTTCATTCATTGTATCATGAAAATTCAAATTTCTCCAACGGAAAATAACCGGCTGCCATTTTCAGCCATTCATTCCTCCCTCCAAAACAGATATAATATCACAGGCAATCGGTGTATAAAACAGTTCAGCCACCTCGTTCCGCTCGGTTGTAAGGCTCAAAATCCACATCAGTTTTGCCAGCACTGCCTCGGTCGTCATATCATAGGCCTCCAGTATCGGCAGGTTCCGCTTGATACTGCTGCCCACATGATAAACGGACAAATCACTGCCTTCATTTTCCACCTGCGTCGTCAGCACTACCGTCTTTCCGGCATCCAGCCCTCTTTTGACTGCCTCATAAAAGCTTCCCGTTTCATAAACCGGCAATCCGCCTACGCCAAAACTCTCAATGACCAATGCACTGTTATGTTCCAAAAGGTATTCCAAAACTCCGCATTCAATCCCCGGCGCCAGCTTCAGCAAAGCCACTTTGGCATCCAGTGCTTCATAAAATTTAGTGTTTGCCTTACTTTCCGGCCTGATATATTGAATGAGCCGACCGTCCTGCACCATTCCGACAATAGGATAATTGATGCTGGAAAATGCTTCAAAGCTTTTACTGTGAGTCTTTCTTGCTCTGGTTCCCATAATTATTTTACCGTTAAAGACCAGCATCACACCTGACATGCCTGACGCGGCCACCGTAAAAGCATCCCTAAGATTCTGCTTACTGTCCGTCGTATCATATCCGATAGGCTTCTGTGCCCCCGTCAGCACAATCGGCTTAAGACTGTTCTGAATAAGATAGCTAAGCCCTGCGGCGGTATATGCCATCGTATCCGTGCCATGGCTTACTACAAAACCGTCATACTGCCCATAGCCTTCCTGTATTGATTTTGCAATGCGCAGCCAATGTTCCGGCCGAATATTCGTACTGTCCAAACTGAAAAGCTGTATGCAGTCTATCTCACAGATTCCGGAAATGTCAGGAACATATCTCAGCAACTGCCTGCTTGTCAGTTCCGGCTCCAGTCCGTTATCCCCCATTTCCGAAGCGATTGTTCCTCCCGTGCCAATAAGAAGTATCCGTTTCTTTCCCATATCACAAATAATAACCTTTCTTCCGCCTGCCTCTGTTTTCCGGACAAGATTCTTTTTTCAAGCAATTACTGCTTCCGAAATTTTCCGTCTTTCCAAATTTTCCGTCTTTCCAAATTTTCCGTCTTTCCAAAGCTTGTTCGGAAGTTATGGGCAGTTCAGTCTCTTTTGATGACTCTTAATACTAATTCTACAATTACGGCAGTCATAATCACGAAAAGAATACTCATAGACTCTGACCTGACGATATTAATCCATGGTGCACCGGACTTAATTTTTTCGCCGATAATGATGCCGCATATAATTATAATGTATCCAAGATTAGAAATGATCATTTTTTTTACAATATATGTAATTTTCATAGATCTCTTTCCCTTCTATAGTCTCTGCATTATTTGCATAAGCCTTTCCACCCCTAAGAATCGTTTTCCAAAACAACAGTTCCCTCACTGGAAAGCACAGATTCTATCAAGAATTCTGCCCATAGCAGACGAAATTTCTCTTTCCTCCGGCAACGAAGCATTTATAATAATATCTATCTGCATTCCGTCTTTTACTTTTCCGTTTTCTATTTTTGTATTATACCCTGTTCCTCTGTTTTTGTACACAATAAATCATCCTGATAAACGGGAGACATGCAGAAATACGAAAAGCGGAGAACACTCATGCCCTCCGCCTGCCATCCTTCACTTTACAATAAACTACCGCCGTCAACGTACTCACAAACGTCGCCACAATCGCCGGCGCAATGATCCCCGCCGGGTTCACGCTCCCGTACTGCTGCCGGTAAGCAATCATATTCACAGGTATCAGCTGCAAAGAAGAAATATTCAAAATCAAAAACGTACACATCTCATTGTTTGCAACGCGCTCCCGTTTCCCCCCCGCTTCTTTCCCTTCGCTAAGATAAGCAGGATTCCCCCTCTCCGCCTCCAGCTTCGCCAACTCCTCCATCGCCTTCAACCCCCCTTGTGTCAAGTTAGTGACACGAACTTTGTGAAAAACATCTTGTAATAATGGTTTTTTCCTTTCTCTTATTGTTGAATAATACCAAAACAAGAAAATCAATATAATAAAAGCAGGATTTCTCCGTTTCATGAGTTCCTGCTTTCACAATCCACCGCAAAATTCATTATGCCAGTTGTAAATCATTCTCAAGTCTTTCCACTACACTCAATGGCAAATCTAAATCCTCTGCAATTTCCTCTTTTGTCATTTTTCCTCTTTCC
>CAJTVK010000056.1 GCA_910579645.1 uncultured Lachnospiraceae bacterium | reverse complement strand
TCCCACAAATTGTGACGCACATCTGACAGAAAGCATTTTTCAAACACGCTCTAGAGATTTAAAGCATTTACTGATAGAAAGTAAGTGCTTTTTTTATGCAAAGCCCTGTGCAGATGAGATATGCCGCTGACGTGGCGCACACGCTCTAGTACATCATTGCTGACTGACTTGCAATATAAGCAAAATAAAAAGCAATAGAAACACGGCTGGCTTGTCGCCATGGGCATATGCTGCGGGAATAAAAGGCAAAATAGAACATAAATTTTGGGGTATCTTTTATTATAGGGAATCAACGGACATGCAGCAGTGCGGGTATGCCGGAAGCATCCTTTCTTTATTATAAGAAGAGGTGTTTGGTAATGGAAGAAACGGCTTTTCGGATTCCCAATAAATAAGACGGAGGAAGAGATATGGCAAAGTATGGTTATGTCCGGGTTTCGTCCAAGGATCAGAACCCGGAAAGGCAGCTGGAGGCAATGCGGAAGGAGGGGATACGGCAAAAAGATATATATGTGGATAAGGTGTCGGGGAGGAATTTCCTGCGCCCGGCTTATCATGAACTGATGAAACGGCTGAAAAAGGGGGATGTGATTTACGTTAAGAGCATAGACAGGCTGGGCAGGAATTATCAGGAGATTCTCGAAGAATGGCGCAAGATTGTGAAAGAACTGGAAGCGGATATTATCGTAATTGACATGCCGCTGCTGAACACCACATCCGTGAACGGAGATCTGACGGGCACCTTTGTATCGGATTTGGTTTTGCAGATTTTGGCATATGTGGCAGAAACGGAGCATTCGTTTATTAAAAGCAGGCAGGCGGAAGGGATAGCCCTTGCTAAGCGGAAGGGCGTCCGGTTTGGCAGAAAGAAGATGGAGATACCGGGGAGGTTTGAGGAACTGTTTGAGGAATGGAGGGACGGGAGGATTTCGGCGCGCAATGCGGCAGTGGTGCTGAATATCAGCTATTCCACCTTCTATCGGAGATGTAAGGAATATGAGGAAGGGAACGGCTGAATAAAATTGGAAAAATTTGTTTTAAAATGTAGACTTTCTGATACATAAAAAATCCGCTTTCCGATAGTAAGTTTCTCCTTAAAAGACAAAAGAATTTCATTCCTTTTTGATTATAATACACTTGTTTCAAAAAGTCTGCTTTGTGAAACAAGTGTGTGGGATTTGTTATGAAAATAAATGTGTTTATTTGTTCGGAAGACGTGCTGTATTGCGAAAAGCTGGTGAATTATTTTAATTCCCATTATTATGATAAATTTCAATGGAATGTCTATACGGATTCTTCTTATCTGCCGCAGATTTTCCGGACGGATGCCGCCGATCTTATATTGGTGGGAGGGGAAATGCAGGTGCAGATGCAGGAATTGGACGGTAGATGGACGGAGGGGCATCTTTGGGCTTATCTGACGGAGGAAGCCGGCGGACAGGAGGAAGGCCGGCAGTATATTGAGAAGTATAGGAGGGCTGACCGGATTTATAGGGACTTGTTGGATTTATATGCAAAAAAAGAACATGTGCATTATGAAAATCTGTCCATTGTCAGCGGAAAAACCTCGTTCCTTGCCTTTGTGTCCGCCGGGGGCGGCACCGGTGCTTCGACCCTTGCCTGCGCGGCGGCAAAGGCTTACTGCCGGATGGAAAAAGTGCTGTATTTCAATCTGGAAAATCTGGGTTCCTGCGGTCTGTGCTTTACCGGGGAGGAAAAGCCGGGGTTGGATGAATTGGTCTATGCAATCAAAAGCCGGCGGAATACTTTGGAACTGAAAATAGAAAGTTCGGTGTCCAGGGATGAATCGGGGGTTTATTACTTTAAGGAGTGTGAAAATCCTATGGATTTACAGACTGTTTCGCCGGATGACATGAAAGAACTGTTGAAAGCGATAGAAGCGTCAAAAACTTATGACAAGGTTGTCATTGATTTGGGGAACGGGATACATGATAGGGAGGTAGCGGTGCTGTCCATGGCAAACCGCATCGTTATGGTGGCGGAGCAGGGCGAACCGGCAGAACAGAAGCTGCAGCGTTATCTGGAATATATGCAGACAGTGGAAGAAACGAAACAAGTGGATATTATATCAAAAATACAGATTTATTTTAACAAGACATTGAAGAGTGCGTGCCTGCCGGAGCAGGTTTCGCAGGTTCGCATAGGGGGAGCTTTCCCGTTGATTGAAAACGGCGATTTTGCCGGGATTGTCAATAAGCTGGCGGACATGGAACTGCTGCAGGGCATGCGGTAGTGTTTGCAGAGGCAGAGAATATGCAGAGGCAATTTATGAGGCAGGAAGAAAATGCGGGGGCGCAGGAGTCCGAGGCGCAGGAATATATAAGGAAAAGAATACTGGAAAATATTAACCTGACAAAAACGGAAGACGATGTGCTGGAGAGTCAGGTCAGGAAAGAGGTGGATATGTATTATGCCGGGAAATATATGTCCATCGGGGAGAAGGCTTTCCTGACAGATCGGATTATCAGTTCCATCCGGGGCTTCGGGCTTCTGGATACTATCATTTATGACGACACTGTCACTGAAGTTATGATAAACGGGCCGGAGGAAATATTTATCGAAAAATCCGGCAGGCTGATGAAAATGGAGGAGCAGTTTGAAAGTGAGGAAAAGCTGCAGGACATTATTCAGCGGATTGTGGCGCAGGCAGGGCGGGAAGTGAATCAGGCCAATCCTATTGTGGACACAAGGCTGCCGGACGGTTCCCGTGTGAATGTGGTGCTGCCGCCTATTTCATTGAAAGGGCCGATTGTGACGATAAGAAAGTTTTCCAAGGAACCCATGACCGTGGAGAAACTGATTCGGTATGGTTCGATTACGCCGCAGATTGCGGAGGTGCTGAAGCTGTTGGTAAAGGCTAAGTATAATATTTTTATCTGCGGCGGGACTGGTTCCGGTAAGACCACATTCCTGAATGCAATTTCCAATTTCATTCCGTCCGATGAAAGGGTGATTACGATAGAAGATTCGGCGGAATTGCAGATAGCCAATGTGGATAATCTGGTCAGCTTGGAAACGAGGAATGCCAATACGGCGGGGGTTGGGGCGGTCACTATCCGGGATTTGATTAAGTCAGCCCTCCGTATGCGTCCGGACCGCATTGTAGTAGGCGAAGTCCGCGGCGCAGAGGCGCTGGATATGCTGCAGGCCATGAATACAGGCCATGACGGCTCCCTTTCCACAGGGCATGCCAATTCTACCAGAGATATGCTGAGCCGATTGGAAACCATGGTGCTGACAGGGGCAGAAGGGCTGCCGCTGGATGCGGTGCGGCAGCAGATTGCATCGGCGGTGGATATTATTATCCATCTTTCCAGACTGCGGGACCGCACCAGAAAAACAATGGAAATTACGGAAGTGGTAACGTATGAAAACGGAGCAATACAGCTGAACCCTCTTTATGTATTTCAGGAGGATGAGAATTCTACGCTGGAACGGGTGGCGGGGACGCTGAAAAGGACGGAACATCCGCTGATTAATGATTTTAAGCTTAAGCTGATGGGATATAAGGGCAAGATATAGAGAAAGGAAATGCAAAGAGAGATATGGTGTTCTTTAAGAAAAAGGAAGAAAACTATGAGCCGTTGGAAGCTTTGATAGGCGGCGGTGATGATTATCATATTTACCGTATGTCCGTAACGGACCGGGTGACGGCCGGAGCCATAGGTGCAGGCATAGGCGGGCTTGTGTCTTGGCTGTTCTTTAAAAACATTGCGGTAACCGCAGTGGCAGCAGCGGCAGTGGCATTGCTGGCACAGGGAATTTACCGGGAAAGCAGGAAGAAAAAGAGGCTTAAGGAATTGCTGCTGCAGTTCAAGGATTTGCTGGAATCGCTTACCTCATCTTATGCTACGGGCAAAAATACACTGGACTCTTTCCGGGATGCCTGGCACGATTTGGAACAGATTTACGGGGAACAGGCGGATATTACCACGGAACTGGCCATTATTGTTGCCGGAATGGAAAGCAATATTAATATTGAAGATTTGCTGACTAATTTTGCCCAAAGAAGCGGCTTGGAGGATGTGGCCAGTTTTGCAGACGTTTTCAGGGTGTCTTTGCGGCAGGGGGCAAATATTCAGAATATTATAGCGTCCACCCGGGATGTGATTAATGACAAAATCGAGATAGAGATGGAAATTCAGACAATGATTGCGGGAAACAAGAATGAACTGAATATTATGATGATTATGCCCTTGATCATCCTCATAAGTTTGGGAGGGATGGGGAGTGACCTGACGGCTGCTTCCAATACGCCGGTCAATGTGATAATTAAACTGGTTGCGCTTAGTATGTTTTACTTGGCTTACTACCTTGGCAGAAAGTTTACGGATATCAAAGTATAGGGCAGGGCAATAGGAGAAATATGCGGAAAAGTGTTTGTAGGAAAGAAAAGTGTTTGCAGGAAAGAAAAAAGGGAGGCAGAGGAAAGTGAGTAAGAGATAGGAAAAAGAAAAAATAAGGAAAAGGAAGAATAAGGAAAAGGAAGGAAAAGAAAGGAAAAGAAAGGATAAGGTTAAGGCAAGGAGAAGGGATAAGGTAAGGAACTGTTCAAAAATAACTTTTCATATTGCTTGTCTTTTTCTCCGACAGCACCACTCAAAAATCAGTTACATAGCCCGCTATGCGCCTGATTTTTGAGCGGCACTCTCGAAGAAAAATCCTGCGCACTATTGAAAAGTTATTTCTTGACAGTTCCTAAGGAAGGGAGAAGAGGAAAATGCAAAGTACGTTTCAGCTGGTGATGTTGGTGCCGGCAACCGCTGCGGTGCTGTTCTGGCTGGTCATTGCCCTGCGGTATGAGGAGAAGTTCGAGGAAGTGACTTCATCCATCAACAGAGACGATTATTATTTATGCGAATTGTTTTATATCGGCTTTCAGGTGATGGAGATAATTCATTTTAACATAAAATCGGACGCTGCCAGAAAGAAAGTGAAGCTGATGTCGGAGGTGTACGGAAAAAAGTATGCGGAATATTATTATTATGTATCCGTAGGGGGGAAAATTACTTATGTGATTACGGTGCTGCCCGTTATTTTCCTGTTGGCGCTGCTAGCTAATAATCCGTTGGCGTTGTTTTTCGGCGTGGTCATTGCCGCAATTTTCATATGGTATATGAATGAAAGCTTCAAGGACAAGCTGACGGAAAGAAGGGAAGAGATTCTTGCGGACTTTCCGCAGGTTCTATCAAAAATGACTCTGTTGGTCAACTCCGGGATGCTGCTAAGGGACGCATGGAACTTGGTTGCCGGTCAGTCCGATGCTGTCCTGTTCCAGGAAATGCAGCTGACGGCGGCGCAGCTGAATAACGGGGTGTCGGAGGCGGCGGCTTATCGGGAATTTGGGGAAAGGTGCGGCATAAAAGAAATCAGGAAATTTTCATCCATGGTAATTCAGGGACTGGAAAAAGGTGCGGCGGAACTGACAATGTTTTTAAAGGATATGGCAGACGAACTTTGGCTGGAAAAACGAAATATGGTGAAGCACCAAGGGGAAAAAGCCAATGCCAAGCTGCTGATGCCGACAGTCATTATCTTTATCGGCATATTATTTATGATTATGGCTCCGATTATTTCGGGGTTATAAGACGGGTGGCCGGGATAGGCATTACGGGCATCCGGCTCCGCGGCGGGCAGAGGGAAAGGAAGAAGCAGGAGAAAGCCTGAGTAAAGTTGCGAAAAGGAGTGTAAGGACAGGCAGCTGTGATTTCCCATAATGTCTGCGGAAAGCCTGCGGAGGAATATACGTTACATATAAGATGGAAAAAGAAAGAGAGGGAACAGAGATGAGAGGATTTTTACAGATTAAAAGACTTGGGGCGGAACGGTATCTTAAGGAAAAGCTGGAAGAACTTTTAAGCGAAGAGGGCGATGCGAATTTTGTATCCATTATTTTGATCATGGTAATTGTGATTGCGATAGCTGCAATTTTTAAAGATCAGTTAACGGTGGCAGTTGAAAATGTATTCATACAATTGATGGATTTCATTGGCTGATTCTCTGAGAAAATGATGACAGGATTTGCGTTATGGAAAAAGAAAAAGGTGCGGTCATGATAGAAGCGGCCATTGTTTTCCCCATTGTATTGCTGACAGTATTCGCCTTGATTTATCTGGGACTGTTTAAGCTGCAGGAGATGGCAATGCTCTATCAGGTACAGCGGGTGGCTCATCAGGGAGCGCATGTCTTGGCAACCCCGGGCTATCAGGAACTGGGGGATTATGATGCGAAGACGATTGATTTTGTGTCCGCCCCTGCGGAGGTGAACCGCTATTATGAAGCCACCCACAGGGATTTACGGGTACTTTACCGGGAATTGGCCGGTTACGGGGCGTGGACAAGTCAGGGGGAATTGCAGAACTTCATAGATACGGTGGCGGAAAGTACTTTGCTGCTGGCCGGCGGCGCTTATGCCGAAAATACGGTCTATATTGACCGAGGGCTGTTTTCCACGCAGATTATGGCGGAAGTAACCTTCCGCTTCCCCACGCCGGGGGTCATGCGGTATTTTGGCTATCCGGATTCCCTGGCCTATAAGCAGTCGGCATCGGCAGTGGCTTTGGATCCGGCTACTTTCGTGCGTCTGGCAGATCTGGCAGGAGATGCGATTACGATTGTAAGCGAAAAACTGGGTATCCGCGGAGATTTGGAAAAGATTATGGACGGCATAAGGAAGTATGTATTTTAAATTTCCGGTCGATGCACCGCATCGCCGCCGAAATTTTGCCTTGCACCGGCACGAACCATGCAAAGCAGAAATCCGATTTCTATCCGGATGGAGCACAGGAAACAGTCTGCCATGGCGGGCAGGAATGGGGGATTCAGATGGTAAATTTTTGCACAAGACAAAAAGGGACGATTGCCGTGTTCCTCACATTGATTTTAATCCCGACTTTCATATTCAGCGGGGTAATGGTTGACGGAAGCAGGATTCTGGCCAGCAAGAATCTGATATCGGGAGCAGGGGATCTGGCCATGAATGCGGCTTTGTCCAATTATCACGAAGAATTGAATAAAACCTACGGACTGCTGGCAATGGCAGATACTGCCGAAGAGGTGGAAAGCATTATGCAGGACTGCTTTGAGATGTCCCTGAATGCCTGCGGCGTTTCGCAGGAGGACTTCAGTAAGGCATTGGTATATTTGGAACTGACGGAGGGCGGATTTTCGGCTTCCGATATGGTGGATACGGAAATATATCAAACGGAGGTCTTTAAGCAGGAAGTATTGGAATATATGAAATACCGTGCACCCGTGACGCTTGTGAACCGGGCAATCGAAGGCAAGGTGGGAAAACTGGAAACGCTGGCGGAAGAGCGGGCTGCGGCGGATGCGGAACTGAAATTCGAAAAAGAACTGAACGACATGCAGCAGCTGATGGATGAACTGAACGAACTGGTGGACAGCCAGATTCATTATGTGAATCAGATTGGCACGGAGCAGTTGCTGATTCAGCTGTTGTCGGCTACGGAAAACAATTACGGCAGGATTACAATGCTGGCAGTGGCTTACTACCGCATGCTGCATTGTACGGACAGCGCGTCGGGGGATATGAAAAGCCTGATGGAACGGATGGTTGATTTAAGCTGCGACGTGGGAACTATTACGGCGGATAATGCTTCCAACCTGATTAAGATGAAGCGAATCGCCAATGCCATGCAGGGGAAAGAGCCGGAGGAACTGCTGGAAAATCTGGATGAGGACAGCGACGAGTATCAGGAGACGGAACGGCTGATTTCGGACTATGAAAATGCCTTGGCCAATATGGAGGAAGGAATCGAAAACACGGGGCGGCAGCTGGATGAACTGGTGGAGAGTTCTTTTATGGCCATGCATGCACAGTGGGAATGTGCGGACAAAGGGAGCGATAACTGTACGGACATTTTGGACAAACTGAACGAAATCAAGGATAAGATCTCCGACTGCCAAGGAAAATATGAAAATTGGAAGGATGCAGTCAGTAATTTGTCTAATGGGAAGTCCAAAGAGGCATATCAGAAAAGCATAGAAGAAGTAAGCGGGCTGTTTGAAGACGGCGGGACGATTGCCGATTTTGAAGAGAAAATTGTGAAAAACCGGACGTACTTTGATGAAGTCGTGGCAACTCTGGATCAGGTGACTTTTGTGGGCAGCCGTGTAGATTATGATATTTCCTCCAAGGCAGTCTTCATGGGGGATGCCGGTTACGGGGAGATTGCCGAAAGCGGCCAGATAATCGGAGCGGCAGAGGATTTTATGGTGCGTTATAACTCCCCTACGGTCATGGCTCTGTCAGGAACAATTCATTTGGACGTGGACACACAGGATCCTTTTGTGGAAAAGCTGAAAAATACTTACTGCAAAGCGGACGGTGCAGATAAAGAGGCGGCTAAGGAAGAGGCAAAAAAGTGGAAAGATAAGCTGAAAGAGAAGAAAACCGAACTGGAAAATCTGCTGACCTCTCAAGATATTGCGGATGAGAATGTAAGGAGCATCGGAGGCAATGAACTGCCTACCGTATGGCTAGGGGTTGCTCCGGGTGCGGACTATGCCGGCAGTTCCGTAAAGGCGGAGGGAAGCTTGGAGGATAAGGGTTCCAGAAAGAAAGCATCCGAAAGCGGGAGCAATAATCTGAATCAGGATAATGCCGCTATGGAAGAAATGTCTTCTTTGGGGGCGAAGATGGCCGGGGTGGGGGAAGCCGTATTGGAGCCTCTGTACTGTACGGAATATGTGATGGGCATGTTTTCTTATTATACGGTAAACCGTGAGCGGGACGGAAACGAGATTGGGGATCCGGAATCATTGAGCAGGGCAGCCATGAAAGAAAATGCCATTTACCGTGCGGAGGTGGAATATATCCTTTGGGGCAGCCCCAATGCCAGGAGCAATGTCAATAAGACAAAGGCGATTATCTTTGCCGCCAATTATGTATTCAATATGTCCTTTGCTTTTACGGACGGCACGCTGAACCGTCAGGCACGGACGATAGCGGCATTGTTTCCCGTGGGATTCTTGGGCAGGGCGGCCATAAAAAGTGCGCTGCTGGCGATAGTGGCTACCATAGAGACAGTGGACAATATGATAGACCTGACGAAGGGAAAGCCGGTGCCGTTAGTAAAACAGCCCAGCAGCTGGAAAACATGGCTGGGGACTCCGGGGGCGGCTTACAGTACGGATGATTCCGGTTTCACTTATGAGGATTATTTATGGATACTGGTCTGCGTCAATATGTATATTCCCTCTCAGCAGACCAAGCTGTTAGGCAGGGCAGCGGACTGCATAGAACTGAACATGACCGATAAAAAGGCCAAGCCAGAGAATACGCTGAAAGAAATGCATACGATGATTTCCGTGGATGCTTCCGTATATATAGATACGTTTTTTATGCAGAAGCTGGGCGGCGCAGGATATGATGTCTCTTATGACAGGGATGCATTTAAGGTAAATTATCATGGAATTCAGGGTTATTGAGGTGAGAAAAATCGGAGAAAAAGGAAACTGGGAAGAGGAAGTCAAGATATAAAGAAACCAAGGACAAGGAAGCCAAGGTGAAAGAAACCAAGGACGAGAAAGCAAGGGTAAAAGAAACTGTGGACAAGAAAATTGGGGAAAAGGAAGTAGGGGAAAAGGAAATCAAGGACAAGGAAACCGGAACAAAAAAAATCAGGGCAAAAGAAACCGGAACAAAAGAAATCAGGGCAAAAGAAGCCCGGATAAAACAAATCGGGAGAAAGGAAAAAGGCAGCATAACTTTGGAAGCTTCCGTTTTTCTCGTTCTGTTCCTTCTGTTTTATCTGGCGATGATGGATTTGATTCAGATTGTCAGGGCGCAGGTGATTCTGCAGTATGCCGCCAACGAAGCAGCCAGGGAAATATCCCAGTACAGCTATGTGCTGACGAAGACGGGCATTGTGGACAAGCGGGTCAGCACTTCGTCTCAGGCGGCGGCATTTCAGGCAGATGCGGCGAAGCTGGTGGACGACATAAGAAGCGTGGGGACAGTGCTGTCGGAAGGCGGGGATGTGATCGGTTCGGTGCAGCAGGCAGGGCAGCATGCACAGGACTTTTTCGGAGATACGGACGCGCTTATGGATAATCTGTTCAGTTTGGTGAAGACTTTGGGAGCCAATCTGCTGAGCGACTTGGTAATAGAGGCTTTGGCGGAAAGCATTGTGGAAGAACAGATAGAAAATATGTCGTCCAAAAGCGCGGATGAATATCTGAAGGATTTGGGAATCGAGGGAGGCATGGGAGGGCTGGAATTCGGCGACAGCCGGTGGGCCAATGCGGCCGGGGGAGGCATGCCGGAACTGGAAGTCACCATTGTATATACGATAGATTTCCATTTAGGGATGATTGAATTGGAACCGAGAAGATTTAAGGTATGTGCGAAGACAGCACTATGGTGAGCGTATGTTGGTTTTAGTGGCAATGGCATCGGCGGTTTTATGTTATTTATGGAATTTGGTATGTCTGTATGATGGGAAAACGGAAAAAGGCACCGGCAGGGCAGGATATCTTCTGTGCATGAACGGGAAGAGGGGGATTGCCCTTTTGGTCTGTTTTGCGTTCTGCGGCGCACTGACATGGCTGTTTTCCGAGTATGGCTATGGGCCGCTGAAAGCGGTGCGCTATCTGCTGCTGCTGTCGCTCCTTTTCCCTATTGCAAGAGAGGATGCAAAGGAAAAAAGAATTCCTAACCGGTGGCTGCTCTATATCCTGCTTTGCAGGGGAGCGTTGTTTACGGCAGAGATGTTTGTTTTCCCGGCGATGAGGATGGAGAACCTGAAATTTACTTTGCTGGGCGGCGTAATCAGCGGCGCTGTCTTTTATCTTGCATATGTATTGTCCGGACATGCATTGGGCATGGGGGACGTGAAGCTGGTGGCGGTAATCGGAACCTGTCTGGGAGCGGGAACCACGTATTTGGTCATGGTGGCAGCGTTGATATTTTCCGCCATATACGGGGGGAGTCAGGTTTTGTGCGGGAAAAAGGGCATGAAGGATGAAATTGCTTTCGGTCCCTTTCTTGCGCTGGGTACATTGGTCATTCTGTTAATAGGAGCATAGGTGAGTTTATGAAAAAGAATCTTTCTATTGTCATGGTTGTTTTGCTGGGACTTGCATGGTATGTCACCTTATCCGCATGGATAGGGAATGAGAAAAAATACAATGATATGATGGCGGAGGCACGCCGTCTGGAAGAGAAAGGCCTGTATCTGGATGCCGTCGGACAGTATGAGGAGGCGAAGGGGGTAAAAGGGGAGACTCTTGAGCTGGAGGAGCATATTGCGGATGCTTATCTGGCCATGGGGGATTATAAGGAATACCGGAAGAAGCTGAATGCCATTATCTCGGCCTTTGGCCCGGTAGAACGTGACGTGGTGAAGCTGTATGAATTTACGAAGGAGAATCTTTCGGAAGACAGTGTGATTGATTTGGTAAGCGGCCTGTATGAAAAGTATCCGGACAGTGAGATTGTGACGCAATATTATGACAGCGAAAAAGGAAAGTATGTGGAACGTGCCTGTGCTTATGAACGGATTTATGATTTTGCCGGAAGCTATGCGGTATATGAGCAGGAAGGGAAGAAAGGGCTGCTTGGGCTGGACGGTAAGCCGGCAGTGGAGGCGGTCTATGATGAAATCGGCTTTGACGGAAAGGACACTAAGTCCATTCCGGTCAGGGACGGGGAGGATTGTTTCTTCATTAACAGCAAAGGCTACAAGACAAAGGCGCCTGAGGAGGCTTATGCTTTTATCGGGATTGTTTCCCAGAGCAGGATAGTGGCGCAGAAGGACGGGAAATACGGTTATCTGGACAGAAATTTCAAGCCTAAGACAGAATTCGCCTATGAGGAGGCAACGCCTATTTCCGAAGGTTTCGGTGCAGTGAGGAAAGGCGGGAAATGGGCGCTGATTGCCCGGAGCGGGGAATTGATTACGGATTTCATCTTTGATGATGTGGCCAGGAACAGCAAAGGGCTATGCAGCGTGAATAAAATGGCGGCGGTAAAGCAAGGGGATGTTTTTTTCTTTGTAAATGAGAAGGGGGAAAGGATATCCGGGCAGGTTTACGACGGCATAAAGGCATTTGAGTCGGATGCCATGTGTGCGGTCTGCATCGGAGGAAAGTGGGGCTACGTGGATCAAGAGGAAAACCGGAGGATTGACTGTGTTTATGAAGAAGCGAAGTCTTTTACCAACGGTTATGCGGCGGTGAGGGAAAAGGGAATCTGGGGCTATATCGATGAAAATAATTATATGGCAATCCGGCCGGTTTTCGACGATGCCGGGCTGATGACGGAAGACGGGGTTGCGCCGGTGTGCCATGGCGGTACATGGACATTGCTGCAGCTTAAGGTTATGGACTGACAGAGCGAAAGAGAAAAAGCGCGGACGATAGGAGGCAACGGAATATGGAGGTTAATAACGGGAATTTTGGAAATGGAAATTTCTTAAACGGAAGTTATGTGAATGAGGGCTTTTCAAATGGAAATTTCCCAACCGCAGATTTTCGGGAACCCGGTTATATGCTGCGACAGCATAATGTGGGAGAAACGGTATATCTTGTGGCGGATATGGGGGAGCAGTTAAAAGCGGATACGTTTGCCTTAAAAATGATGGCTCATAACCGTATGGTAAATATTGTGCAGACGCAAGTTGTCAGGAGAGATGACAGGCGGCTTGTGCAGTTTAATATTACCGGTTTTCTGAAACTGAGCGGATGGCTTGCCCGGCCTAGGATGAAGAGGGATGTATTGCCGGTATTCAACAGCCTTGCCAATGCGTTTGAAGAGGCGGATGCCTATATGCTTGATATGGGACATTTGCTTTTGGATTTGGAATATGTTTATCTGGACAGGCAGGGGAACTGTATGCTGCTGTATTTGCCGTTTGATTCTATGTTCAGGAAAGACCAGATTATGTTTTTGCAGGAAATTGTTGGCAGAGTACAGCCGGATTATCAGGAAAGGGATACTTATCTGTTTGACATCCTGAATGCATTCAGCAGGGGCGGGATAAGGAAAATGTCTGATTTTAGGGAATTATTGAAAAAGTGTGCAGGAATTCCGGGAACCGTTCCGGAAGGGCATTCTTTGGAAGGGGAGCCGGCTGCGGGAGCATGGGAGAATAAAGGGGCGGCAGCGTCCGGGTCGCAGGAAGTAGGCAGGGGCGTGACTTCCGTGAATAGGGAAACGGAAAAGGAGACTTTAAAGAAAATGCCGTCCGGTACAAGAATTCCGCTGGTCAATATCCCGGGAAGGGAGCCGGGAGGGAAAACGGCCGTTTCCATACCGGTACAGAGCATACCGGAAAATGGTGAGAAGGAAACAGGCATAGAAAAGAGTTCGGAGAAGAAGGAGAAAAGAAAAAAGGAATCCGCCAAAGAAGGGAAAAAAAGTTTCTTCAAAAGGGACGGCAAAAAGCAGGGGGGTTCTCTTAAACGGAATGGGTTCTTAATGCCGGGACAAAAGAAAGAAGAACGGACGGATGATACGGGAGAGGGATGCCAGGTGCAGGCCGGAACAGACGGAAATGCAGGAGGCGTGGGCGGAGATAAACCAAATGGCTTGTATGAAAGCTATGAAAGCACGGTTATGATACCGGAGCCTATGGGTATGACGTACGGAAACGGGCAGTCTGGTTATGATGCCGGAGGGCAGACGGATAGATTGGCGATAGGGCAGGGGAATGAGCCAGGGATGCAGGAGGATGAGGAGTGCACTATGTTGCTGCCGGAACAGCCGGAATGCCAGCCCGCGCCTTGTCTGATTCGCAGAAGGGACGGGGCGGTTTACCGGATGAAGAAAGAACGGGCAATCATTGGTTCCGGGTCAGCCGCAGACATTTGTATTTATGATAATCACGCCATCAGCCGGAGCCATGCCGTGTTGCTCTGTATGAATAACGAATATTATTTGGAAGATAATCAGTCGAAAAACGGAAGCTTTATCAACGGGCGGCGCCTTCGGCCGGGAGTCCGGGAATCGGTCTATGACGGTATGGTTTTGAAATTTGCCAATGAGGATTTTGTGTTCTCAAAACATGGAAAGTAGTTACAGGCATCGGAGTCAAATACCCCGCCGCAAGCAGCGGGGCATCAAACTTGAAACGCCCCAAGGGGCGGTATTTGACCCTCGCGGCAGTTGCCAATATGCCAAAACCAACCCTTGGTTGGTTTTAAGCAATCACTTGGCTCGTTGCTCGCGGGAATAAATGGATAATATTGAAATGGAGAGAAAGAGAATGAAGAATGTATGGAAATCAAAGTTGTTTATCGGCGCCTTGCTGGCATTGTCAGTTATTGCGGCAGTTGTTTTGGTGATGGTGAATACAGGCCGCTCAGACGGAAATGACTTGCAGGAACAGTTGGATTTGGGGAAAAGATATGTGGCTGAGATGGATTATGAAAATGCTGTGATAGCCTATGAGGCTGCTTTGGAAATTGACCCTTATTGTCTCGATGCTTATCTGGGATTGGCGGATGCTTATATGGCATTGGGACAGCCGGACAAGGCAATTGAAGTAATGGAGAAGGCAAAGGGGATGCTGCCGCAGGAACCGGATGTATATACACAGCTTGCAGATTTATATTTTTCCGACGGAAATATGGAGAGTTACATAAAGGTATTGGAGGAAGGATATGAGAATACCGGTTCAGGGGAACTTCTGACTTTATTGGAGGGCTATGATACGTCACAGGAGGATAACGGCAGCCATGCGGAGAATACGGAGAATCAGGAGAATGTGGATGAGGAACCGGAACCGCTGCCGAAAGCCGAAACAGAGGATGAGACAGCAAAAAAAGCAATACTGCCTGTGGTTAAGCCGTTGGTTCCGGCAGGAGCCGGGGAAGTAATTCCGTTGGCAGTGCCGGTGCCGGCGGAGCCGGATGGAGAAGGCGGGCGCAGAGAGAATCCGGAGACCGGAAACAGCGGTTCCGGCGGGCAGGAAAACGGGGATGATGACAATGGGGAAGAGAATGGAAGCAGTTCCGGCGATTCCGGTAATGGTACAGATAATGGCGGGTCGGGAGAGACGCCGGATGACAGTGCCGATAAAGATGAGGAGACAATAACGACAGGTATCAGCGGAACTGTAAGGGATGCAAATAATAACATGCCATTGCCGGATATTAAGGTGACGTTGAAACCGGCAGGGGATTTGGAAAGTAGCGAAGGAAAAACTGTAGTTACGGATGAGGGCGGAAATTATTTGCTTTCCTTGAAGCCGGGGAAATATGTGGCAATATTTTCAGGAGCGGATTTTGTGGAACTTCATAAGGAAGAGATACAGGTGGTAAATGGGGAAATTTTTTATTATAACCCTATTTTATTGACGGCGGAGCAGGGAAAAGAAAAGACTTCCGTAAAGATAAACATAATGGATGCGGTCACTGCAGGCGCAGTAGGAAATGCCATTGTTGATTTTTACGAAGGGTTTGTAAATACGGAACAATTGGGGAATCCTGTAGCAACGGGAGAAACAGATGCCGATGGAAAAGCTTTGATAGAGGTTCCGCATGCAGGTTATTATACGGTTTCCGTTCAGAAAGATGGGTATGTTGCCCTATATCAGTTTTTGACAGTGTTTGGAAAGGAATATAAAACGCAGGCCGCCATGTCTCCTTTGCTCCATAGTGAAAATCAATATAGAATTGTAATGAGCTGGGGGGCACAACCTTCCATTCTGGATTCGCACTTTTTTGGAGAGGATAGTGACGGCTCCATATATCATGTTTGCTGGTTCCGGTGGAGGAATCTTTCACAGACGGTAACATTGGATATCGATCACATGGGCGGCTATGGGCCGGAAACAATCACAGCCAATATTGACACTACAAAAGAACAGCGATATATTGTACACAATTATTCGGGCGGAGGGAATATGGTATTGAGTGAATCCGGTGCGAAAGTTCAGGTATACGGGCAAGAAGGGCTGGTTTACGAGGCATCGGTGCCTAATACGCCGGGCACGACGTGGCATGTTTTCAACATTAAAAACGGTGTAATAGAGCCGCTAAATTATATTGATTTCTCTACAGATAAGATTTATCCGGGAGATGGCTATGGACCGGAGGAACGTGCGCCGTATACATATGACAATACAAATATATACAGTATGAAAATGCTTCAGTTGGATGAGCATAACAGGGAAATTATAGAGATTGCAGAAAGTTCCGAAG
The DNA here is from genome assembly GCA_910579645.1 of uncultured Lachnospiraceae bacterium. Classification (GTDB taxonomy): domain Bacteria; phylum Bacillota; class Clostridia; order Lachnospirales; family Lachnospiraceae; genus Kineothrix. The sequence goes on along the minus strand of CAJTVK010000056.1, from coordinate 9,741 downwards.
AAGAAGCGGAAACGGTCTTGGCGGAAGAAATAGCTGAAGGGACAGGAGTAACCGAGGCTGTAGGGGCAGCGGAAGGAGAAGAACCGGACGAAAATGCGGGAAGCAAGCCTGCTGGAAGCGTATCAGGAAATGTGGCAACCGCTGTAGAGGCGGAAGATAATCCGTAAATGTAGGGAAAGAATAGAGAAAAGTACAGATGAAAGAAAGGCACACGTGGAGAAAAAGTATAGATGGAAGAAAAGTGCCGGCCAAAGAAAAATGCAGGCGGAAGAGAGGTGCCAACTAAAGAATAATATAGACGGAAAAGAAGTACCGGCCAAGGAAAAATGCAGATGGAAGAACAGAATAGAATAGGTAAATCGGAACGGGAACAGGCGGAGAATGGGAAAACAGTGTCATGCAGTTGCGGAAAGATAGGATGAACAGGTATGGAAGATGTTACGGCAAACATTCAGGAAAAACTAAAGGAGACATATGATATTATCGGGCAGATTGGGGAGGGCGGAGGCGGTTCGGTTTATAAGGCGTACCACAAACGGCTGCAGAAGGAAGTCGTCATTAAAAGAATGCATATGAAATCCCAAAATGAATTAAAAAACCGTCAAGAAGTCAATATATTAAAGAATCTTCATAATTCTTATCTGCCGCAGGTGTATGATTTTCTGGATACCGGGGATGAGGTCTATACGGTGATAGATTTTATACCCGGAGAGTCTTTTCAGCAACTGCTGAACCGGGATGTCAGGTTTACAAAAGAAAAAGTGGTAAAATATGCACGGCAATTATGTGAGGCGTTGGTTTATCTGCATGGGCAGGATATCCCCATTTTGCATGGGGATATTAAACCCGCCAACGTCATGCTGACACCGGAGGATAACGTCTGTCTGATTGACTTTAATATTTCCGGCTTCTTTGAACAAAACGAAATTATGGCCATTGGTTATAGCAAAGGATATGCGGCGCCGGAGCAGAAAGCCTTGGTGCTGGAGATTCAGGAGCGGCTGAAGAGCCAAGCGGGGAAGGAAGTGGGAAGAGGAAAGATACCGGAAACAGGTAATGTGACAGAAACGTTGTGTCTGACGGAAGAGACAGGGGACGGACAGGAAACGGAAGTCTTGGATACTACTATGGACAGTATATTTGTTGACAATCCGGAGCATCAGATTGATGTACGTTCCGACATATACAGCTTGGGCGCCACGCTGTATCATCTGCTGACGGGCAGGCGACCAGAGGATGGCAGGGTGGAGCTGGACATGGAAGAACTGAGTGAACTGTCGTCGGAAGCATTTGCTTATATTCTCATGACAGCCATGGGATATAAAAAGGAAGACCGCTTCCAGTCAGCGGTGAAAATGTTGGAAGCATTGAATCAGATTGCCAAACTGGACGGAAGATATAAACGTTTATTGTGGAAACAGAGGATGGAACTGCTGCTTTCGTTTGCTGCTTTGCTGGCAGGCGCTGTCTTGTTTTTTGCGGGAAAGAATATCAGCCGTATGGAGCGGGAGGAATTGTATGCCGCGTATATTTCAAAGATGGAAGAGGCTGCTGCGGAATATGACCAAGCTATGTTTGAAGAAAATTATGCGGCATGTCTTGCCGTGGACAGTGAAGATCCGCGGGCACATTATGAAAGCGCAGTTTGGATGTATCGGAAGGGCGATTTTGAGGGCTGTATCGATAAGATACAGTGGTTGTTTGCAAATGGATTGTCTGAAGATACGGTGACACTGGCGAATCTCTATTTGCTGTTGGGAAATTGCTATTATGAGGCTTTGGATTATGGCAAAGCAGCAGAAGCATTGGAAACGGCTTTGGAATACGATGCGGAAAATACGGCAATTTACCGGGATCTTGCCATTGCTTATGCGGGAGGCGGAAGGAGCGGGGATGCAATAGAGGTGTTGGACAGGGCGATAGGGAAAGGATTGGCGGAAGACCAGATTTACCTTGTTCAGGGAGAAATAGCGAATAGCCGGAAGGACATGGAGACGGCGAGGGAGATGTTTCAAAAATGCCTGGCATTGACTGCGGATGATTCTATCCGCATGCGGGCATATGTTTTTTACTGTGATTTGGATAAAAACAGTACGGAAGCACTGTTGGAAAATGCAGCCATGCTGGAAAAAGCCATTCGGGAACTGCCGCTTGGAAGTACCGGGCTCTTATATGAACGTCTGGCGCAAATGTACATTAATTTGGAGGCCAATACGGACGACATGCAATACAGCAGGAAAGCAATACAGGTATTTCAGGATATTATCAGCAACGGGATGGCATCTTACCAGACTTATATAAATCTTACTATTCTGTATGAGCAGGTCAGGGAATTTGAACATGCACATGAAATGATTGAACAGGCGTTGGACTTATATGGGGAAAATTATATCTCTTATAAGCGGCAGGCTTTCTTGGAAGCGGACGAGCAGGCGGATAAAGAGATGGAAGAGAGAGACTATCACGGGTTTGAGGATAGTTATAAAAAAGCGACGGATTTGTATAGACAGGCAGGGAAGGAAGACTCGGAGATGCCTCTTTTAGATAAAATTTTTGCGGAGCTGGTGCAGGCGGGTTGGCTGTAGGGGATGATAGGTGAAGAAAGGTGCGCAAGGTAATGAAAAAGGCATTTGCGGATGGCAGTGTGGGACGGAAAGCTTTGGCTGTAAGGAGGAACTGGTATGGGAAGTGTTTTGATGGCTGTAGGTATAGCATTATGCTTAGCCGGTGCAGCAGGATTGGCATTGGCGGTGTTTTTTTTCGGCAGGCAGAGAGCCAAATTAATAGAAAAGATAAACGGGGAATATAAAGAGTCTTGTTGATGCGGGAAAACCGGTTATTTTTTGCAGTTAAGGATGATTTGGCGGAAGGAGGGAGAAAAGGTGAGAAAGGCTATTTTTAAAATAATGGCATGGACATTGACAATGGCAGTCTTTTTGGCTTTTTTCAATATGGGACAGGCATATGCGGCGGCAGAGGGGAAGCTGCTGCAGATATTGCCGGAGGGAAAGGATATCGTTGCTTACATAGAGTGCAAAAGCAGGGCGGAATCCGCCGAGGCACAGGTTTCACAGTATCCGTGCGGCAAAACGGAACTTATCATGCCGGAGGAAATTGCCGTTCATACCGTCATTCTGGTGGACAACTCCTTATCCGTATCGGAAGAAAACCGGGAGAATATGAAAAACATCCTGCGGCAGTATGTGCAGGAACTGCCGGAGCAGGAAGCGGTGAGTCTGGCGGTATTCGGGGAAGAACTGAAATTCCTGGCAGAGAAATCCAAGGATGCCGGGGCGATGCTTCCGCTGATTGACGGGCTGGAATTTCAGAATCAGGATACTTACCTGACGGATTTTCTGTTTCAGGCCGTGGAGCAGATTGAGAAGGACACGGAATACACAAGATTTATCGTGATTTCCGACGGAGTGGACAATAAGTCAATCGGCATTACCAAAGAGGAACTGACGGCAAAGCTGAAAGAGACATCCAGGCCCATTTATGCCATCGGCCATGTTTATAAAGAAAACTCTGCGGAACTGAAGAATATGTTTGCGCTGTCCCGGCTCACAGGGGGCAGGGAGTTTCTGATGGAGGATTATGAGAATGTGCTTATGATAGCGGAAGAAATTCATGATTTTTCCCATATCTATTCGGTCAGGGCGGAAATTCCCGAGGAGGCAATGGACGGGGATAACAGGCATGTGCTGCTGAAGCTGCATACGGAGGAGGGAGACACGGAGGTAATCGGAGAGGTTTCCATGCCGTTTACGTTGGCGGAACCGGAACCTGTGCCGGCAGATGAGCCGGAAGCAGAGCCGGAACCCGAATTCGAGCCGGAAGCACAGCCGGAATCGGAACCCGAGCCGGAAGCACAGCCGGAACCCGAACTAAAGCCGGAATCTTTGCCGGAACCCGTACTGGGATTTTTGCCGGCACCGGAAGAGGAAAAACCGGCAGGCATAGGGGCGGAAAAGATAGCAGGGCTGGCAGCTTTGATAATAGCCGCAGACGTTTACATCTTATATAAGAAGAGAAGAAAAACGGTAAGTGCGAAAGAAACGAGAAAGAAAAAGGGAATCTCCCCAATCCTTCCCGCCAATCCGGTTTCTGCGCAATCGGTCCCCGCAGCATCGGCACCGGAATCGGGAGGGGATGTGACCGAAATATTGGACAGCAGATATCTGCTTGTGCTCAGGGATCGGGCAAATCCGGAAAGAGTTTTCCGGTATCCGATGGACAGTCCGGTAGTAGTGGGGCGTAATATTGATTTGGTTCAGATACCCGTGGATTATAACCTTACGGTTTCCGGACGGCATTGTGAATTTTCCATGAGAAACAACCGCTTCTTCCTTCGGGATTTGGAGTCGGTAAATCACACGTTCCTGGATGGAATAATGATAGAAGAGGAACGGGAAATAGTGTCGGGGAATGTGGTCAGGATGGGTGAAGTGGAGTTTCATGTGGAAATAATGCCGATATAGCGCGGGCCGGGGTGGAAGATGAAGGAGAGGACGATACGGATTAAGGATGGGGAAGGCTGGCAGGGGCAGGAGAGGAAGCTGCATTTCATTGCGGAAATGCATACGGATGCGGGCATATGCCGGAAGATAAATCAGGATGCCTGCTGCGTGAGGATAATGGAGATAGGCGGGCATTCCCTGGCATTGGCTGCCGTGTGTGACGGAGTGGGCGGCATGCAGGAAGGGGATTTTGCCAGCAGGAGCACCATACAGCTTCTGAATAATTGGTTTGACTATACGGTCAGCCGGAATCTGCCGGGAAAAAACGGGGAAGAGATAATGGCTTATCTTAAGACGGAAATAGAGGATTGCATACAGAAACAGAACCGGCTGGTGTATGGTTATGCCAAAGAGAAAGGAATCCGGACAGGAACCACATTGACGCTGCTTATCATAGCGGATCGGGAATATATGACCGCTCAGGTGGGCGACAGCAGGGCTTACCGCATAGGCAGCAGGCTGCGGCAGCTGACGGAAGACCAAAGTGTAGTGGCGCAGGAAATCAAGGCAGGGCGGCTGTCGGCGGAGGAGGCAAAACACGACAGCCGCCGCAATATGATACTGCAGTGTGTGGGAGGGGCGGAACGGCTGCATATTGCGTATAGTGCCGGCAGGGTCAGGGACGATGACATTTTCTTCCTGTGCTCCGACGGTTTTGTCCATGAACTGTCTGACCGGGAAATAGAGGAAAGGATGCAGCCGGTGCTATCGGAGGACAGGGCATCCATAAAACAAATTCTCATGGACACGGTTTCCTTAATAAAAGCACGCGGGGAAAAGGACAACATAACAGTAGTGTTGGTGAAGGTACAAGAAAGATAAGGGGGAACGGGATGGCAGCAAACAAGCATAAAAAATGGAAAAGGTTGTTGGCAGGCGGACTGCTTGTGGCCATAGGAGTCTGTTTTGTCAATGCATATGCTTATGGCAAAGTGTCGGGGGACAGGCATACGGAACAATTGGACCTTGGGTATAAATATCTCTCGGAACTGGATTACGAACGGGCGGAAATAACTTTTGAGAATATGATAAGTGCGGATGAAACTAACTATGAGGCTTATCTCGGGTTGGCAGAGGTTTATTCATCCGTCGGTGAGCCGGACGCGGCGGCGGAGATTCTGGAAGAGGCGGAACGTCAATGCGGCTATGGGGAGATTCAGAAGAAAGTAGTGGAGGCGGAAGCCGGGCTGCGGCAATTCCGCAGCATGGCAAAGTATAACAGCGGATTTGAGCCGGTGTCCGGCCTGACTGATTTCTGTGTGCAGGGGCTGGATCTGTTTTTAGGATGGGTGGAAAAGGCCTCCACCGTAGTGGACGGGATTTCCGCGGTTTGGGAGAGTCTGTAGCGGCAGTATCTTTTAAGAGCCGCAGGAGGTATAATGCCTGACACCGTATTTCCACAGAGCGAAACAGGGCAGCAGGAACAGGCAGGCGGCTAACGGAAGCAATCCGTACCAAGGCTGTCCCCGGTCAAGCAGGAACGTAAGGGGATAGTACTGCACCAGCGAATAAGGAATGACGAAAGTGCATAGCTGCAGTACCCGCTTGCCGTAAATGGACACCGGGTATTTCCCGTATTCTTTTGCCCCGTCCGTGAAAATATTGAAAATTTCCAAGCCTTCCAGCGTAAAGAAACAAATAGAGGCAAACAGCAGGAAAATGCCGCTGAATACTGCCGTCCCTCCGAGCAGCATGAAAAGCAGTGTCATCACTTTCGGGAAAGTCCAGGTAATACGGCTGACCGAGATGCCGTAGGAGAACATGGCGACAGCCTGCAGCATACGGCCGATGCGGGTAAATTCGATGCGGCTTCCCAGCACCTGAAGAATTTCATTGCGGGGACGTACCATGATGCGGTCAAATTCTCCCTGCCGGAGGATGCCGGGAAAACAGTCAAAGCCCCGTGCAACAGCCTCCGCAAGGGAAAATTCCAGCAAAGTAATGCCGAAACAGAGCAGGACTTCCTCATAGGTAAAGCCCTCTACCTCGGGAAAACGCTGAAACATGAAGTAAACGCCGAGAAAAACATAAAAGGATATGAAAAATTGTCCGAGGCAGGTCAGTAAAAAAGAAGTTTTATATTCCATTCTGCTCTTAAGCTGTATAAAAAAATATTTTCCGTATAATCTCATGGGAATACCTCGTGCCTGCCTTATAGTGTTTCCGTATCTGCAGGAATCCCGGCTTCGGCAAGCATTTTCTTTAATTTTGCGATTTCGGCATCTTTGTCAGCGAGTTTTGCATCTTTGTCAGTCAGCTGTGCATTTTGCTCGGCTAACAGGATTTTAAATTCTACTATTTCAGGTGCCAACAGTTCTTTTAATTCTTCACACATGTCATTGCCCTCCTGTATCATTTTTTTAAACAAGTCAATATTGGCTTCCGATGCCACATTTACAACGGAATCGGCATTTTTGCGATCCTCATTTTCTGCCAGTGCTCCATCCGGACAGAAATTGCAGTTCTGCTTTGCATGGTTCGTGCCAGTGCAAGGCAAAATTTCGACGGCGATGTGGTGCATCGACTAGAAATTTTAACGCGGCAATGGTGCGGAACAGGCAGAGCGGAACTGCAATTTCTGTCCGGATGGAGTACTGGTATGGCACAGCTGCCGAGAAGATTCCGCGCCTGTGCTCTGCTGAGGCTGCGTGTCAGAGCGGTAATCCATACATGACTTTCTTTGTCAAGTTCGTTTGTGATAACAAGCTGCATTGGGAATAATGTCCCACTGATACGGTAAATGCCGCAGGCTTTTTTTGTTACTGTAAATTTTTCCGTAAGCTGCCTGAAAAGCTTTGCCGGTTTCTGTTCGCGGACGATAGAGATTGTAATGTCAGCATCTAAATTTTCCGCAATGCCTTCTTTCTCGGCTTTATACAGGCATGCATAGGATAAGGCTTTGTAAAAAGTTCCGGCATTGACATAATCTCCTGGAGATTTGTACTCAAGGATATTGTTCCCAAGAAAAAAATCACCAATCTCATTCTTTATTTTAACATTCGATTTCTTTTTAATTACCAGAAAATCAATTTTGAGAGGCATTTTGCTTAAATTGTGTTCTCTCTCATAGATTAAGTCTTTCTTATTTTCCCTGAGTTCCAGTTCCATGGCGGAGCAGAATGCCGGATGCCACTGTATATTGTCTTTAATTTCCAAAACGGTAAATTTCCTTTCTTGCTCTTACAGTATAGCATGGCGGTCATTTTTAAGCAATAAAATCACCGTATATGCATAAAAGATGAATGGCGGCTGACAGGTCAGCCGCCCTGTAAGGTAATCTTGCGCACGGCTGTCCTGCACAGCAGTTTCCCGGCGGTCACCAGCAGGAACAGCCAAATCAGCTGAATCAGTATGGCCCGCCACATGGCATGGCCTGATAAGTCGCCGCTGTATATGCGCAGCGGCACGTTTTGCATGGAGGCAAAGGGCAGCAGTTCAAAGAAGGCTTTCAGCCGCTCCGGGAAAAAGGGGAGGGGGATGACCGCACCGGAGAAAAATTCCACCATGGACATGGCCATCATGCGGATTCCGTCCGGAGATATAGTAAAAAAGGCACTGATATAAATGAGCATGCAGAAAGCTACGGTGACGGCCAGCCCTGTCATAAGAGTGAAGAGGAAAAGCAGGAAAGCCATGCCGCCGGCAGGAGCCATGAGACCGTAGGGTCTCGGGAGGAATGCCGCCACAAGGAGGATGGGCATGCACCGCAGCACCGCCTTGGAGCATCGGGCGGCAAGGCTTTTGGCAAACCACATATTGTAGATATCAATGGGGCGGCACAGTTCGTAGGAAACATTTCCGTTTACAATGTCCGAAAAGATATCATTGTCCATCATCCATGCCATGAATAAGGCGAGGAAAGCTTGCTGCATCCAGACATAGGCGCAGGTGGCCTCAAAGGTCATGGGGAAACTGCCGGTTCCGGCGGCAGCCAGGGCGGTTTCTTCGGCAGGGGAAGCGGCATAGGAGGTCCGGTAAAAAGCACGGAACATAAGGATTTCCATAGCACCCCATATAAATTGAGTGAGTATGCCGGCAAATGCGGCGGTACGGTATTGCAGTCCCATGGTGAAATGAAGCCGGAAAAAGGCAATGTATTTACGCAGGCGGGAATGCGGCGATATTGAAAAAACATCGGATCTCATGGCATACCTCCTTATATTCCGTGGCTGCGGTAAAAAGCAGCCAGTGCTTCTTCGGTATTTTCATAATCGAGCCGGATATCCTCTATGGTGCCGTCCAGCAGAACCTTTCCTTTGCCGATGAGAATAATCCGGTCGGTCAGTGCCTCAATGTCCTGCATGTCATGGGTGGTCAGGATGACTGTAGTGTTTTGTTCCTTATTCAGCTGCCGGATAAAATCCCGGACTGCCAGTTTGGAAACGGCATCCAGGCCGATAGTGGGTTCGTCCAGAAATAAAATCCGGGGATTATGCAATAGGGATGCGGCTATCTCACACCGCATCCGCTGCCCGAGGGAAAGCTGTCTGGCGGGTATTTTCAGCAGTTCTTTCAGGTTCAGCATATCGGTGAGCCGTTCCAGGCTCTGTCGGTAAGCATATGTATCGATCCGGTATATTTCCTTCAGCAATTCATAGGAATCCATGACCGGCACATCCCACCATAGCTGCGTGCGCTGCCCGAAGACCACGCCGATGCTGCGGGTATGTTCGATACGGTTTTTCCAAGGGGTAATCCCGTTGATCAGGCAGGTGCCGCCGTCGGGCGTAAGGATTCCGCTTAAGATTTTGATGGTGGAGCTTTTGCCTGCGCCGTTGGGGCCGATATAGCCTACCATTTCTCCGTCCCTGACGGTAAAAGAGATGTCGTCGAGCGCATGGATGTACTCATATTCCCGGCGGAACAGCGCTTTCCATGCCGAAAAAAAACCGGCATCACGTTTAGAGACCTTGTAGGTCTTGCTTACATGTTCCAATTCAATCATTTTTGTTTCCTCCTGGTAGTAATGTGTAGTTACATCTTGCCAAGACGGTCTGTTATTTTTGGATTTTGCCAAAGAATTACCGCAGGTAAGTGATGCTGAAAATAGCCGGCGTTTCGGATTGTTACAAAAATCGAAAGGAATTTAAGGATAGCATGGCGGCGGAGGATTGTCAAGGGGAAAATTTTTTCAGGGCACGGAAATGTAACAGTTCAGCCTGAATGTTGGGTTGAGGGGAGGACGCACGGGAGGGATTTTTTTGCGGGACGGCGGCAGCGG
>CAJTVK010000055.1 GCA_910579645.1 uncultured Lachnospiraceae bacterium | reverse complement strand
GTTCTTTAGCGGCTTAGTGCCGCTGCGTTTGCCGCAGAGCGGAAGCGTGTCCGAAAAATCAATGGTTCTGTGCGCAAGGGCATCGGCTGTCCATAGGCTCCCGGGTCTGGCATCTGCGCAGTCATAAAACCCAAAACTGATTTCCGTGCCGTGCGATGCCTAACGCTTGAATCCTCAAATAATGTTCCTTTATAATAGACAATAGCAGTATTTGGAAATTCATAGCAATTGCCTTGGATTTTCAGATTTCCGCAAAGAAAAAAGTCGGGGGCGGCAAATTTGTGCCGGCAGGTGCAAATGCATGGGCGTAAACCTCGCAGGCTGAGAAAGGAGCATGCAGAGATGGAACAGTTGAATCTAACATCGACAAAGGATAGCGAGGGAGTATATAAGATATTGGGTGATCTGATGAATATGGATAAAGAATTCCAGATTATGATTACGGTACCGTCCAACCATAAGGAGTCTCTGACGGCAGGGCAGGGCGACGGGGCGAAGCATTTTGCCAAAGCCCGGGATTTGGAGAAGGATGTGACGGAAATTATCCATGAAATCGGCGTACCGGCTCATATCAAAGGGTATCAGTATTTGAGGGAGGCAATCATGATGTCCGTAGAGGACAATGAAATGCTCAACTCCATCACGAAAGTATTGTATCCGTCCATTGCAAAGAAATATCAGACCACGCCCAGCCGGGTGGAACGGGCGATCCGGCATGCCATTGAAGTGGCCTGGAGCCGGGGAAAGATGGAAACTCTGGATGCGATGTTCGGCTATACCATAAATACGGGAAAGGGAAAGCCCACAAACTCGGAGTTCATAGCCCTGATTGCGGATAAAATAAGGCTTCAATATAAAAATTAAGGATGAAAATTAGCAATTACTTCTTTTAAACCCATCCAAGATGATGTATAATAGAGCAAAAGCAGATTTTGGTGAAGGTTGAGGAAGGAGCACGCTGAAAACTATGAAAAAGATATTGTTTGTAGCATCGGAAGGTGTACCGTTCATTAAAACGGGAGGTTTGGCAGATGTAGTAGGGTCTCTGCCGAAATGTGTGGATAAGGAATACTTTGACGTAAGGGTCATGATTCCGAAGTATACCTGCATGACGCAGGAGATGAAGGATAAGATGACCTATAAGACCCATTTTTATATGGACTTTAACTGGAAGAATGAATATGTGGGAGTTATGGAAGCGGAGTATGAAGGCGTGACCTATTATTTCATTGACAATGAAATGATGTTCTCCGGGTTCCGCCCATACAGCGACAATGTTTTGGACGAAATTACGAAGTTTTCATTTTTCTCCAAGGCATCTTTGTCCGCGCTTCCTTTAATTGATTTCCGTCCGGATATTATCCATTGCCATGACTGGCAGACAGGCCTTGTCCCGGTATATCTGAAGGAACGTTTTCAGGGAAATGAATTTTTCCGTGGCATTAAAACCGTCATGACAATCCATAATCTGAAATTCCAAGGGAAATGGGATGTGAAGACGGTAAAATCCATTACCGGCCTGCCGGATTATTTCTTTACGCCGGATAAGCTGGAAGCATATAAGGATGCGAACTTGCTGAAGGGCGGGCTTGTATATGCGGATGCGGTCACTACGGTGAGCGATACTTATGCCGAAGAGATTAAGACAGAGTTTTACGGAGAGGGCCTGAACGGTCTGCTGCAGGCAAGGAGCGGCGACCTGCGCGGCATTGTCAACGGCATTGACTATGATGACTTCAATCCGGAGACGGATAAGTATATCGAACATAATTACAATGCGGTGAACTTCCGCAAGGAGAAGGTTAAGAATAAACGTGCGCTGCAGGCGGAATTGGGGCTGGAGCAGGACGATAAGAAGATGCTTATCGGCATAGTGTCCAGGCTCACTGACCAGAAAGGCTTTGACCTGATTGATTATATGATGGATCAGATTTGTCAGGATGCGGTGCAGGTTGTCGTGCTCGGCACGGGGGAAGAGCGTTACGAAAATATGTTCCGTCATTTTGACTGGAAATATCACGACAAGGTTTCCGCCAATATTTTCTATTCGGAGGCTCTGTCCCATAAGATTTATGCGGCCAGCGACGTATTCCTTATGCCGTCCTTATTTGAGCCCTGCGGCCTTAGCCAGCTGATGGCGCTCCGTTACGGCACGGTGCCGATTGTAAGGGAAACCGGCGGGCTGAAGGATACGGTTGAGCCATATAATGAATACGAGAATACGGGAACCGGCTTCAGCTTCAAGAATTATAATGCACATGAGATGCTGGAAACTATCCGCTATGCGGAACGTATTTATTATGACAGAAAAAGAGAATGGAATAAAATGATAGACAGGGGAATGGCTGCTGATTTTTCATGGCAGGTGTCCGCAAGGAAATATCAGGAAATGTATGACTGGCTGATTGGCTAAAGGACGGAACTGTTTATGTCTGACAAGAAACAAGTGTCTCAGGACAGCGGTAAGAGAGACAGCTTTATCATGCAGGCGGGCATTCTGGCAGCGGCGTCGATAATCTGCAGGATTATCGGCCTGCTGTACAAAAGCCCGCTTACAGGGATTATCGGGGACGAAGGGAACGGTTATTATAATACGGCATATAATATTTACACCATTATCCTTCTGGTATCCTCATATAGCATTCCATCGGCAATCGCAAAGGTGCTTGCCCAAAGACTTGCGCTGAAAGAGTACCGTAATGCACAGCGTATTTTTAAATGTGCGATGATTTACGTTATGGTAGTCGGAGGAGCCGCAAGTCTTGTGCTGTTTATATGGGCGCCTTTTTTTGTCATGGGAAATTCCGTTACGGTACTCCGATTTTTTGCACCGACCATATTTCTTTACGGATTGCTGGGGGTGCTGCGGGGATATTTTCAGGCACACCGGACGATGTTCCAGACTTCTTTTTCACAGATATTGGAGCAGATATTGAATGCTGCGGTCAGCATGGGGGCGGCATATGCATTGATGAAGATGGCGGCGGCACAGGGGGCTGACGGGAGCACACAGGCCATGTATGGCGCCATCGGAAGCGCATTGGGCACCGGTTCCGGAGTTTTGGCGGCACTGCTTTTTATGACGGCTATTTATCTGCTGAACAGGAAAATGATAAAGCGGTGGGTGAAGAACGACAAGACGAAAACGGAAGAGTCTTACAGGGATATTTTCCGGATGATGATGTCGGTGGTGACTCCTTTCATTCTGAGTACCTGCATTTATAATCTGACTACGGCTCTGAATCAGACTATTTATACCCAAATGGCGGTACTTCTGAAGGGGATGGACGAAGTGACCGCGACGGTCAATTACGGCATTTTGGCGGGAAAATCGGTGACCATTGCCAATATACCGATTGCGCTGGCATCGGCTATGTCCGCGGCAGTCGTTCCCACTATTGCGTCTACATATGCGCAGGGCGCCGTGAGCAAGACAAAGAAGAAAGTGGCTTCTGCAATTAAAGTGACAATGCTTGTTTCCATTCCGGCCGCGGTGGGGATAGGTGTGCTGGCAAAGCCGGTGGTAATGGCGCTGTTTCCGCAGAAGGATTCCCTGGAACTGGCTTCCGGGTTATTGATGACAGTGGCGGCCACCGTTGTTTTTTACGGGCTGTCCACATTGACCAATGCGGTTTTGCAGGGCATTGGCAGAGTGAATACGCCGGTCATCAATGCCGTGATTGCGCTGGGCGTACAGACGGCAATTTTGGTTCCTTTGCTTTATTATACGGAAGCCGGCATTTATGCGGTAGCCGTGGCCACGGTGGCATATTCCCTGCTGATGTGCATACTGAACAATCTCTTTATGAGAAAATATCTGAAGTATAAGCAGGAAATCGATAAGACTTTTGTGCGTCCTGCCTTTTCTTCGGTACTTATGGGGGCATTGGCTTACGGGACATATGAGGGGGTATCCTATTTGCTGGAACTGTTCATGGAATCCGAATATTTTGTAAACCTGATTGCCTTAGCAGTAGCGGTGGCGGTTGGAGGATGTCTGTATTTTGTGCTGGTAATTAAACTGAGGGCCGTGAAAGCGGAAGACTTAAAGGCTTTGCCGAAAGGGCAGCTAATCCTGAAGGCGGCGCGGAAACTGAGATTGCTGGCCTGACTTTGCTTTTTCGTTCCAGAATTTCCCTAACAGCTTAAATTCTTCCGTCAGTATGCAGTGTTTTAAGGTGCCGTTGTTTATTTTTTCCAGGCAGGCGGCGTAATCCATCCAAAGTGTGGATTCCACCTCCGTCTGCCGTAAAGTCAGGCAGGAAAGGTTCAGCGGCTTCTCATAGACATAAACCGCGCTGTATTCCCTGTTGTGAAAAGGTTTTCCGTGAAATTCCCGATGGTCTTCGGTTTCCTGAAAACCAATCAGCCGTAGGTCTTCGGGAGACGCATCAAGTCCCAGTTCTTCTTTCAGTTCCCTCAGTGCCGATTCTTCGTAGCCGCAGCCGGCGGGAATATGCCCGGCGGAGGAAATGTCGTAGCATCCGGGGTAACTGTCTTTCGCAGAGGAACGTTTCTGTAAAAGCACCTCAAAACTGCCGCTGCCGTTGGGGCGGATAATCCATACATGGGCGGTACGGTGCCTGTCCCCGTAAAGATGCACAAGAGAGCGTTCCCGGACTTTGCCGGTAGGGCATCCCTGCCCGTCTGTCAGGTCAAGCAGTTCCAAAGGCATTCCGTTCAGAACCGCTTCTTTTAAAATATTGCGGATATATTTCAGTTTCAGGCAGAAGAAGGGCGCTTCCGCCTTTAAGAGTTCAAAAAATATCAGGTCCCCTTCCCAAAGATTCAGATGCGGAATATTTTCTTTCGGAACCCACTCCAGCGTACCCTCGCTGCATTCTTTCAGCGTACCGGTAAATCCGTCTGCGGTATACAGGCACATATGATAGTCCGTGATATCGTCGCAAAGAAAAGTGACAATGCCGCGGAAGCGGAAAGAAGTCAGTGTCAGCCCGGTTTCTTCGTAGGCTTCCCGCAGCAGGCAGTCGTCGGGGCTTTCCCCGCTCTCGAAATGTCCTCCGATACCGATCCATTTATCTTTATTGATATCCGCCGCTTTCTTTACCCGGTGCAGCATCAGATAAGAATCCCCTTTTTCTATGTAACAAAGAGTTGTCAAAGTCATGGCTAAATCTCCGTTCTTTTCCTATAATATATATTTAGAAAATAATTGATATAAAAATAACAGGTGCATATGCGCTGAAAAACGTAGAAGCTCTATTGAACCGTAAATATTCCGCACTGCCTGTTCAGAATGTTCTTTCTCACTTTAGAAGTATAGCACATTAAGTTATATTGTCAAACATGCAAAAGAACCGTTCCAAAAATTACCGTAATAATAATTTTCCGTCCGTAAATACTAACATCAAGATAAGTGATAAAGTTCATGCTTAAACCGGATGCGGAAACGTATTTGAGATAAGCAGAAGATGAACGGAAATCGCTTATCTCAAATATAGATAGCGAAAGCGCGAAATAATAAACGGAGGTGAAAAGAGATGGCAAACAGCAGATCTAATAGAGTAGAAGTTCCTGAAGCAAAAGCAGCTATGGATCGTTTTAAAACCGAGGTTGCTTCTGAATTGGGCGTTAACCTGAAAGAAGGCTATAACGGTGATTTGACTTCTAAGGAAGCAGGGTCTATCGGCGGCGAGATGGTCCGCAGAATGATCCAGAAGCAAGAAGAACAGATGAAATAACCGTCTGCGGTTATTTAGGAGGATGCTCTTAGGGGCATCCTCCTTTTTCTGAGATACGCCGCTGACGCGGCACAGGGTGCGCGGCGGGCAGGGAAGATGGCTCTTCGCTGCCCGATTGCTTCAGGAAAGCGTACTCGGACATCGGCCGGATTTATTGGAATAATTCCATAAACAGCCTCCGTGCATCGTCAAAGCCTTGCTGATAGGCCGCCGCGCCGTATTCCGCGCCTGCCGCGTTAGCTGCGGAGATAGCTTTGTCAACGGCGGATTTCTGTTCGTCGTTCAGGTTCTGCCGGCTTAATTTCTCAACTTCTTCCTCACATTTTCTGGAGGCATTCTGATATTCCGTATTGCCGGCAAGCATTTTTTCCAAGGAATGGCATTTACGGAATTCAAAGAAATTTTTCAGAAGGCAGTCGTCGCCCTGCGTATCCTTTTGGCTGTTTCCGGCGGAAGTTATATAATTCTTTATGACTTTGTCAATGCCGGCCGCTTTAGGGCTGTTGTATTCTTTCTCAAGGACTTTGTACAGCTGGAAGCCGATCAGGACGCCTACCTGCAAATAAACATCGCTGTGTGCCAAGGCCAGGTCGGATATGGCATCCTGCAGCGCGGGATCGGTTTTGTCCGCGGTGGGGAATAAAGTTTCCAATTTTGCATATACTTCTTTATAGGAAGCGCTTATCCTCTCTTCGTATGAGTCGGTGATGGACGATGTGGATTCCGAACCGTATAAGAAGTATGCGGCTATTCGGCTTATGTCTATCCGGTCTAATATTTTTGTAAATTCTGTCATCTGTATCCCTTCCTTTCTGTCTTATATTTTTTTCTATGTTATATAAAGTACATAGTCATATAAAACATACACATATTCTTGACGTGTGTATATATTATAACACATAGATTAGAGGTTTGGTAGAGGAAAAGTCTATTTTCAATTATAAAAATTATGAAGTTTTTGTGAAACGATTGCTAACTTTGCGGATTCGTGTTAATTTTGTATGGAGAAAACAAGCCGGCGGTGTGAAAAACGGCTGCACATATGAAACGGCATGATAAGTGCCATAAAATGACGGGAGGTATCTATGCGGTTACCGGGAGATTATGAATACAGTGATTCAAGGCTGTCCATGAAATATATGGCGGCAGGGGTCAGCCTCTGCCTGCTGCTGATTTTAGGCGTGGTAATATGGACGAATAAGGAAGCCGATGCAAAGAGGCATAAGGAAAAGCAGGAGACGGAAACGCCTGTCTTGGTGCTGGAGCATGAGGGGGGAGGGCAGGCAGGAAACAATGCCGCAGGAAACAATGCCGCAGGAAACAGTGCCGCAGGAACCGGCGCAGCGGGTGCGGCAAACGGAGCGGCGGCAGGAGCCGGCGGATCGGGTGCGGCAAATGAAACAGCGGCAGGAGCCGGCGGGCCGGGTGCGGCAAATGGGACAGCGGCAGGAACCGGCAGCGGAGAGGCGGCAGGAACGGCCGGGGAAACAGAAACGAAGGCTGACACGGTTCCGGCGGAGGCCGTGATGGGCTTTAACGGTTCTAAGTCCATGGAAATGGTGGAACGTCTTTATGCGGAACATAGACTGGTCGCGTCGGATCTGGATTTTTGGGATATGTATCCGGAAACGCCGCCGGATTATATGCAGGGGGCTTTGCAGGACGAAACGGACGGAAAGGCTCAGGGCGGCACGGAAGAGCCGAAAGATAAATATGCCCGTTATGAGGAAGAGGCAGAAAAAGAATCTCGGATGGAAGAAGAGAAAACAAAACAGGATCCGTCCAAAGATGGGAAGCATACGTTGGTTACATTGGCCGGCGGAGAAGAAGAGTGGGTGCTCATCAATCCTTATCTGGAAAAAAATACTTATGATTTCAGCAATCTGACTATGCGGCAGAAGCAGCTTGCCTACTATGCAGACGGAAAGACTTATTCCTATGTGGGCGCCGATTTGTCCAAATATAACGAAGAAGTGGATTTCAAAGTACTGAAAGAGTCCGGCGTTTCCTTTGTGATGCTGCGGCTGGGGATGCGCGGCTATGGCAGCGGAGAACTGATGACGGACGAGAAGTTTGCGGAATATATGGCAAAGGCTATGGAAGCGGAAATGAACATAGGCGTGTATTTTTATTCGCAGGCAATTACGGAGGAAGAGGCGGCAGAGGAGGCTAATTTTGTCATACAGAATCTGGAAAATTATCCGATTACTTATCCGGTTGCCTTTGACATGGAATATGTGGCCAACGATACGGCGCGGGTGGAATCGCTGACCAGAGAAGAAAAAACAAAAATGGCAAAAGTGTTTCTGGACACGGTCAAAGAGGCGGGGTATAAACCCATGGTTTACGGTACAAAAGAATGGCTGCTGAAGCAGGTGGATCTGACGAAACTGACAGATTACGACATTTGGCTTTCCCAGCAGGAAGAAGTGCCGGATTATCCGTATCAGTTCCAGATGTGGCAGTATTCCAAGGAAGGGAATCTGAACGGGGTAAACGGTAATGTGAACCTGAATATCAGTTTTGTGGACTATTCGGAAAAATAGAATAAATCTTAGGAGAAATCTTAAGGCGTGAGTAAATATCGGCATATGCCGCAGGAGACAGCCCCTCGATATAATTGAGCGGGAAATTGCGGTTTATGCCGTTTTTTTTCAGGATATCCACGGCTTTGTTATAGGCAATGGCAGCTTCTTCTTCGGTTTCGTAGATACCTACCACATAGCTGCTCCTTATATGCACTTTGGCTTTGAAGAGGCAGCGGCACTTTCCGTCCGCGGTGCGGGAAGGCTGCCGGGTGATGCCATGGAAGCGATTGAGGATTTCAATATTTTCATATCGAAAATCCGTATTATCACCATTGATAAAGCGGTAGTCTTTTCCGGCAACCGCATAATTTTTTACGCCGTACCGATTCAGAATGCCGAACTGCATACCATAGTCATTGACGAAAAGATGTCCTCCCCGGCGCATGATTTTTTTCCCTGAGTAATAAAATAAATCGTCAATGTCGAATTTCAGCGGGCGGGATGGTTCCATATAATATAAGAAAAATTTCTTTTTCAGATAAATGGGGGTAGGGAAATAAATGCCGTTGTCACGGAAATTTACTAAAGACACCCATTTTCCGAAAGAAAGGGGGGAGGAAGGGGGGTAGTCTTCGACGGACAGGGAGCCGTCTGCAATCACGGTATTGGCTTCCAAATAGGCTTGATGCGCCTGTGCGGGATCCGCAAAGCTTCCGAGGCTTATGTGCTTTCCGTGAAAGGTGACGGAGGCGCGGTAAATAACCGTGCCGTCTTTTTTCTTGGCGGGGTAAACGCCGGGGAGACGATGGTCCATGGCGCGGCTCCTTTCTTTTCCGGGCAGCGGCAAAATGCAGAGGGGCTTTTTTGCGGGCTGCTATGGGATGATTTATTCTGATTATAGCATCTGGGGGAGGGTTTGAAAAGGTGGCTTGAGAAAATCCGTTTTCGAGGGTATTCCGGGAGGAAGGGGAGGATATCGTCATTAATTTATCCAAAAGAAAACAATTTTAGAAATATTTTAGATATAATTTTTGGACTTCCTGTATAAAATATTAAAGAAGTATTACATTTGTGTGACATGAATGTATTAAATTGAGGGGCATAAGCGTGCAGCCGTCTCTCAAAATCTATTATGAAGAGGAAGAAAAAATGTATAAGTATAAGAGGAACATGACAATATTGCTTCTTTGCAATGTGATTATCCTGACAGTGTGGGTAAATCTGAAAGAACTGCGGGTGAACCGGGTGGCATCCACGATGGCATTTCAGATGGAGTTTATGGAGGACTGCGCAGAGATGGACGAGTCCAGTTTCATCGGGATGGTGGCGGAAGCGTCTTCCGGACAGCGGGTGGTGGATTATAATGTGCTGGAGCGGAAAGCCAAGTATGTTTTGTCGGAAGAGGATTATGAGGTGCTGCTGCAGATTGTGGAGGCGGAGGCCGGCTGCGAGGATATCAAAGGGAAGATGCTGGTGGCCGGTGTGGTCATGAACCGGGTGGAAAACAGTCAGTTCCCCGATACGGTGAAAGAGGTGGTATATCAGAGGCAGCATGGCGTGGTACAGTTTTCCCCGGCGGCCAACGGCCGGTTAGGGAGGACGAGTATCAGCGACGAAACCAGGGAGGCGGTGCAGCGGGTGCTTTACGGGGAAGACATTACGGAAGGGGCGCTTTATTTCGCTTCCCGTAAATATGCGGACCCGGAATTGATGAAATGGTTTGACAACAGCCTGACTTTGCTGTTTTCTTACGGCGGACATGAATTCTTTTCTTAACTTCACATTGCACGGGCAGTAAAACTATGCTATACTTTATGCGGTTAAAGCAATCGGGCCGAAAACCGGAAGAAAAGGCATGGGCATGTGGCAGGGCATTTCTTCCCGCTGCCGGGAAGAGGTGGGTCTGAAGTCAGGTTCTGGCACAGGGGGCCGTGCGGAAATGAGGAGAAAATGGAAATTTTATATAACAGCACAAGAAATAACGGGATACGGGTAAAAGCATCGGAAGCCATTCTGAAAGGGCTGTCCGAAGACGGAGGGCTGTTTGTGCCGGATCATATTCCTATGTTGGACAAGGGGCTGAAAGATTTGGCCGGCATGACTTATCAGGAAGTGGCTTATGAGGTCATGAAGCTGTATCTGACGGATTTTACGGAAGAGGAATTAAAAGACTGTATTGTGAAGGCGTATGACGGCAAATTTGACACGGAGGCCATAGTCCCTCTTGTCAGTGCGGACGGAGCCTATTATATGGAACTGTTTCATGGGGCAACGATAGCTTTTAAGGATATGGCGCTGTCCATTCTGCCCCATCTGATGATTACGGCGGCAAAGAAGAACGGGGTGAAGAATGAAATCGTTATCTTAACGGCCACTTCCGGCGATACGGGGAAAGCGGCTCTGGCCGGATTTGCGGGAGTGAAAGGGACAAGGATTGTGGTGTTCTATCCGAAGAACGGTGTCAGCCCGGTGCAGGAGAAACAAATGATAACCCAGAAAGGGGAAAATACATATGTGGTGGGAATCCACGGTAATTTTGACGATGCGCAGACCGGCGTGAAACGGATATTTGCCGACAGGGAACTGGCGGAACGGATGGACAGGCAGGGTTTTCAGTTTTCTTCCGCCAATTCCATTAATATCGGCCGCTTGGTGCCGCAGATTGTTTATTATGTGTATTCTTACGTCAGGCTGCTGGCGGAGGGGAAAATTGCCGAAGGGGATAAGATTAACGTAGTGGTTCCCACAGGGAATTTCGGCAATATACTGGCGGCATTCTATGCGAAGAACATGGGGCTTCCGGTGGGGAAATTAATTTGTGCGTCCAATGACAATAAAGTGCTTTATGATTTTTTCAGAACAGGTATATACGATAAGAACAGAGAGTTCGTGTTAACCAGTTCCCCTTCCATGGATATCCTGATATCCAGTAATCTGGAACGTCTGATTTACCGGATTGGGGGAGAGGACGGCAGGAAAAATGCGGAACTGATGGCGGCTCTGGCAGAGGAAGGGAAATACGGCATCACGGAAGAAATGCAAGCCCGGTTGGAGGACTTTTACGGAAATTATGCATCCGGGGAGGAAACGGCGGAAACCATAAGGGAACTGTATGAAAAGACAGGGTATGTGATTGATACCCATACGGCAGTGGCTTCCTGCGTATACCGGAAATATAAGGAGGAGACGGGAGACGGCACGCCGGCCGTCATTGCGTCCACGGCCAGCCCGTTTAAGTTTACCCGCAGCGTCATGACTGCCATTGACGGGAAATATGACGCAATGTCGGATTTTGAACTGGCAGACGAACTGGCTTCTTTGGCAAGGGTGCCGGTTCCTGCGGCCATAGAGGAAATCCGGACCGCGCCGGTGCGGCATGATCATGTATGCGGAAAAGAGGAAATGAAGAAAACGGTGGAAGGTTTTCTCGGACTGAAGAATATTGGGCATTGAGGCGGACATAGAGGATGAATGGTATGAGTATTTTTGATTTACTGATTGCGGGCAGCGGCGTGTATCTGATTTATATTGCAATTTTAATGAAATGGAAAGGGGAGATAAGGAAAGGGGTTCTTGTGTCCAAAGACGTAAATCCGGAGAGGATACGGGACAAGGAAGGTTTTATAAACTATATGTTCCCGAAAACTATTGTTATCGGCGCCCTGACGGTGGCGGTGGGCTGCATAAATATGTCGAGCCCTTATATCAGCGGGTCGGCATGGCTGCCGCTGGCGATTACGGCCGGGTATTTTGCGGCATTGATGGCATTTGCGTCATTTACCATGAAAGCCAGGAGGAAATTTATCGATTAGGAACGGTTGAGAAATAATGTTTCAATAGCGCACAGGATTTTTCTTTGAGCGGTGCTGCCGGAGGAAAAGACAAGCAAAAGGAATAGTGATTTTTGAACATTTTTTAGCGTGCAGTGCAGGAGCAGGCCGAAGACAGGAAGGAGCAGGTGAGTAAGAAGGATGAACGAGACGGTACGGGCGAGGCTGGCGGCCTTGCGGAAGGAAATGGAAAAGGAGGGGGTTGATTATTATCTGATTCCCACTTCGGATTTCCATAATTCGGAATATGTGAATGATTACTTTAAGGCCAGAGAATATTTTTCGGGCTTTACGGGATCCAACGGCACGCTGGCAGTGTGGAAGGATTCGGCAGGGCTGTGGACGGACGGCAGGTATTTCATACAGGCGGAGAAAGAACTTGCGGGGACAGGGATTACGCTGTTTCGGATGCAGGAAGAAGGCGTGCCGGAAATTCCCGATTTTCTCTGTGAGCATATGAAAGAGGGACAGACGGTAGGCTTTGACGGAAGGACGATGAACTGTCAGGCAGGATGCAGGCTGGAAGAGAAACTGGGAGGGAAAACAGGGCTTGGCATAAGGTATGACTTGGATTTGGCCGGCCGGGCCTGGGGGGAACGTCCCGGGCTGCCCGTTCATCCGGTGATGCTCCTGCCGGAAGAAATCAGCGGTAAGGGAACTTCCGAAAAACTGCGGGAAGTAAGGGAGAAGACGGCGGAAGCCGGGGCGGAATACCTGCTGCTTTCCAAGCTGGACGATCTGATGTGGCTGCTGAATATCCGGGGGAATGACGTGGAATGCAATCCGGTGGCTCTGTCCTATGGCTTTGTGACTCCCGGGGAGATGTACTTTTTCATACAGCAGGAGGAAGTGACGGAAGCATTCAGGGAATATGCCGGAGCTAACGGGATTGTGATAAAGCCTTATGGGGAAATTATGGATTTCCTGAAAGCCTACGATTATGCGTCGGGAGCCGGAACCGGTAAGGTACTGCTGGATAAAAGAAACATTAATTTTGCCTTGTATAAGGCTTTGGGCGGGAAAGCGGAACCTGTGGAGGGAGATAACCCTACGGAGAAGCTGAAGGCAGTGAAGAACGGGACGGAACTGGCACGGATGGAAGAGGTCTACCGAAAGGACAGTGCGGCGCTGATTCGGTTTATTTACTGGCTGAAGCATACCGTCGGGAAAGAGGAAATCACGGAAGTGTCGGCGGCCCGGAAGCTGGACGGCCTGCGCCGGGAACTGGACGGTTTTCTGGATCTTTCTTTCCCTACTATCAGCGCATATAAAGAAAATGCGGCGATGATGCATTATGAGGCTGTGGAGGGAAACTGTAAGAAGCTGGCCGGCGAAGGCATGTATCTGGTGGATTCCGGCGGTCAGTATATGGGCGGCACGACGGATGTGACGAGGACGGTAGTGTTGGGAGAAATCAGTGAAGAGATGAAACGGCATTTCACGCTGGTGGCCGTAGGCATGCTGCAGCTGACGGAGGCTAAGTTCCTGTACGGATGCACCGGCAGGAATCTGGATATTCTGGCAAGACAGCCACTCTGGAACCTGGGGATTGACTATAAGTGCGGCACCGGGCACGGAATCGGCTATATCCTGAATGTGCATGAAGGCCCGCAGAATATCCGTTGGCGGTATACCGAGGAAATGAAGGAAGCCGTTTTGGAAGAAGGAATGGTTCTTTCCAACGAGCCGGGCGTGTACCGGGAGGGGAGCCACGGGATACGGACGGAAAATATTTTGGTAGTCAGGAAAGGGGAAAAGAACGGGGACGGACAGTTCATGTATTTCGATACCCTTACTTATGTGCCCATTGACAGGGAGGCCATCGACGTGCGGTATATGCAGCCGGCGGACAGAGAGAGGCTGAACCGTTACCATGCGGCAGTGTATGAAAAAACGGCGGAGTATCTGACGGAAGAGGAAAGGGCTTGGCTGGCGGAGGCGACGGCACCCGTATGATGCGGCAGGGAAACGAAATGCCATTGCCTAATAGACGTTACCGAAGAGATACAAAATATAAAAAAAAATTAAAATCGCAGGGCATAATCTTGACTTTTGCGGGCGGTTCTGACATAATTATCTAAGATGCATAAAATCTGTGCATATATTGTAAGAAACCGCTTTTTACATAATAATAGGGTGATTTACATAAAGTAAAGATGCGGTGAAAAATATATAAATAAGGAGGACGTAACATGTCAACAAAAGCGTATTATCCGATTAATGAAATCGGAGCCGGAAAAGTTGGTTTTTCCAAAACAAGATCCATTATCGAAGCTGCTTTTTACGGAAATAACGTAGTTAAAGTCAATACTCTGAAAGAAGCTTATGAGCTTGCTAAGAATTCTCCCGGTACGGTTGTGACCGACATGAAGATTAAAGACGGCGAGACTTTCGGCCTTGAGAAAGATTCCAGGGTTTTGTTGTTCAATGATGGAGCGGTAACCGGCCGTTACGCAGCAGCACGCCGTATCAAAGGTGAGCCGGGCGTGGATGAAACCAAGCTTGACAAAGTAGTTATGGATGCTGTTTACGAGACACGCTGGAAGACAATGTATCATGCGGAGTGCTTTATCGGTCTTGATCCGGAATTTATGGCAAAGGCTCATCTCCTGATTCCGGAAGGCGAAGAGAACATCCTTTACAACTGGATGCTGAACTTCCAGTATATGTCTGACGAATATGTTAAGATGTACAAAAATTCCAAACCTATCGGGGACGGAAACGAGCCTGATATCTATATCTTCTCCGATCCTCAGTGGGTACCCGGCAACAGACCGGACGTGGATTACAGCTGCTTAAGCGATCCTCTTACCCTGTGCTATTTCGATACCAACCAGAACTGTGCGGCAATCCTCGGCATGAGATATTTCGGCGAGCATAAGAAAGGCACGCTGACAATGGCTTGGGCTTTGGCTAACAGAAACGGCTATGCTTCCTGCCATGGCGGACAGAAAGAATATCTGCTTCCGGACGGAAAGAAATATGTGGCATCCGTATACGGTCTGTCAGGTTCCGGCAAGTCCACGCTGACCCATGCAAAACATGGCGGAAAATACGAAATCAAGGTTCTTCACGACGATGCTTTCATTATCAATACCGATACATGTGCATCCATCGCTTTGGAGCCTACTTACTTTGACAAGACGGCAGACTATCCGACAGGATGTGCCGACAACGAATATCTGTTATCCGCTCAGAACTGCTCCTGCACATATGACAGTGAAGGCAAGATTCAGCTGGTAACGGAAGACATCAGAAACGGCAACGGCCGTGCAATCAAATCCAAATTATGGTCTCCGAACCGTGTGGACAAGATTGATGCTCCGGTAAATGCAATTTTCTGGATTATGAAAGACCCTACCATTCCTCCGGTAGTGAAACTGAGCGGTGCGGCACTGGCTTCCGTAATGGGCGCTACGCTTGCAACCAAGACTTCCACCGCAGAGCGTGTGGCAGCAGGGACGGATTTGAACGCACTCCGCATCGTACCTTATGCAAACCCGTTCAGAACTTATCCTCTTGTAAATGATTATGATAAGTTCAAGAAACTGGTAGAAGAGAAAGATGTAGACTGCTATATCGTAAATACCGGCGACTTCATGGGTACAAAGGTTAAACCTGCAGATACTCTGGGTATCCTTGAGACAATCGTGGAAGGAAAAGCTAAGTTTGAGAAGTGGGGCAACTTCGACGATATCGAGATTATGTATGACTGGGACGGCAAGACTGCTGACTTCAGGCCTAATCTGGAAGATGAGTCCTATAAGGCCGCTCTGAAGAGCGCAATGCAGAACCGTGTAGATGCAGTAAAAGGCTTTGCAGAGAAGAAGGAAGGCTATGACAAGCTTCCGGACGAGGCTCTCGCAGCAGTTCAGAAGTTGGTTGATGCCCTGAACTAATGACGGTATTAGGAACTGTAAGAATGGACTTTGCATTTCACGCAGGATGATTTTTAAGGTTCCTTATAATAAAAAAGAATACCATTTGCATCCGAAGGGGTGCAGATGGTATTCTTTTGTAAAAGGAAAACGAATGGCGGTTCCGCAGGAAAGAGATTGGGGAAGGAATGCAAGAAAAGAGGGAAAACGGGGAGAATAAAGAACGGCTGAATAAGTATCTGGCAGCCTGCGGAGTCTGTTCCCGCAGGGATGCCGACTGTTGGATTGCGGAAGGCCGTGTGACGGTGGACGGAAAAACCGCTGCTGTCGGAATGCGGGTGAGCGGCAGGGAAAAGATTGTGGCAGACGGGAAGGCTGTAACGGGAAAGGAACGAAAAGCGGTGCTTGCCTATTATAAGCCGGTAGGCGTGGTCTGTACGGAGCGGGACAGACATGCGCAGCGGAAAATCAGTGACGAATTCCGGTATCCGGTGCGGCTTGCTTATGCGGGAAGGCTGGACAAGGAATCGGAGGGGCTTCTGCTCATGACCAATGACGGAAAGCTGATAGAGGCAATGATGCGCGGGGCTAACGGACACGAAAAGGAGTATGTGGTCCGGGTGGACCGGGAAGTGACCGATGAGTTTCTGACGGGATTGTCGGAAGGGGTATATTTGGAAGAATTAAAGGTTACTACTAAAAAATGTGAGGTCAGAAAAAGCGGAAAATATACTTTTACCATTGTCCTGACGCAGGGGATGAACAGACAGATACGGAGAATGGCGGAAACTTTCGGATACCGGGTCAGGGCATTGAAACGGGTGCGGGTCATGAACGTGAATCTGGCAAACCTGAAGCCGGGAGAATACCGTGCAGTGGAAGGGGAAGAACTGCGGCAGTTGTATAGCCAGGCGGGGATAGAGGGCGAGTAATATTTTTAAATTCCGCAAATCGCGGCGTGCAGAACATCTGCCGGAAAGCATTTTCAGGCATGCCAAGGTCATAATGTTAAGAAAAGTGAAAACGGAAAATCGGAAAAGGAAAATGGAAAATGGGTAAGACGGAAAGCGGAGCAGATAATGACATAAAAAGAATCCGGGAATTAACAGAGCTGCTGAACCAGGCATCCAAGGCTTACTATGCCGAGGACAGGGAAATAATGAGCAACTTTGAGTATGATAAATTATATGAAGAACTGGAAGCATTGGAAAGGAAAACGGGAACCGTACTGTCCAACAGCCCTACGGTGCAGGTAGGCTATGAGGCTGTGGAGGAACTTCCGAAGGAAAGGCATGAAAGGCCGATGCTGTCTCTCGGCAAAACGAAAAGCAGGGAAGAACTGCAGGAATGGGTACAGGATCAGGAAGCTTTATTAAGCTGGAAACTGGACGGCCTGACGGTGGTTCTGACTTATATAGGAGGAAAACTTGCAAAAGCGGTCACCAGAGGAAACGGGGAAGTAGGGGAAGTAGTGACGAATAATGTGCGCACCTTCCGGAATATTCCTCTTTCCATCCCGTATCAGGGAGAACTGATTCTGCGGGGGGAGGCTGTGATTACTTATTCCGATTTTGAGGCAATCAATGCGCAGATTGAGGAAGAAGAAGCAAGGTATAAAAATCCGCGGAATCTGTGCAGCGGTTCGGTCAGGCAGCTGAACAATGAAATCACGGCCGGCCGAAGGGTAAAATTCTATGCATTTTCCTTGGTAAAGGCCGAAGGCGTGGACTTCGGCAATTCCCGGGAAGGCCAATTCCTGTTCCTGCAGGAACAGGGCTTTCAGACCGTGGAGTACCGGAAAGTGGATAAGGCTTCGGTCATTGAGGCGGTAGAGGAATTTGAGCGGAAAGTGGAGGAGTACGACATTCCTTCGGATGGTCTGGTGCTCCTTTTTGACGATATCGCCTACGGACAGTCGTTGGGGGCAACGGCAAAATTCCCGAGAGATTCCATTGCCTTTAAGTGGGAAGACGAAGTGCGGGAAACGGTCTTAAAGGAAATCGAATGGAGTCCCAGCCGTACCGGGCTGATTAATCCGGTGGCTGTTTTTGAGCCGGTGGAACTGGAGGGAACGACGGTCAGCCGGGCTTCCGTGCACAATATCAGCATACTGAAAGGGCTGAAACTGGGCATCGGCGATCGGATTACCGTTTATAAGGCAAATATGATTATACCGCAGATTGCGGAGAACCTGACAGAAAGCGGCAATGTGGAGATACCGGAAAGCTGTCCGGTATGCGGCGGCAGGACGGAAATAAAGCAGGTCAACGAAGTGCAGTCGCTCTATTGCACCAATCCGGCCTGCGAGGCAAAAAAAATCAAGTCGTTCACTCTTTTTGTCAGCAGGGATGCCATGAATATAGACGGGCTTTCGGAGGCTACGCTGGAAAAATTCATTGCCAGAGGCTTTCTTCATGAATATGCGGATTTGTTTCATTTGGGGCGTTATAAGGACGAGATTGTGGGGATGGAGGGATTCGGGGAGAAATCCTATCAGAATCTGGTGAACAATATAGACGCTGCCCGCAACACCACGCTGCCCCGCCTGATATACGGCTTGGGAATCGCCAATATCGGGCTTGCCAATGCAAAGATGATTTGCCGGCACTATCGGTATGATTTACCGGCCATGATGGCGGCAGATGCGGAGGACTTAAGTGCCATAGACGGTGTGGGTGAGGTAATTGCAGCCGGATTCTGCGATTATTTCAAGCAGGAAAGCAATCAGGAAAGACTGCGGAAGCTGCTGGCAGAGGTCAGGATAGAGAAGGAAGAACCGGAAGAAGGCAACCAGACGCTGGCGGGAATGGCATTTGTGGTGACAGGCAGCCTGGAACATTATGCAAGCAGGAATGAACTGAAAGAGGTCATTGAGAAGAAGGGCGGGAAAGTGACAGGCAGCGTGACTTCCAAAACGGTATGCCTGATTAACAATGACATTGCTTCCGCATCTTCCAAAAACAAGAAAGCGAAAGAACTGCAGGTTCCCATCCTGACCGAGGAGCAGTTTATGGAGCAATACTTAGGAGGTGACGATAATGCCGATTAAAACACAGAACGATTTACCTGCCAAGGGCATATTGGAAAATGAAAATATATTTGTCATGGATGAAAACCGGGCAGTGCATCAGGATATCCGTGCGCTGCAGATATGCATACTGAATCTGATGCCGGTTAAGCAGGATACGGAACTGCAGCTGCTGCGGGCACTGTCCAATACGCCGCTGCAGGTAGATGTCACTTTTATGAAAATGAACAGCCACCGTTCCATAAATACATCCATGAACCATCTGAATAAATTTTATAATACTTTTGATGAACTGAAAAAGAAAAGATTCGACGGATTTATGATTACCGGGGCACCGGTGGAGCAGATTGCTTATGAAGAGGTGGACTATTGGGAGGAATTGTGCGAAATTATGGAATGGTCCAAGAAGAATGTTACCTCTACACTTCATATCTGCTGGGGGGCGCAGGCAGGGCTGTACTATCATTTCGGGCTGAACAAGACGCTTCTGCCTAGGAAGGTGTTCGGCGTGTATGAGCATAAGGTGATGAACCGGAAGATTCCTTTGGTAAGGGGATTTGACGATTATTTCCTGATTCCGCACAGCCGCCATACAGAGGTGCCCGCGGAATCCATCCATGGGTGTAAGGAACTGACGGTGCTGGCGGAGTCCGGGGAAGTGGGAGTTCTGCTGTGCATGGCAGGAGAAGGAAAACAGATTTTTGTCATGGGGCACCCGGAATACGACAGGATGACTTTACATAATGAATATGTGAGGGATAAGGAAAAGGGATTGGATATTGAAGTGCCAAGGAATTATTATCCGGAAGACAATCCGACCTTACGTCCTAGGCTGCAGTGGCGTTCCCACAGCAATAATCTGTATACCAACTGGCTGAATTACTATGTGTACCAGACTACGGATTATGAGCTTGGGTAGGAGGGGCGGAAATGACGTATTTATGGGCATTTGCGGGCAATCTGGGCTAAAATGTCCCTTGTGGAAATTTCACAAGATTGGAAAATTAAGGCAAGATTCAGATAGAAAATTCAATTTGATTATTACAAAATGGTAGGAGATATGATATATTCTATTTTGTATCGAACTCTTTTTGCTGGAATACAGCAGAAAGGCGTTGATTTTATGGGTAAAGATTTGAAGGGTAAAGAACTTGGAATCGGTATCTGTCAGAGAAAGGATGAAGAAGAGAAGTTT
Organism: uncultured Lachnospiraceae bacterium; assembly: GCA_910579645.1. Lineage (GTDB taxonomy): Bacteria > Bacillota > Clostridia > Lachnospirales > Lachnospiraceae > Kineothrix. The sequence goes on along the minus strand of CAJTVK010000055.1, from coordinate 6,000 downwards.
AAAGAGGCAGAGAAAATAGAAAGTGCCTTAAAAATTGTGTAGTGATTTGTGTAGCAAAAATTTTGTGTAGTAAAAATATAGAGAAAGGCGGAAACCCTTGAAAATAAAGGATCTCCGGATAGGTATAATCAGGTATGAAACTAGGGATCATTGTTTTACTGACGATTTCATGTAATTCTATATAACTCCATGAATTGCTATAAAGTAGCATGAATAAAGGGTTTGCAGGAAACTCAAAGTGTATGAAACACCATATAATTCTATATAGTTCAATAGATAAATGGTGCGGTAATGGTGCGGTAAAAGAGTTTGGCACATAATAGAATATTCGGACATCTGAATAAGTCCATTATCAGTTATAGAAATATGATTGATGGTGGACTTATTTTAATTTTAGTGCCTAAATATATTTAGTGGGGAAATGAACATGGATCTTATCGAAAATGGCTGTATAAGCCTCACAGAGTGTCAGGATGGCATTATATCACCTAGTTACAGCACTGATTGAAAAGCGCATTTCATTGACAAAATGGCAGAAAGGAGAATCAAAACTAATGGCAAGAATAAGAGGATTGACAGCTAATCAAATTGCAAAACGTATATATAACAGGGAAGATAATGTTTATGACAAGAAAGTAATTACAAAGCAGTTGATTACAAGTATTTTGCTTATGTATATGGACGAATGTAAAAAAGCATTAGAAGAGGGAGAGCGTATAGAAATATCAAAAGTCGGTTCAATCATACCAGAAGTAAAAGTCCATGAAGGAAATTTTAATCTTCCTATGTGTAATAAAGACAGCGGTAATCCACCATATACAAAATTAAGAATACGCCGCAACAATCTGTTTGGTGAGACTATGAATAAGATTTTACTTAGAAACATTGAAAGCGGTGTTTGCGGATTGGACAAATTACCATTCAGCAGACAGCAGATGGATATTCTAAAGAAGAGTGGATATGTGCCAGAAAATACAAAAATAGATTATGAGAAAGAGAGGAATTGAAATAGTGTAAATGTATGGAGTAGTAACAAAATATTACAGAGATAAAGGATATGGATATATTCAAGATGATTTAGATGGTACAATTTATTTTCTTCATAAGAAAAATTTGATGATGAATATATTGAAGAAGGTTATCGAGTATATTTTAAAGGTTTTAAAACAAATAGAAAAAGGTATAATGCAGCAATTTTATTTGTAATCGAAGCATATGGAAAGGAAAGAAAAAATGCCAAAACACATAAGTAACATGGATGAGTTAGCAAAGGCATTACAGCCTACAATGCTAAATATGGTAAATAAATTAGCAGATAATGTATATAAAACATTGAATTATTTCATATTGGACTATTATCAGGGATGGAAGCCGGAATATTACAGAAGGACAGAAGATTTCTTGCGATCAGCAGTAAAAGTTGATGCAGAACCATACAGAGGCGGTGTAAGAGCAAGTGTGTACATTGATTATGAGAGCATGAATAACTATGTAGATGCGACTGGTTTTGAAGTGGCAACTTTCGCAAATACAGGTACACACGGAGGATTATCTGTTAATCATAAACCCCATGTATGGGATGATACTATGGACGAGACTGTAGATAACGGAACTTTATTAAAAATGGCAATGGAATACTTAAAAAGCAAAGGATTTTCAGTAAGAATCTAATGATATATCGGAGGTAAAAAGATACATAGTGAAATTAAATGAACGAGTAGTAATTATTACAGAAGAAAATATAAGCAGATTATCGCATTTATACGGGGAAATAGATATTGACGATTTATCCAGAATTGTAAATAATCATTTGAGAGTTGCGATTGATGAGATTGAGGAAGATTTATGTAAAGATAATGATTTATACAAGTATAATCTTTGTAGCGTAATTAGGGAGCAAATAAACGAAACTTATAAGTGTGGAAATGAATGGATAAAGAAGATAATTCCTCAAATATGCGAAAAATGTAAAAATACTTAAAAGGAGAAGAAGCGATATGAATTTCAAAGAAGCCAACAGGAAAATTATTAAAAATGAATTGGAAAAATTAGGAAAATCAGATGACAATAGGAAAAATGATTTTAGGATTTCTCTTATTTGTGGTTTGAAAAGAAGGAAAACAAAAGCAACAATCAAAGAACATATGAAAAATTTATTTAAAAAGGGGAACTAAATATATGAAATTTAAAGCGAAAGATAGAATGGCACTGGTAAATAAAAAGACTATGAAAAAATTAGTCAAATATTTTAAAAAGGAAGATTGTACTAATTTTAATTTATCATGGGCGGTTAATTATCTTGTTGATATTGCGATTGGTGAATTAGAGGCAATAGATGAATAGAGTACCGCATTGCGCTGAATGCGAGAGATGTCAATGTATAGATTTTATCTACAAAGATTACTATTGTTGTGAAGAAAATGATACTATGCGGAGAGTTGGAAACCTTGGCGTAGATCATCCACCAAAAACAAGCCCTAAGTGGTGTCCACTAAGAAATAAATAATTCCAATTACAGGGTAATCAAAACATTTTACAAAATTGAAATTCAAGAGATTCTAATAACTGTCAACAACTTCACTGTGTAAGTCTGCACAATGAGATTCCAATAAATAATAATTAAAAACTAAATATTTGAAAATAAAAATTATGAGTAAAAGACCGCGCTGTTTTGGTGTGGTCTTTTTGTAATACGAAAAACCAAAAACCTAACATTTCTGAAATTTTACTAATCAAGATTGGTACGAAAATTTTTGTAAACTTCTAAAATATATTTCTTGAATTTCTGGTAATCTAGGAGGTTCAATGGGTAATGACATAAAATGTATGTACTTTAACCACAGATTCAAAGATAAGCCGCAAGGCAAACAGTGTGGATGGGTACAGAAAAGTTTGACACAAGTAAATATTACGATTGAAAATTTGGCAGATGCTTTAGTTCATGGGGCATCATTCAAGCCAGGAGTATTAGCAGGAGGGAATAAAGCTGAAAACTGGATAGAACAACAATTATTTGGTCTTGATTTTGACGATGGTATAAGAATAGAAGAAGCCTATAATAAGGTTATTTCTCTGGGAATTACACCATGTTTCATGTATACGACATTCAGCCACAAAGAAGAACATCATAAATTCCGCATGATATTCTGTAATGATACTATAATTACGGATGGGAATATAAGGGATAAGTTACAGGCTACACTTATGGGAGTTATCGGCGGTATTGATGAAGTATGTTTTAATCGTGACAGACTATTTTTCGGCGGTAAAGGGCATACAGTATTATATCCTGATTATGATATAAGGATAAATGCTGAATCTATCATAGAAAAATACTGGAATGATGATTTTGAACAGTATATTTCCAATGCAAAACCAAAATCAAAGAAGAAAAAGGATAGCACTGCTGCCGGTATCAAAAATAAAGATACTGCAAAAGAGCGTACTACATATGAAAATCTCAATGTAAAAGCCATCAAAGAACATGATATTGAGTATCTACGCAAGGTATTAGCACATGATCCGATAGAATTTGAGAATAAAAATGAGTTTTGGGATTATATCTATTCCGAATTGGATATAGCTGAACTAATTGACATAGACGATCCGAAGTCATTTTGTTGTGTGTTGCATGATGACCATAATCCATCTGCAAATATATTCACTACACAAAATGGCGTACAGAAATATAGATGTTGTTCTGAAAATCTCACGCTGAATATCAAGCAGTTAATTGAATTGTTGGGCGATTTCAAGTCTGAATACAAAGCGATTCAATTTATCATGAATATCTACAACCTATCAATCAAAGAATCCCAATGGAGCATAGAACAGAGAGAAAATATTGACCTTATGATTAGCAATATTACGCTGAATAAGTTTAAAGAATTGTGTCCACAGGCTGATAAAAATATCAAATATGCGAAAGATACATTCCTTATGATGCTTTCTATTGCAAGGAATAATGTCTACAGTGAAAAGTTCTCTAATGATGATGGAGAAATCGTGTTCTTTGTGACTACAAAGAAAATTGCTGAATGTTTGGGGAAAGATTACAGTCAAAGTAAGATAGATAAGATTGGCAAATATATTAAAATGCTGATTTACCATGATTTGATCCGTATTCTTGATGATGAACAAATACCAAAAGAATTATTGTTCAAAGCAATCAAGTATTCTGGTACTGATAAAAGGACAGGTAAACACGTTAATTTCTATGCTATTCCATCATGGGTAATTCAGCAGTTAAGCACGATTGAAAATAATGGTGTCAGATGGAAGGAAAAAGGCTACAGGATTGCCGGAGTATCATTTGATATGTTCTACCGTTCTGAAGGATTTGATGTGGCAGCTTCCATATATCCACAATATAAGAAAAAGAAGAATGAATATGGTGAGATCGTAGACCGTTCTACCACAAAAGCCAGTGATGAGCGTACTTTGAAGATTTCCGAGATTATATTACAGTGTATCAAACGAAAAGGATATTGTACTGAAAAAGAAGTTGTTTATATTCTTGGCAATAAATATAGATATGAAGTTACTGAAACGCAGATTAAGCGCAGTCTGAATGAGATTATGGATTTATATGGATTGAAAAAAGTCAAAGCAAATAAGGCATTGAAAGAACAGTACCATATTAAATCAGACGGTTATCCCAATATCATTATTGAGGATGTAGCCTGATGGGTGGATAGGTAGGGTAAAAGGTGGGGGTAATATAACTTATATATCTCTGTTATATTACCCCCACCTTTTACCTCAATGCTTGTCAATACCTAATTTGAAAAAATATAAGAAAATATGGGAAATACATTAAAAACTGAATAATATATCAAAACCAGAGACAGTATGAATCAATTGTATTGTCTCTTTTATTATGAATAGGAATCGGAGCGGATGCTCAATTATTTGTGAACACAATTTTGTGTTGACTATCTAAAGACATATCGAAAGGAAGTATCTAACTAAGCAATGCAGGAAATAAATATATTAGATTTAAAGCGTACAGGCATAAAGCCATTGAATAAACTTGAAACATTCATGCTGATAGACGGAACAAAACACTATTATATTTCATCCGAGGGAAGGTTAGCCAATGATATTAAGGGTAAATTCTATGTACATAATGAAACATTGGCAAAATCAACAAACAGGGTTCATTGGAAGGTATTCTATGAAGATGAAAGCGGAGTGGAATATAAAAGAGATGTATATGCAGATAATTTGGTGGCACAGACATTTTTAGAGCCAGTAAAAGGTAAAAACAAGGTATATCATATTGACGGTGACAGTTCCAATAGTAAATATAATAATCTGATTTATGTATCTGACAGGGAATTTTATAATCTAAGGAATGGGAAGATCAGTGTAGATGATTTAGGCAGAGAACAGAAATATATACCATTCCTGAATAATAACCGCATGAAAGCAAGAAGATTATGGAATGATATGCATTCACGCTGTTACAATGAAAAATTACATAAAAGATTTCCAGAGTATATAGGTTGTACCATTTGTGATTACTGGTTAGAGGATAAAGAACGGTTCTATAAATGGGTGGAAGAGAATTATTATATGATCGGCAATGAGCAGATGGATTTGGATAAAGATATTTTGTGCAAAGGCAATAAGGTATACAGTCCTGAAACATGCGTGTTTGTTCCGCATACAATCAATACATTATTGCTGAATTGCAAAAGAAAACGTGGCAAATATCCAGTCGGAGTAAGTTTTGACAAAGGTAAATATCGTGCGGCATTGAATGTTGATGGTAAGACTGTAAAATTGGGCGTTTATAATACTCCAAAAGAAGCGTTTATGGAGTATAAAAAGCATAAAGAAGCCCTTATTATCGTTGTAGCAGACAGATATAAGGGGAAGATTCCAGACAGTGTATATAAGGCAATGATGAACTGGAAGATTGAAATTGATGATTAAATTTTAGGAGCTTCCTGTATAATTCAAATATAGGAAATTCCAAGAAAGAAGGTTGATAAA
>CAJTVK010000054.1 GCA_910579645.1 uncultured Lachnospiraceae bacterium | reverse complement strand
AAAAAGCACCCAGCAAAAAATACTGAGTGCCTGCATTAAAATCATATTCAATTATTCAAATTCGGTCAAACTATATCAAACCATCCAGACAAAAAAATCGGCCTTGGAGGAGCTGAAAAGCCACGCTTCCAAACGGCAAAAATCGGCCTGCGGTTATCCTATTTTGTAACCACTTACCCCTCTTTTTGCCCGGTTATCCTATTGGGAACCACTACAAATTTGGTGAAAAATGGTTTTTTTAAGTCAAACTGCATCAAACCCTATCAAAAGCAAAAGCCCGGAAAACCTTGATTTTCCGGGCTTTTTGAGCCATTTTGATAAAGTTTAACGCTTGCTGAACTGCGGAGCGCGACGGGCCGCTTTGAGGCCATACTTCTTTCTTTCCTTCATACGAGGGTCTCTCGTAAGGTAGCCTGCTTTCTTCAGTACCGGCCGGAAATCCGCATCTGCCTGAAGCAATGCCCTGGCAATGCCATGCCTGATGGCTCCTGCCTGTCCGGTATATCCGCCGCCCCGTACATTTACTTTTATGTCAAATTTATCTGCCGTATTGGTAGCCACAAGAGGCTGACGCACGATAACCTTCAAGGTTTCCAATCCGAAGTAATCATCCATTGGTCTTTTATTGATAACAATATTACCGCTGCCCGGTACTAAATACACTCTTGCAATTGATTTTTTTCTTCTGCCCGTTCCATAGCAGTTTGCTGCTTTAGCCATTTTAATTTTCTCCTTTCCGTCCGCTTAATTAAAATGTCAATACTTCCGGCTGCTGAGCAGCATGAGGATGCTCCGCGCCTGCGTATACATGAAGTTTTGTGTACATCTGTCTTCCTAACGGTCCTTTCGGGAGCATGCCCTTCACGGCGTGTTCCACCACCCTTTCGGGTTTCTTTGCCATCATTTCCCTCAATGTGGTCTGCTTCATGCCGCCGACATAATCAGAGTGATGGTAATAAATCTTCTGATCCAGCTTTCTTCCTGTCACTTTAACTTTCTCTGCATTTACTACGATTACATAATCGCCGGTATCCATATGAGGCGTGAAAATCGGTTTGTTCTTACCTCTTAAAACCTTGGCAACTTCCGATGCCAAGCGTCCGAGTGTCATATCAGTAGCGTCAACTACATACCATTTTCTGTCGGTAGTAGCCGGACTAGCCATAAAAGTTTTCATTATGTTACCTCCACACTTAACTAAAATCAGTTTATCCTTTTTTCTTTTCCTTCTGTCCGCCTATGTTCTGGCCTTGGTGCAGATGTCCGGCCACACCGTCAGGCTTTCTCCGGCAGGCAAACCAAGCAGGGAAATGAATCCCTCCTACTTGCGCGGGGCACATACCGCATCAGCAGTAACATCCGTATATCCCTGTGCATACAAAAAACAGGTGGCATCCCACTCTGCCGCTGTTCTTCATATTTCCGCTCCTGTCTCTGATATGCGAAGTCTATTACATCTGCCGGGGCTATGGCATTCTGTCATAAATCTTCGCCACACTGCAATATTATATTATACGCAGCCGAGTGTGTCAATATTTTTCATGGTAAAATTTGCAGTTTTAAGATTAAAACTTTTTTTGAACATTTTTTTGGCGAAGCCTCTTGCCGCCTTTCCCTCCGAATCTTATCATAAAACACGCAGATTATAAGATTTTAAATCGAATTCATAGTCAGTTAAGCATAGCCCGCATGCCGGGGCGGTAGGGCCGGCTGCTTTTCTGTCCTCTTTTCGAAGGATTTCTGCCATATGGGACGGTTCCCATATACCCCTTCCGGCTTCCATCAGGGTTCCGGCAATAATCCGCACCATGTTATATAAGAAACCGTTTCCGGTTACACGGATTATGACTTCTTCCCCTTCGCGGTTCACCTCCAAAGCATAAATGCGTCTCACCGTGCTTTCCGCCTGACTGCCTGCGCTGCAAAAGCTTTTAAAATCATGTTCGCCCACCAAATACTCCGCCGCCTGCCTCATCCTGTCCGTGTCCAAAGGCACATAGGTAAAATGGCAATACAGCCTTTTGGTCGGAACGGGAAATGCCGTATTCATAATTCGGTATTCATATGTCTTCCTGCTGTCGCAATGCCTGGGATGAAATCCTTCGCTCACTTCCTGCGATTTCCTGATACGGATATCTTCCGGCAGTCTCTGATTTAAGGCATAAGATATTTTTTCCCCCGGCATGCGCGCCTGCGTGTCAAACACCGCCACATTGCAGAGCGCGTGCACTCCGGCATCGGTGCGGCTTCCTCCAATCACTTTAACGTCCTCTTTCAGCAATCCCTTCAGACAGCGGCTCAGTTCTCCCTCTATCGTCGGGGCATTATCCTGTATCTGATACCCGCTATAGGCAGTGCCGTCATATGCGACGGTAAGCATTACCCGTTTCATATCCATACCTCATTGATGCTTAAATATTGAGAAACGATAGATTCAGTATACGCCCGAAATAAACACAGGCGGCCAAATAAGCAAATATCACAACATAGCCGATCCGATCCCTTCTATGGTAAACCAAAGGCTTCATTTTCGTCCTATGCTCGCCGCCCCGGTAGCATCTTGCCTCCATTGCCATCGCTAAGTCATTTGCCCGCCGAAACGCCGATATAAACAGTGGGACAAGAAGGGGAACCATAGCTTTTGCTTTCTTAATCAGATTGCCGCTTTCAAAATCTGCCCCGCGGGCAATCTGTGCTTTCATGATTTTATCCGTCTCTTCCAGCAAAATAGGAATAAAGCGGAGAGCAATGGACATCATCATAGCAACTTCATGTACGGGCACATGGAAAATTTTCAGCGGAGACATCATTTTTTCCATACCGTCTGTCAGGTTATTGGGCGTAGTAGTCAATGTCATCAAAGAGGAACCTATGATCAGGAACACTAAGCGGATTGCCATCATGACCGCAATCCGTATTCCCTCCTTGGTAATTGTCAGCTTCCAAAAGGAAAGCACCGCTTCCCCGGGTGTCAGGAACAGATTGAAAATTACCGCTATGACCAACAGGAACACAATAGATTTCATTCCTTTCACCATATAGCGGAACGGCACGTCTGAAATCTTCACCATGCAGGCAAGGAATACTGCCGCAATGATATATCCTATGAAGTTATCCACAATAAACAGGGATACAATAAACAGAACCGTTGCCGCCAGCTTTACCCGGGGATCCAACCTGTGAATCACGGAATCTGCCTGATAGTATTGCCCTAAAGTAATATCTCTAAGCATTTTTCCAATATCCTCCTGCCGCTCTATGCTTTCCGGATGCCCCGTCCTTTTGCTGCCAATGCTTCCAGTATCCCGTCCCTTGCTTCCTCCACCGTAATCGCATCGGTGTTTACGTCCAGCCCGCAGCCCCGCAGTTCCTGCATGATGTAAGTCACCTGCGGCGCAGCCAGCCCTACCTCTTCCAATTCCTTGTAATGACGGAATATTTTCCGCGGCTCGTCGTCATACATGACGCTTCCCTGATTCATGACGATAATCCGATCCACATACTTGGCCACATCCTCCATGCTGTGGGAAACGAGGACTACCGTGATTCCCGCTTCCTGCCGAAGCAAGGCAATCTGATCCAGTATCTCGTCCCTGCCTCTCGGGTCTAGCCCTGCCGTAGGCTCATCCAGAATCAGTACCTCCGGCTTCATCGCCAACACCCCGGCAATTGCCACCCGCCGCTTCTGCCCGCCGGACAGGTCAAAGGGTGACTGATAAAAATACTCGTCCGCCAGCCCCACCTGTTTCAATGCCGCATAGGCGCGGAGTTCTGCTTCTTTTTCCTCCAGCCCCATGTTCTTAGGCCCGAAGCACACATCCTTGAACACATCTATTTCGAAAAGCTGATGTTCCGGGTATTGAAAAACCAAGCCCACCTTGCTGCGGAGTTTTTTCTTGTCAAACCCGTCCTCATGGATATCCTCGCCGTTATAGTAAATATTGCCCGAAGTCGGTTTCATCAGTGCGTTTAAATGCTGCACCAATGTGGACTTGCCGGAACCGGTATGCCCTATCAGGCCGATAAACTGCCCGTCGGGTATCACTAAGCTCACATCCTTTAATGCCGCCGTTTCCATGGATGTCCCTTCTTCATATATATGGCTCACATGATCTAAAATTATTGCCATTTTCCGCTCCTTTTCCGCTAAACAGACTGCAATGCCTCTGCCAGTTCCTCACAAGTCAGTATCCCGTCCGGCAGGGGCAGCCCGCTCTTCTTTAACTCATAGGCCAGCAAAGTCACCTGAGGCACATCCAGACGCAGTTCCTTCAATTTCTCTACTTGGGAAAAAATCTCCCTGGGCGTGCCCTGCATGGCAACATGGCCTTTATCCATAACCAAGGCCCGGTCCGCATGAATGATTTCTTCCATGTAATGGGTGATAAGCACTACCGTAATGTCCTCCGCCTGATTCAGCGCGCGGACTGCCCGGATTACTTCCTTCCTTCCGTTCGGGTCCAGCATGGCGGTAGGCTCGTCCAGAATAATGCATTTCGGATGCATTGCAATCACTCCTGCAATGGAAACTCTCTGCTTCTGCCCGCCGGACAGCTTGTTGGGCGAATGCTTCCTATATTTATACATGCCTACGGCTTTCAGGCTTTCTTCCACCCTTTCCCATATTTCCTTCGTAGGCACCCCCATATTTTCCGGTCCGAAGCCCACGTCTTCCTCCACCACCTGACCGATAATCTGATTATCGGGGTTTTGGAAAACCATGCCGGCTGTCTGCCGGATATCCCACAAATAAGCTTCATCCATAGTATCTTTGCCGTCCACCCACACGGTGCCCTCCGTAGGGTAAAGAATGGCATTAAGGTGTTTTGCCAGCGTGGATTTCCCGGAGCCGTTATGACCTAGGATTGCAATGAAATCTCCTTGCCTGATGTCCAAGTCCACTTCATCCACTGCCCGCGTAATTCCCTCCACATTTCCTTCCTCATCCCGGCGGATATATTCAAAAATCAGTTTCTTCGCTTCGATAATGCCCATATCATACCTGCTTACTGCGTTTGTTATCTCATTCTGTTTATAAGTTTACAATTCTTGTCACGGCTTTTATTGTACTAAAAATAAATGCGGATTACAAGGGGCAGAGAAAAAATCTTGGAAATTATAGGTCGCTGCATTTTTCGCTGCATTTGCCGCAGGGCAAAAACGCATCCGAATAAAAGCCCCCTGTTTCCTCTGCAATTTACAATTGATTCGGGCAGAAGATTGGCATATACTATTGAAAAAGGAATATATGGCCGTCGGCGCAGTACATGCCGGTTGGTTTGGAAAGGAGCAAAGAACATTTCTATGAGAAAGGATAAATTAATAAAACCTCTTTTGGTGATAGCCGCCGTCATTGTCTTCTCTTCTGTCTTTGTGCGGATATTTTCCGGTTCGGAGACTCTGGCAGAATATGCCGCCGAAAGCCCGGAAACACCTCCGCCAAAAACCGGGGACGGAACCGGTACGGCAGAAAAGACCGGACAGGATACAGCCGCACCCGCAATGCCGGAAACTGCCGTCCCTTCTTCCGGAATGCCTCCGGCAGAACAGGGACAGACCGCAGGGAATAGTATGGAGCAGGAAGATATTTTAACCGGAGACGAAACAAATCGTCCGGCACAGAAAAACATAACGGCAGACATGGCAGACAGCACAAAACAGGAAAGCGGGGACAGCAGCATGAAAGCAAATCCGGAACGGGTCGTTTATAAAGAAGGGTTCTATTATGAACCGGTTTCCGAGGAATTGAAAAGAAGGATTACCGGCATTTCTTATCCGGTAACGGAAACGGAAAAAGGAGAGACGGCCGTGGAAGCAGTGAATATTGTCGCTTCGGCTGCGGAAATTCAGGTCAGCTATGACGACCTCTGCTATTTGAGCGTGCTTCATTACAATTTCCAAGGTGTGGAACGGACAGGGGAACTCATCTGCAACAAGGCAATTGCACAGGATTTGGCAGAGATTTTTTATGAACTGTACAGAAACGAATACCAAATAGAACAAATAAGGCTGATTGACGAATATAGCGGCGACGATACCCTTTCCATGCAGGATAACAATACTTCCTGCTTCAATTACCGTGTGGTGGATGGCACATCCAGTCTTTCGAAGCATGCCTTGGGGCTTGCCATTGACATCAATCCGTTCTTTAATCCCTATGTGGTATTTAAGCCGGACGGCACCGCTTACATTTCACCGCAGGGCAGTGAAACCTATGCCGACCGTTCCAAAAGCTTTGCATATAAAATCGACGAGAATGATTTATGCTATCGGCTATTTAAGGAACACGGATTTATATGGGGCGGCAATTGGAATTCCTGCAAGGACTATCAGCATTTCCAGAAAACTTTAGAATAAGTTTGGCCTTTTGCGGCTCTCCCGTCCCGCCTTACCTGCCGATAATGCGCACTGTCGTTATCGGCTTTTTTCCGTTCCGGCAGTTTCTCCATTCTTTGCAGAAACCGATATAGATGATTTCCTCATACTTATCCGTCTCCAAGCAAGCCGGTATCTCTCCGCCCTGATATAATCTCGCCGCGGAACGCTTTTCTCCCTCTCCTCTTATATCCCTGTTATCCCCTTTTTTCCGAACCGGACAGCCCTTGCCGACTGCACATCGTTCCGCGGAAAGCATACTCTCGCTTTCACTTTTTTTCATAAATGACATTCCGTTCTTTGCGTAAATCCCCTCCGTTTCCCCGTGCCAAATAAGCATTGCCGTCAAAACCATTGACAGAATCCTGATTAGGCGCATGGCATATTTTCCTGCTTTTTTCATAGAATCTCATCCTCTGTCCATACTATATCTAGTACTGCATTGCGGAAATAACGGTGAATTTCAGTGCCTGATTTTTGTGTCAGGGCAAGGCGGAAGAAGGAGGCGATGCGGTACTAAGTATGACCCGCACCAATTAACCATATGTTTCACTTGTCTAAATTTCCATCTGCCGCGTTGTCATCGGTCAACGATGCCACCGCATCGCCTCCCTCTTCCGCCTTGCAGACTGAAAATTTATCCTGCGCGAAACATATAGCTAATTGGTGTGGGTCATACTAGTATTTTAGTAAAAATATTTACTAATGTCAATAGTAAATATTTTTACTATGATAAACTTGGTAACAGCCGATTACTGTTCACACGTCACTGTTCCGTAAGATGTTTCCGCGTTTTTCGTACGGAATCGCTGCTTTTTGTGATTTTTATGCATCACCAAGCATGTTGCCGGTCACGGAGTGAACCATTGTCATTAAGTTAAGCCATCTGTTATAATGTTCGGCCATGAATTGCGCAGAGGATAGGATACCAAATTATGGAGTACAGAATAAGAATCCGGAATCTCAGGGAGGATCATGACAGGACCCAGCAGGAAATTGCAGAATACCTTGGCACATCTCAGACTATGTATGCAAGATATGAGCGCGGTGCAAACGAAATGCCCATCCGGCATCTGGTAAATCTTGCCCGCTACTATAATGTGGACATGAACTATATCTGCGGGCTGTCTTCCCGGAAAAAACCGTTTCCCGTAAAGTAAAGCAGCAGAAACTAAAAAGCGATAAAGTATTCTGCAGGCTATGCCGCCTCATACTTTATCGCTTAAATTTTCACCGAAAGCTTTATCCCTCTTTAGAGTCGCCCTTTGGCTCATTGCCCACGGGAATCAATATTGCCGCTTATACTAACTCAAGGACAACTTCCATGGCTCCGTCGCCTTTTCTCTGGCCGATTTTTATAATCCTTGTGTAACCGCCGTGGCGTGATGCATATTTCGGTCCGTATTCGTCAAATAACTTTGCTACAAGGTCCACTTTTTTTGTATTTCTTTTTCTTCCTGCATTTTTCTCGGGCACCTCCGTCACAGGATATAATACCCGCAGTATCTGTCTTCTCGCATGCAGCCTGGAAGGCAGATCCTTCTTGATTTCCTTCTCCACTTCATCATAAACCGTCACGGTAACGCCGTTCTCAATCCGTAAAATCTTACCGTCCTTGTCCCTATGTGTCTCGGAAAGAACTGCCTTTGTGTTCTTATCCACAATCTGCTTTACCCTCTTGCCGTCCTTATCCTTGCGGGGAACTTTAGCGGTTACTTTTACGGTTTCATAATTGTCCTTTTCCTTTGCAGCCATTGCAATCAGCCCTTCCGCTATCTTCTGGACTTCCTTTGCCCTCGCCTGCGTGGTAACAATCCTTCCATGATACAGTAAATTTGTTACCTGATTTCTGAGCAGTGCTTTTCTTTGGGAAGACGTTTTTCCAAGTTTTCTGTATTTTGCCATTTTTACGGCTCCTTTCTTTTTGATCGGGTATTTCCCGCTGGGGCATCCGGCTATGCTCTTTGGGCTTACTTACCAAATGCCGTTTCCATTTATGAGCCCGCATATAATATGCCGTTTGGTCTTACTCTATATGCGATTTCATGCCTTTTGCCGGATTCGTTTCGGAATCCTGTTTCCTGTCCTGTCTATGCTTCATCGCTGGGATTCAGCTGCAGGCCCAGTTCCTTTAATTTTGCAAGTACTTCTTCCAGAGACTTCCGTCCCAAGTTACGGACTTTCATCATATCTTCCGAAGTCTTGTTGGTCAGTTCTTCCACGGTATTGATTCCTGCTCTTTTTAAGCAGTTATAAGAACGGACAGACAGTTCCAGTTCATCAATACTCATTTCCAATACTTTTTCTTTCTCATCGTCTTCCTTTTCAACCATGACTTCCGCCGTTTTTGCATTTTCGGACAAATCAATGAAAAGGCTCAAATGTTCGCTAAGTACCTTTGCAGCAAGGCTGACCGCTTCGTCCGGAACCAAGGTTCCGTTTGTATATACATCCAGTGTCAGTTTATCATAATCGGTAATCTGACCGACACGGGTATTTTCCACTGTTATGTTTACTCTCTCAACAGGCGTGTAAATGGAATCCACTGCGATAACCCCAATCGGCAGATCCTCTGTCTTATTCTTATCCGAGCCGACATAGCCCCTGCCTTTTGTAATGGTAAGCTCCACATACAGTTTTGTATCCTTACCGCTAAGGGTAGCGATTGTAAGATCGGGATTTAAAATCTCAATGTCCTGATCCACCTGAATATCGGATGCCTTTACGACACCCTCCCCGTCATATTCGATGTATGCAGTCTTAGGTTCATTTGTATCGCTGCTGTTCTTAATGGCAAGGCTTTTGATGTTCATGATAATCTCACTCACATCTTCCTTGACTCCCGGAATAGAGCTGAACTCATGCAGCACGCCTTCAATCTTAATCTGGCTTACTGCCGCGCCCGGCAACGAGGAAAGCATGATTCTCCTTAAAGAATTGCCAAGTGTAATGCCATACCCTCTCTCTAACGGTTCCACTACGAATTTGCCATACTTCTTATCTTCTGAGATTTCCACAACCTCAATATTGGGCCTTTCAAATTCAAACACTGCAAATACCCTCCTTTACGAACCATTGCTCCTAAATAATACGATGAAACCAAGCAGGGAAAATTACTTCCCCCGCTTGCTGTCAGATATACGAACTTACTTATTTAGAATACAACTCGACGATAAGCATTTCATCAACAGGAACATCAATCATTTCTCTGGTAGGAAGTTCTTTAATCGTTCCCTTCATAGCTTCATGGTCTACATCCATCCATTCAGGTACGAGTCTTCCCGAAGTAACTTCGAGAATATCTTTATATCTCTGTAAGGACTTTGCTTTCTCCCTTACTTCAACCACATCTCCGGCTTTTACAAGATAAGAAGGAATCTGCACCGGCTTGCCGTTCACGAGGAAATGCTGGTGGCCTACTACCTGCCTTGCCTCTCTTCTTGTTCTTGCGAATCCCATCCGGAACACTACGCTGTCCAGTCTTCTTTCCAGCATTACCATAAGGTTTTCACCGGTCATGCCTTTCATCCGGTCTGCTTTCTTGTAGTAATTCCTGAAAGGTTTCTCAAGGACTCCATAGATAAACTTTGCTTTCTGTTTTTCCCTCAGCTGAAGGCCATACTCACTCATTTTCTTGCCTGCCCTTGCAGATGTTCTGTTTGATTTTTTATCATATCCCAAATACGCAGGCTCCAAACCTAAAGCTCTGCATCTTTTTAATACTGGTACTCTGTTAATTGCCATTTCGGGCTCCTTTCCTAACAAAAGCTATCTTATTATACAGCTTATACTACACTATTGTTTACAACGTAACCTTTTATATTGGTACCTTTACGTTTTCTTCCAACTTGTCATTCCCGTGAAGCCCCTTCCTTGCAGGGGCACGGCAAATAACTCACTATACACGGCGGCGTTTCGGCGGGCGGCATCCGTTATGCGGAACCGGAGTCACGTCCCTGATGCTTGTCACATCAATGCCGCATGCCTGAAGTGCTCTGATGGCTGCCTCACGTCCTGAACCCGGTCCTTTAACCATAACATCAACGGTTTTTAAACCATGCACAAGTGCAGCTTTTGCGGCAGTCTCTGCTGCCATCTGTGCTGCGTACGGAGTAGATTTCTTTGAACCTCTGAAGCCAAGACCACCGGCACTTGCCCAACTGAGGGCATTTCCTTCATTGTCTGTCAATGTAACGATTGTGTTGTTAAAAGAAGACTGAATATGCGCCTGTCCATGTTCAACGTTTTTCTTGACACGTTTTTTTGCTACTTTCTTTGTTGCAACTTTCTTTGCCATTTTAAACTAACCTACTTTCTCTCTTTCTTTTTAATATGCTGCCCTTCCTCCGCCGCCTTTCCTATTCTTTTTAGCGGCTGCGTACGCAAAGCGTACTTTCAATTGCCTTTATTTCTTCTTATTAGCAACTGTACGCTTGGGACCTTTTCTTGTTCTTGCGTTTGTCTTTGTCTTCTGGCCGCGGACCGGAAGACCTTTCCTATGGCGGATTCCTCTGTAACATCCGATTTCCTGAAGCCTCTTGATGTTCATGGCCACTTCTCTTCTGAGATCGCCTTCCACCATATATTCCGCATCAATCACTTCACTGATTCTCTTCACTTCATCATCTGTCAGTTCCCTTACGCGAGTATCAGGATTTACCTTTGCTGCTTCAAGAATTTTGTTTGCACTTACTCTGCCTATCCCATAAATATATGTGAGGCCAATCTCCACACGTTTCTCTCTGGGTAAGTCAATACCTGCAATACGAGCCATTTACATTTCCTCCATTTACTTTAATAGTTACTAAGCTGATTGGGGTACGCATCCGCACCCAACCGGAAAAACCATTCCGACCTTTCCAAAACCGCTCTTCCATGGCTGTCCTAAAATTCCTTCCGAAATTCTCCGGGACTGCCTAAAGAGACTATCCGCCTTGGTATCAACAAGTAATCTCCGCAGGTTCCTTCGTTCAGTAAGATTCCCTCAACAGCTGCCTGTTCCTTACAGGCTGTCTCCTGCCGCTATCCATGGGAACACATGCATCTATGTGAATCGGTGCCATTTCAGTAAATATTTCCCATAAGAAATATACATACGGACACCTCTTAATTCCCAGTCAAACATATCTTAACCAAACAAGGCCCCTCCGCCGTTTCTTAAACGAACCGGCCGGAATTATCCTTGTCTCTGCTTGTGCTTCGGATTTTCACAGATCACCCTGATTCTTCCTTTTCTTTTAATGATTTTGCATTTCTCGCAAATCGGTTTTACTGATGATCTAACCTTCATGTTAAACCCTCCTTTCAAAAAGACCGTTTCACATTATACCATGGCTTGACAGTATTTGCAAGTAATTCTTGCATATTTTTTGCACTTGGGTTTCTAAAATGCAAAACTCCCTGCCCGCCCCAAAACCATTGACTCCGTTCCATCCTTTGCTTCCTATCCGAATCGGAAATATGATTCCGGAGCGGCCAGGGAATCCCTGCCGCAAACCAAAACATTTTTTAAACACGTTTTATCCTATGCCCTATACTCCCGAATATGCGGAAAATCCGGCATCAATCGGAAGAACAACACCGGTAATGGCACTGGCAGCCTTATCGTCGCACAGGAAGAACACTCCGCCCAACAGTTCTTCACTGTCCACAAAACGTCCGGTAGGCGTTCCGTTCAGTATCTTCTTGGAACGGGCAGTGGGAGTTCCGTCCTCGTTAAACAGCAGCGCACGGTTCTGGTTGGAAACCAAAAAACCCGGGGCAATGGCATTGCAGCGGATTCCCGTCCCCGCAAAATGCGTCGCCAGCCATTGCGTAAAATTGGATACCGCTGCTTTTGCACCGGAATAAGCCGGAATTTTTGTCAACGGAATATACGCATTCATGGACGAAATGTTCAGGATGCAGCCTGATTTACGCTCGGCCATATCCTTCGCAAACGTCTGCGTCGGCAGAAGCGTTCCTTGGAAGTTCAGCTTAAATACAAAATCCACGCCTCCTGCGTCCAAGTCGAAAAATGTTTTCTGCCCTTCCTTGGCCTCATGCTGATATTCATTATCCGTAGTGGCTTTCGGATTGTTCCCTCCCGCCCCGTTCACCAGAATATCGCACGGCCCTAAATCGGCCAAAACCTGTTGATGCACTTCTGCCAATGCTTCCGGTTCCAGCACATTTGCCTTATAGCCTTCGCAGATAAACCCTTCTGCCCTGCACTCCTCTGCCAGCTTCTTAACCGCTTCTTCGTTCAGATCCAGAGCGGCCACTTTCGCACCTGCCTGGGCAAAAGCTTTCGCCATAGTGCCGCACAGCACGCCGCCCGCTCCTGTCACTACTACCACCTTTCCGGTAAAATCCACATTCAACGGCAAATCCATCATTTCTCTCCCATCCTTTCCGCTATTTATATTTCCTATATTATTATCAAAAATATCATTTCCCCAAAAGCCATCCGCAAGCGGGGAAGCCCACGTCAGCAGCCATGCAGCCGGCTCGTTGCACGCAGTTCTCTCTTTTCTCCTTACGGACTAAATGTTCCCCGCTTCACGCTCCAGCATGTCCCAGCAGCCCCACAGATACATAATGCCCAGCGCCCTGTCATACAGCCCGTAGCCGGGGCGGCATTTTTCACCCCAGATATGCCGGCCATGATCCGGACGAATATAGCCTTGGTATCCGCAGTCATGATAAGCACGCATAATTTCCAGAATCCCTACATCGCCGTCGCAGTCGCGGTGGGAAGCTTCGGTAAAGTCACCGTTGGGGAAATGCTTCACATTCCGCACATGGGCAAAAGCAATGCGGTCACAGTATGTCCTGATAATATCCGGCACATCGTTTTCCGGGTTCGCTCCCAGAGAGCCGGAACAAAGACAGAGGCAATTGTGTTCGTCATCTACCATGGATAAAAATTTCCCGATGGATTCTTTATCCACCATCAGCCGAGGCAGGCCGAAAATATCCCATGGGGGATCGTCCTGATGAATCGCCATTTTAATGCCCGTCTCATGGCAGGTAGGCATAATTGCTTCCAGGAAATATTTCAGGTTCTCCCATAGCTTCTCTTTGGTTACCGGCCGGTATGCTTCAAACAGTTCATCCAGCTTGGCCATGCGTTCCGGCTCCCATCCCGGGAAAGACATGCCGTTAAGGTTGTTCAGGATATAATCCGCCATCTCCTTGTAGTCTTCTTGGATTTTCGCTTTCTCATAAAAGAGAGCGGTGGAACCGTCTCCCATCGGATGGAAAAGGTCCGTCCTTGTCCAGTCAAAAATGGGCATGAAATTATAGGTCACCACTTTTACTCCGAATTGAGCCAGATTCTTCAATGTGGTTTTGTAGTTTTCAATATACTTGTCTCTGGTTGGAAGACCGATTTTAATGTCATCATGAACATTAACGCTTTCTACCACATCCATGTTAAATCCATGGCCTTCGATCTGACGGCGCATTTCTTCAATCTCTTCCACTTCCCACACTTCACCTGCCTGCTTATTATGCAGCGCCCAGACCAGACCCGTCACTCCCGGAATCTGCCTGATGTCTTCCTGTGTAATGCTGTCATTCCCTTCTCCGTACCAACGGAATGTCATCTGCATAAGAGTCCCTCCTTACTATATTGTTATTTTGGCATTATGTTTATTTTTGCATTATATTTATTTGGGCATTATATACTTTTGCATTATAAATATTTTTACATTATTTTTATTTTTTCCTCAGAAACTCTCTTTCCAAGCATTGCCGCCCTGCAAAAATTGCTTACTGCCATGTTACTTTATGCCGTCGCCCCATCTTAAATACGGGTGTCAAACAAACCGCAATAGGAATCTACCGGATCCTGCCCTACAAAAGCCGCTTCCCCCGCCATCAGCTTCTCCACTAACGCATCCAACGTGGAATCGCTGCTGTCATAGGTATTGATATAAGTCCTTGCCTGCGGAATATCCGCCAGCACAAAAGGCTGCTGCGTGCTGATTACCACCACCGGCAGTTCAAACACATACCACGGAATCTCCCCGCCGCCTTTCGTCATGCCGAATGCAGGGCGGGCAACGGGCTGAAATCCGCCGGCAATATCCACCAGCGTAATAATCAGATCCTGATTTTCCCGAAATTCCTTAATCGGTGTCTTTCCTGCGAAGTATGCATTGAAATCCGGTGCTTTCCCTTCCTTCATTTCCTGCATCATCTTGTCTATGGGACTCTCGTAAATGAATGCTTCGAAGCCTTTTGCGGCCAGCTTATCCCGCAGCGTTTCCGCCGGGGAAGTTTTCGGGGCAAACATGGAAACAAGGCCGGGAGCCGAAAGCCCTTTTACATAGACAATCATAATCCTCTTATATCTTTCCGGCGTAACCGGAAGCACATCTTTATCCTTATATTTTACCAACGTAATCGCCCGGCCGCTGATTTCCTTCTGCATATCCGTATGCTCCTTGCAGCCGACAACTTCTTCCATCCGGCTGCGGGGCGGCATGATTTCCGTCTTTGCTTTCTTATGAAGCCCCATATGTGCCTTCAATGCCAGAATGCGGTGCAGAGCCTCGTCCAGACGTTCTTCCGTAATCCTGCCGTCCAAATATCCCTGCTTCATGCTCTCAAAGTCTTCCTCCATTTCGTTGAAAAACAGGAACATATCCACGCCGGAAGCAATCGCCCTGGGAAGCGCCTCGCTGCGCTTCATACGGCAGGTCAGCCCTACCATATGGGAAGCATCCGTCAGCACCATGCCGTTAAACCCAAGCTTCCCACGGAGCAGCCCCTGAATCAGTTCCGGCGACAGCGTGGCCGGCATCATCTCCTCATCGGTAATTTCCGGATTGAAATGCCTTGCATAAGCGGGCTGCATAATATGGCCTGCCATAATGGCTTCCAGCCCATTGTCAATCAGCGTCCGGTAAACCAAGCCGAATGTAGCGTCCCATTCCTCACAGTTCATCGTATTCACGCTGTTCGCCACATGCTGGTCACGGAAATCCAGACCGTCGCCGGGAAAATGCTTGGCCGCGCAGCAGAAACCCGGATTGGCATGCGCTCCGTCCAAATATGCTTTCGCCATCTCCGCCACCCTCTCCGGATTGTTCCCGTAGGTCCGCAGGCCGATAACCGGATTTTCCCAATTATATAAAATATCGCTGACCGGGGCGAAGGAAAGGTTGCAGCCGATGGCAGCCGCCTCTTTGTTAGACATATAGCCAAGCTGATATGCATAGTCCGCATTTCCGGTGGCTCCTATTTTTGTCTGACTTCCTATCATTGTACCATCCGTGCAGGCCCCATTTCCACCATTTTCGGTATTGCATGCGATAATCAGCGGGATTTTGCTGTTTTCCTGCAAAATGCGGTTCTGCTCATAAATTTCCTCCGCTTTGCCCGGATTATAGCGAATACCTCCTATATGGTAATCATTTACGGTCATTTTCAGATAATCTTCTTCCCGGGAAGAGCCCATGTTGAAAAACAGCTGCCCGATTTTCTCGTCCAAAGTCATCCCTGCAATCGTATCCTCTACCCATCTGCAATCCTCCTCCGACAGGCAGAACGGTTTTGCTTTCATATCTACCATAAATTTATTCTCCTATTCCAGTTCTATTCCAGTTCTATTCCAGTTCCGCAAGTTCCAGGAATAGCACCTTATCCACAGAGCAAATCCTGTCCGCTTCGCAGCCAGTATTTTCTCTGGGCGCTATTCCCAGAACTTGCTGTTTCCAGTTCCGCAACTTCTAGGAATAGCACCTTAACCACAGAGCAAATCCTGTCCGCTTCGCAGCCGGTATTTTCTCCGGGTGCCTTTCCTAAGACTTGCTGCTTCCAAGATTTTCTAAGAATTGCCGTTTTTTTTCTTCTTGGTAGGCTCCTTTGTATGTTTCGCCCAGAAACTTCGGAAACGCCTCTCTGGTGAATTCTTCCCAACTCTCCTTCTCATGATGCACTAAAATCGGATAATAGAGAACTCCGTTTTTCTCCGCCGCATCCATGTCCCCCGGCGCATCCCCGCACATCAGCACATGCCCCGGCGCATATCCTCTCTTCATCAGTTCACCGATGCAAAATGCCTTACTCCCTGCATCCTGCGCCAATACTACGTCCGTGTGTTCCAATAAGCCGTATAAATCCCATTCGTCCAATACTGCCCCTAAGTTGGCGCTGGATACAATGGCTACGTCCGCATCCCGATGGGCTTTGGAGAGAGCCTCCGCAACCCCTTCAAAAGGCCGCTTCTCTTCCTGCGCCAATCGTTCAATGGACTGGTTGACCTTAATGCTCCAAGATAAAGCTTTTTTCAGGCAGATACTGTCATTTCTCATAATTTCCCGTTCCAGTGCCTCATTGGAAAGTTCCGGGCTTTCTTTCACCCATTTCCTTAAAATGCCTATATCCTCAATTACTTTGTACTTCTCATTGATTTCTGACAATGCCATGGAAAGCCCTTTATACCTGTTGATTCCTCTTGTCATGGTATATAAGTTGATTTCATTCCACCGTTTTAAGATTTCGCTGCCCCATTTTTCCAAGCCCCATTCTTCTGCCATGCAAGGGCCGAAACAGCGGATATGCTTAATATCCATCGTATCCATTGCGCAGCCGTCACTGTCTACACATACCAGAAAATCACTTCTTTTCGTATAAGCCAAAAATCCGTCTGCCATCCGTCCTCCCTTATTCCGGTTCCGCAGCCGCCCTCCCACTGCCCGGGCGGCTGCTGTTTAATATTTCAGTTCCACGGTTTCGGCACAGAAATTACTTGCCGCGGCGGCGTGCCAGCACTTCCACGTTTTCCTCTACGCGTCTCTTATTCAGAGGATAAATGAACCAAAGGAACACGGCCACTAAGGTGAAGCCTATAATCGGCGCAATGCAGGAAAGCTTGAAGATTCTCTCCGTAATCACCGGGTCAAACGCCGTAGCCTGTGTATATCCGATCATCGTCAGCAAAGAACCCGTCAAACCGGAAGAAAGTGCCTGCCCTAATTTTCTGGCGAAAGAATATACCGAATAAATAGTTCCGTCTTCCCGTACACCGTTCTTGACTTCCGCATCGTCAATTACGTCCGTAATCATGGCCCAGATAATCGTATTGAAAAATCCCAGCCCGATATATGCCAAAGTAAAGAATCCCACATATACAAACGGATTCGCCGGATGTACAATCAGGCAGATTAAAAAGATTACCGCCGAAGCAAGGCATCCTACAAAAGCCAGCTCTTTTTTCCCCATTTTCGCAGAGAGCCTTGCCGCAAAAGGCGCACATATCACAAGTACCGCCAAGCTTCCCGTCAGGGATGATATGGACTGTGCCGCCGGGCTTCCATAATAATTGGGGAATACATAACCGGCCATCCCGCCCATGGTCAGCATTGCAAGCAAAAGGGCAATTGCCGCGGCAATAATGCCCAGCAGGGAACGGTTGGTAATAAGGCTCTTTAACAGTCTTCCGATTTTCAGCTTTTCGTTATTTGCCGGAACTTCCACTCGTTCCCGTACCAGCCTGAAGCAAAGCAGATAGCATACGATTGCCAATATACTGAAAACGCCTGCAATTACAGTCATGCGGGGGCCTGAAAGCACGGTATTGCCATTGACCGTCTCATAGGCAAACATCGGTGTTCCCACGCCGATTGCCAATCCCGCCAGCGTGCCGCCGATGGTTCTCCATGTGGACAGGTCCGCACGGTCTTTCGGATCCGGCGAAACAGCCGATGCCATAGACCCGTAAGGTATATTGATGGAGGTATAGAAAATGGAACCCCACAGTATATAGGTCACCACCATCCAGAGCACCTTGATTCCATAGGGCAGCCCTGCCAGCCCTGACTGGTAAATCAGAAACGAGGCGATTGCTACCGGCCCGCACATACGTTTAATCCATGGCCGGAATTTTCCGTCCTTTGTCGGTTTGGAGCGATCCACTATCTGCCCCATTGTAACGTCCGTCACTGCGTCCACAAAACGCGCTGCCATCATCAGCAGCCCTACTACTGCCGCATCTATTCCCATAACGTCCGTATAAAACTTCAGCATAAAACTGGAAGACAATATAAAGGTAAAATCGTTTCCGAAATCACCGAACATATAGCCCAGTTTATCCTTCATGCCAAAGGGAACCGCTGCAGCCTTCGATTTATTTGCCATAAAAAGTCCTCCTATTTAGAGTTCCGCATCCCCACCTTCAAGCACCTTGTCCGACAGAGAAAATCCCGTCTGCTCTGCAGCCGCTATTTCCTCTGGGCACTTGAAGGTGTTGATGCTGTTTTAGAGTTCCGCATCCCCACCTTCAAGCACCTTGTCCGGCAGCGGAAATCCCGTCTGCTCTGCAGCCGCTATTTCCTCTGGGCACTTGAAGGTGTTGATGCTGTTTGAAAGTTCCGCATCCCCACTTCCGTGCCGATGCTGTTATATGACGGCTCTTATTTCTGTACTTTGTCAATTTTTATCAGTTGGGCATTTAGGCTCTCTGCAAAACCCTCCGGCATCATGCTGCCGGCCATCTTCACCATTGCTTCCGGCGCCATTGACTTCATCATATCCCACATGCCTACACCCGGCCTGATTTCCATATTGGTCGCCAGCTTCACTGCCTTGGCCACAATCTCCATGGCTTCCGGGCTCTCCGCTATTTCTTCCATCTTGCAGCGAATGCTGTATTTCCCTTCCGGGAATTCCATCGGTGCCTTCAGGTCTAAGTCTCCGGCAAGCTTAAACCAGTTTGCCACGCCTTCCGCTCTTTCATTTACTTCCGGAAGAACATAAACAGACGGCTCTTTTTCCACTTTCTCCAATGTCATGCTGTCCCTGCATTCTCCCGCAACCGCCAGTATATGATTGAACCCGTCTTTCAGCGCAACCGTAAAGACAAAGACTTTCTCACCCGTTTTCACCTCTGCCGGTTCCCCGTTAACGAACAGGGATACCGTAGGTTGATTGGAATATACACGGATTTCCGTTGTCTCCCCTGCCCGCTGTGCATACCTTTTGCCGCACAGATGCACCATCGGCTCTTTGTTCCAATATGCTTTGTACACATAATAACTGTCCTTTTTCGTCTTCCGGTCGATAGTCACAAGCCCCTTATTATTCCGTCCGGCCACACCGCCTTCGTTCCTTGCCGCACAGCCGAAATCAAACATATTCCATACATGGCTTGACCATATCCACGGGCGTTCATGGAGCACCTTCGCCATATGCTCATGATACAATGCCTGATATTCCTCACTATAGTCCTTGCATGCCGGATTAGGGCCATGATAAGTAATAATCCCCTCGCATCCGTACTCGGAAAGTCCCAGGCTGATATCCGGGTGCACTTCATGAAAACGCTCCAGCCATGGCCCGTTGTCTTCCATCTTACCGCCATACCAGCCAAAGTAATGGTTATAGCTTTCCACATCCGTAATATAATGCACAGGGCTGTCCAAAGGTGTCATGGAAACATGGGCAATGGTAGTCAGCCTGGTAGGATCCAATTCCTTGCACAGGGCGTTCAGTTCTTTATGATTTTCCACCAATTGCTCCGAAATGCCCCCAATCAGTATTTCATTGGAAATCCCCCAGAAACAAATGCTGGTATGGTTATAATTCTGATAAATCAATTCTTTCATCTGTGTAATGCAGTTCTGATGCGCCGCCGGATCCGGATTCATCACGCTGATAAAAGGAATCTCCGCCCATACGATAAATCCCAATTCGTCACAGGCATCATAGAAATCCTGAGAATGCTGATAATGTGCCAGACGGATAGTATTTGCCCCCAAGTCTTTAATAATACGCGCATCGCTGTAATGGTCCTCCCTCGTCAGGGCATTCCCCTTGTACAGCATATCCTGATGACGGCTGACACCCCTCAGCGGTGTGGGGATACCGTTCAGAATGAATCCCTTCTCCGGATCACAGGAAAAACTGCGTACACCCACGCGGGCAGACACTTCGTCATATGCCTCGTTCCTTCTCTGCAGAACCGCCGTAACCGTATACAGATACGGATTCCCGCAATCCCATAATGTCACGTTCGGAACATATACCTTCACTGCCGTGGCATCCGCAGGGCGGGCCGCATAAGCCGCTTCTTTCCCTTCCGCATCACAGATTTTATATAATACGGTAAAGTTCTCGTCCCCGTTTGCCACCCAAGATTCCAGCGAAAACTCCGCACCGCCGCATGCACAAGGCACAGCCGACACTTTCAGTCCGCTGCCTCCCCAATATTCCAGATCGAAATGGGTGCCGGGTACACTGATCAGGTTTACCCCGCGGTACAGCCCTCCGTAAAAGGTAAAGTCTGCCGACTGCGGATAAACACTGCTCTTATTTTCGTTGCTGCAGGCAATGACAAGCAGATTTTCCCCCTCTTCCCTGCAATGCTCCGTAATGTCTGCCCGGAATGTGGAATACCCGCCTTCATGATAGCAGACTTCCTGTCCGTTCACATATACGGTAGCCTGCTGCCCGGCCGCCGGAATATCCACAAACACCCGCCCTCCGTCCAAAGGCTGTTTCGGTGTGCGGAACTGTCTGGCATACCAGTAACAACCCCTGTCATATGCGCCGTTCCCGTCATGCCCGTCCACCGCATTCCATGTATGCGGCAGATCCACCTGCTCCCAGCTTTCCGGCAGTTCGGACGGAAGCCCCGCATTCTCCTGAAGAAATCTCCACCCCTTGTTAAGATTGATTACTTGTCTCATATACTTCCTCCTTCTTTCTTTGCATGCTCCTCTTACTGCATGCTCCTCATTTTGCATGCTCTTCATTTTGCATGCTCTTCATTTTGCATGCTCCTCATTTTACATGCTCCTCATTTTGCATGCTTTTCTTCTTACATGCCCTTCTTTTCCGCATGAAGATTCCCCAAATACATTTACCCTCTCTCTTTCTTATTCAGCCGAACATTCCCTTCCGGCCGCTCCCGCTCTCCAATTGCCGAATCCCCATTCTGCAATTTCCACAATTCGTTTTACTTTCCCATATATCTTATTATTTACTTTCCATAAGATACTTTTAAGGGCTTTTCTTTTTTAGTAAAACTTGTATAATAAATATAATATTTGTTTCAGACTTTCTGTACAATGTATAATTTTTGTTTCTTTTTGTAAGTTATCGCTCTGCACATTGCGGAACATGACAATTATGCGGCACGGTTGTCTCCGCTCACGCACCAAGACATTCTTCCCTGCAGCCGATGCCGGCAGAACAGGAACCGCCATAAACCCGATTACGAAAACGGCATATTTTTATCAGTTGCAATGAATTTGCCCCTCACTGACAAGCACAAGAAAAGGATAAAACAGCTATGAGCCAAAACATCATCCGCTTTGTACAAAGTTTACTGGAAAACGTCAATGTCCCCGTTCATTTTTTTTCGCTGCCCTGCGAAGATTTCCTCTGGATGGATTATGGGCTCCGCGCCGCACTGCCTGACGGAGATTACAATCCCCGTTTCATCAACCAAGAAATTTCCAAACTCCTGCCGAATACTATCTACCATGTTGCGGATACTTTCCGCTGCCATTACACCATATTTTTCCTGCCCGGCAGCGGCTCCCTTATGCTCTGCGGCCCTGTGCTGCTGGAAGAAATCAGTCAGGAAATTTTTCTGGATATCGCCGGAAAAATGCATGTGCCAAAGGAATCCTACTCTGTACTGAAAAATTATTATCTGCATCTTTCCTGCTTCACGGCACAGGTTCTGTACTATAATATTTTTACCACTCTCGGAGATTATATTTGGGAAAAAGGAAATTATAATATCCAATATATAGATTTTAATGCTTTGGACAAATGGTACGAATCCCGCAGAATTGATCCGGCCGCCTTTCAGGAAGAAAAACTCAACCTGCCGATGATTGAAGCCAGATACGCTCTG
The DNA here is from genome assembly GCA_910579645.1 of uncultured Lachnospiraceae bacterium. Classification (GTDB taxonomy): domain Bacteria; phylum Bacillota; class Clostridia; order Lachnospirales; family Lachnospiraceae; genus Kineothrix. The sequence continues at coordinate 4,026 of CAJTVK010000054.1, read as the reverse complement.
GAAGGCAGGATACTGGATGCCGTTGCCAAAGGCAATGAACAGAAAGCAATGGAAATTGCCGACAAGCTTTCCGCTTCCATTTCCCCTCACGGATTCATTTACAGCCTGAGAGATTACAAAAATTACACTCTGGCATTCAATACTTTGATGCGGAAAAAAGCCGAAGAATCCGGCGTCCACCCCATGCATATCGACCTCCATTCCGGCCGCAATACCAGACAGATTGAGCAGATTACACGAAAAGAGCAATGTTACCCGGCCATGATGGATATGATTCACGGCTACTGCCAACTGGTGAACAACTATAAAAAAACAAATTATTCTCTCCTTACCCAGAAAATCATTGCCTATGTAAACAATGACCTGACGGCCGACCTCAGCCTGAAAGCCATGTCGGAACGGCTGTCTGTCAATGCCAGTTATCTGTCCGCACTATTTAAAAAAGAAATGGGCACTCCGCTGACGGATTATGTGAACCGTCAGCGCATGGAACAGGCCAAAAAACTTCTTGTCATCACCGACCTGCCTTCCCGTTCCATTGCACAGGAATGCGGGATATGCGACGTATATTATTTCAACAGGCTCTTTAAGAAAATGACCGGATATACCCCGAAAGTATACCGCGAAAATGCCACAAGGGAACACGATCCGCTCTAGTGCTTCATCCGGACGGAAATTTATTTTCGGTTTTGTGCCTTCGTCGGTGTTTTAAATAATAAGCAATTATGATATCCTTATATAAGCCGGCATTCTCCGGCAGAAACGGCCGTTCGCTGACGACAGCGCTGCCTAAAAGAAAGAACAGCCGGAGGAAAGTATTTTCGGATGCCTCGGGCTGCCCGCAAGAATAAGAAAGAAAGGAAAAAAACAAAAGGAAAAACAATGTTTAAAAAAATCTATGAAAAAAACATGAAAAAAATCAATCTATGGCTTGCCCTGTTTTCCATGCTGTTTGCCGGAATGATCATCGTCAGCCGCCATATTTTCAATTTTGAGGCAGATTTATCCACTATTGCAACTGTCTATGTGACAGATTTTCACTTTCTGGATTTCATCGCATGGGCATGCATGGTTCCGGTTATCTATCTCCTTACGGAATTGGCTGCATTTCTGTTTGCTTCCTTGGGAACCGGCCTTTTCGGTGTGGAAAGAAACGGCAGACAGGGCATTTGGGTACTGGCGGGCTCTTTTCTGTTTCTCCTGCTGCTATGGTTCCCCTACCTGCCCTCCTATTGGCCCGGCGGCATATACTCCGATACGGTGGACTCCATCAATATGGCTTTGGGCAAGGCCGGCCTGGACAACCACCATCCCATCCTGTACACACTGATCTGGCGTTTTATGTTCAAGGTCACAGGCGCATTTTCAGGAGAAGGCGAATATGGCGGGCTGAAACTTTTTACCGTAACACAGACACTTTTGCTGGCCTTTGTCCTGTCCTATTTCATTTACCGAGGCTACCGCTGGGGACTCCGCAAGGCATTCCTGCTTTTTTGGCTGCTTGCCTTTGCAATCTACCCTCTCTATCCCTTTTACGGAATTTCCATGTGGAAAGATACCCTGTTTTCACTGACTGTATTTGCTTTCTCGGTTTTCCTGTACCATACTTTTTCCGGTGCGCGGAAAAGCACCTCCCGTCCGGACGCAGACGGCGGCAAAACAGCGGACAATGACGGGATATCCCTGACCTGGCTGGCCCGGTACTGCCTTTTTACCATCCTTATTATCTTCCTCAGAAATAACGGCATTTATGTGGCAGCTTTTTACTCTGCGGCCATCACCCTGCTATGCCTGAAGCAAAGAAAAGCAGCCCTCCGCATCGGAGCTGCTTCCTTCACCATACTGCTTATTTCCGCGGTCATCCAAGGCCCCGTCTACGATCGGTGCGGTTATAATATAAACAAAACCACGGAAAGCCTTGGCATCCCCCTGCAGCAGACAGCCTATATCGTGTCCACCGACGGAATTGTCACACAGGAAGATGAAGAAGTCCTGACGGAACTGATGCCCTTGGAACGTTGGAAAGAACTGTATAATCCGATTGTGGCCGACACCATCAAGTTTTCGCCCGAATTTAACCGCGGATATCTGGAGGAAAACGGCGGCGAATTCATGAAGACCTATTTTCACCTGATGCTCCGCAATCCGGTCAAAGCCGTGAAAGGCTACCTGCTCAGCACAATGGGATTCTGGGATATCTTCGAAAGCTCCTCCACAGCCTATATCTGCAATCTCCATTTCGGAAATGTGGAATATTTTATGAGTGATTATTTTGACTACTACCTTCATATCTCGTTCCGAAATCTGGCAGAGCCAAAAAACTACCTCAGCGCCGCTCTTTTTGTATGGCTGCTGTTGGGCACAGTCTTTCTCTGCCTGGCAAAACACAATAAAAAAGGCCTCATAGCCCTCATGCCCACACTCGGCATCTGGCTCACGATTATGACTGCCGTGCCGGTGGCATTTTCCTTCCGGTATATCTATGCGCTCTTCCTCTGTACACCGCTGTACCTAATTATATGCACAAAAAACTTTCAAAACCCTGCCGAAGACAACCTTCCGTGCGCAGCCGAATAGGAATATGTTCCCTGCTCACGCCCGGCCCGTGCGCCGCTTTAACGGATATTTCAAAAACAAGGAACTGCCTTAGGCAGTTCCTTCCCCTTCATCCGGTACGGCATCCGGACAGACAGCCCTATCCCATGCCCTCCTCCGCCATCCGCTCATACGTCTTTGCCTCTTCTTCCATCCCGCACCTTTGGCAGCACCCTGCCAGCCCACGCAAAGCTTTCTCCCCGCCGCACCGAATATCCAATATGCTTTCCGTTTCAAATGCGGCATTATAAAACCACACCATAGCTTCCTTATCGTCCCCCGTATCTTCATAAAAATATGCCAATTCCAAACATGCCTCCGCGCAGCCACCGCAGGCCACCGCTTTCATTGCATACTTATAGAACCCCGGCACATCCCTCCGCAGCCTGGCAGCCCTAGCGGCCACACAGAAAGCTTTCTTCCACTCATCTTCCGACCTTCCGTCTTCCCCGCACACCCTGACAAAATACGGCTCCGCCCGCAGAAAATCCTCTTCCTCCCCTGCAATGAACAATTCCCTTGCATACAGATCCAACAGCCGCCCGGACAACCGCTCCCCCTTACCCCAAAGCCGTTCAAACGCCGCCAAGTCCCTCCCGGCATGACTTTCCTCCTGCTCATGGATAATCTCAATATCACTGTCAAACACCAACGGCTCCGTCCTGACCGTTTCATGAATCGGATCAATCCATGTAAAACTACGGCACCGCCTAAACAGCTTCGGCCGATACTCCTTATCATAATTATAAACCGTGCCGAATTTCAGCTGATTACAATAATACATCTGCACAATCTCAATTTCCGGCAGCAAATTTTCCTTCAATAGCCGAAACCGCCTCCGGTTCACCTCATCCAAGACCTCATCCGCGTCCGCCGAATAAATATAATCCCCCTCCGCCTTGGAAAACGCAAAATTACGGGCAGCCGCAAAATCATCCACCCACACAAAATCATAAATCTTATCCGTAAATTCCGCCGCCACTTCCTTCGTCCGATCCGAAGACCCCGTATCCACAATAACAATCTCATCCACCAAATCACACAGACAAGACAGACAACGCCCCAAAATCCTCTCTTCATTCTTCACAATCATACACAAAGACACCGTCACCATAACCCGTCACCTCTCTATCCCAATCTCTGTCCCAGTCTCTATCCCAATCTCTGTCCCAATCTGCAGCCTCAATCTACACCCACATCACTATCTGCTACACCCACATCACTATCTGCTCCCTCCCACTCAGCTACACCCAAATCTCCGTCTCCTACATCAAAATCCCCGCCCCTTTCATTTTATCACACCCCTCCCACCCTGCCAAACATTTCTCAAAACATATCCCAAAACATATCCCAAAACCCTCTCCCCAAAATACAATTTCCGCAAAATCAGCCAATACCACGCTACAGGCAGCAAAACATCCAATTTCAATC
>CAJTVK010000053.1 GCA_910579645.1 uncultured Lachnospiraceae bacterium | reverse complement strand
AAACAACGACATCATCACGGACTTTTGGACGGACAATCTACTGGAACTGATTTTACGGAAAGACAACTTAAACAAAGCGTATAAAAGAGTGAAATCAAACAAAGGCAAAGGCGGGATTGACGGAATGCAGGTGGATGGACTTCTGCCCTACCTGAAAGAAAACCAGAGCGAAATAATCCAGAAGATAAAGGAAGGGAAATACAAACCCAACCCAGTCCGCAGGGTAGAAATACCCAAGGAAGAAAAAGGCAAGGCCAGAAAATTAGGAATACCAACAGTTGTAGACCGCCTGATCCAGCAGGCGGTTACGCAGGAACTGACACCGCTGTTTGAACCGCAGTTTTCAGAGAACAGTTATGGGTTCAGACCGGGAAGAAGCCAGCACGATGCGCTAAAAGCCTGCAAGGGGAATGTAGATGAAGGGTATGTGTATGTGGTGAGCATGGACTTAGAGAAATTCTTTGATACGGTAAACCACAGCAAACTCATAGAGGTACTGTCACGGACAGTCAAGGACGGACGCGTGGTATCGCTGATACACAAATACCTGAACGCAGGAGTATTGCAGAACGGATTCTTTGAGAAGACGGAGGAAGGCGTGCCACAGGGCGGACCGTTAAGCCCACTGTGTGGGAACGTGATGCTGAATGAATTGGATAAGGAACTGGAACGCAGGGGACACCGATTCGTAAGATATGCGGACGATGCGCTGATATTCTGCAAGAGCAGGAGGAGTGCGGAGAGGACGCTTGCGAACATAATCCCATTTATAGAGGGAGAATTATTCCTGAAAGTGAACCGAGCCAAGACAACAGTAACCCATGTGAGCAAGATAAAATATCTGGGATACGCATTTTACAGGAACAGAGGGAAGTGCAGATTCCGGGTACACCCTAAGAGCGCCCAAAAGATGAAAGGCAGGATAAGGGAGATAACCCAGAAAAACAAAGGGTGGAGTAATGACTACCGGCGACAGAAACTTGCGGAGTATGTCAGGGGATGGATAAATTACTACAAACTGGCAGACATGAAAGGACTGATGACGGAGACGGATGAATGGCTCCGGCGCAGGATACGGGCAATCTATTGGAAACAATGGAAAAAGGTAAAGACGAGGTACCGAAACCTAAGGGCGTTAAAGCTTGAAGAATGGCAGGTGCATCAGATAGCCAACAGCCGGAAAGGTTACTGGAGGACAGCACAGATATTAAGAGTTGCCCTTACCAATAAAATAATAGCCAAGCTGGGATATATCTCCATGCTTGACTATTATCTAAAAGTATCGTGAAAACTATTGAACCGCTGTATACCGAACGGTACGTACAGTGGTGTGGGAGGTCGGCTGCTCAACAGTAGCCTCCTACCCGATATTTGCAGTTTTGCTGCCCTGTTTGGCGCGGCAGGCAGGGAAAGTTTTCCCTGCTTGACTGCGTTATTCGAAAGCTTTTAAAATACAATTGGAAAATTCTGTAGGCAGGAGGGAACAGTATTATGATTTTGAGCGTAAGCCGCAGGACGGACATTCCGAACTACTATTCGGAGTGGTTCCTGAACCGGTTAAAAGAGGGGTATCTGTATGTCCGTAATCCCAGGAACAGGCATCAGGTCAGCAAGATACTGCTGTCTCCGGAAACGGTGGACTGCATTGTTTTTTGGACGAAGAACCCGGGGCCGATGCTGCCGAAGCTGGATGCGCTGCGGGAATATCCGTATTATTTTCAGTTCACGCTGACCGGATACGGGAGAGATATGGAGTGCAGGGTTCCTCACAAAAGGGACTGTATGATTCCTATATTCCGGGAACTGGCGGAGGAAATCGGGCGGGAAAGAGTCGTCTGGAGATATGATCCTATTATTTTTACCGACAGGTATACACCGGAGTATCATCTGAAGGCATTTGGGCAGATTGCGGAAAAACTGCGGGGATATACGTCCCGATGTGTCATCAGCTTTCTGGATATGTATGTCAAAATACAGAAAAATATGGACCGGATACATCCCAGTTTTCCGGCGGAAGACGAAATGGTCGGATTCGGGAAGAAATTGGCGGAAATAGCCGGCCGCAGCGGAATAAGCGTGACTGCCTGTGCGGAAAAGGCGGATTTGTCCGCTGCCGGGATAGGGCGCAGCAGCTGCATTGATAAGGAACTGACGGAGCGGATTGCAGGGTGCAGGCTTCGGGCGGGGAAGGACAGAAACCAGCGGGCGGAATGCGGCTGCATGGAAAGCATCGACGTGGGTATGTATCATACCTGCCCAAACGGCTGTCTTTATTGTTATGCCAATGACAATAGGGAGACGGCATTGAGGAATTGGCGGCTGCATGATGCGTCATCTCCGCTGCTGTGCGGGGAACTTTCCGAGGGGGACAGGATTTCGGAGAGAAAGGTAAATTCTCTAAAGGAAGGATAGTTGGAGCGTAACGGCGTGCTGAATTGTTACGTTGGAGATAAAATTTTCATAATTCTGCTTGCATCATACCCCTACGGGGTATATAATGATGGAAGAGGATGGGTGAAAGCATGGAAGATGAGAAGAAAGAGTGCTGTACGCATAAGGAGAAAGAGTGCTGCATGCATAAGGAGAAAGAGTGTTGTACGCATAAGGAGAAAGAGTTCTGTACGCATAAGAAGAAAGAGCGTCCGGCACAGGAATATAGGGATTTGATACATCGGCTGAACCGCATTGAAGGACAGATTCGGGGAATTAAGGGAATGGTGGAGGAAGACCGGTACTGTACGGATATTCTTGTGCAGGTGGCTGCGGTGAATGCTGCTTTGAACGGGTTTAATAAAAAATTGCTGGAAAACCATATAAAGACTTGCGTGGTAAATGATATCCGCGACGGGAAGAACGGGACGATTGACGAATTGTTGGAGACGCTTAGGAAACTGATGAAGTAGTTCTGTGCAGAATCCGTAAAAGGCAGATTCCGCGTTTCATGCCGTAAAACCAGAGGGGAAAACGTTAGAAAGAAAACGGTATGTTGTTTTTCACGCAATATGCTTTAGGGGCGGAATATAAGAGAGGGAAACAGGGAAAATAGGAAATAGCGGAAGGCATGAGATAAGAAAGGAATGAAATAACGGAATGACCGGTAATCCAGAGCCGGGAAGGGAAGGAGTTTATGATGGAACAGTATAATGTGACCGGCATGAGCTGTGCGGCATGCAGTTCTGCGGTGGAAAAGGCTGTGTCTAAGGTGCCGGGAGTGGATTCCTGTGCCGTAAATTTATTGACTAATTCCATGAAAGTAGAAGGAAGCGCACCGGTGCAGGACATTATCGGGGCGGTGGAAAAAGCGGGATATGGCGCAACCCTTAAAAGGACGTCAAATGCAGGAAACGGTGCCGGGGACAGAATATCCGGGGAAGGAACGGGCAGTCCGGCTCTTTCGGACGGCAAGGCCGGCACAGGCACGCTGGAAAAGGAGGCGGAGAAGGCAGAAAAGGCAATGCGGCGGAGGCTGGGAATTTCCATTGGCTGTCTGATTCCGCTGATGTATATTTCCATGCATCATATGTTCTATGAGTGGTTCGGGCTGCCCGTGCCCGGGTGGGTGCAGGAAATATTTCATGGGACGGAAAACGCCGTGGCTTTTGCTTTTTCCCAGTTTTTGCTGCTGCTGCCTATTCTGTATGTGAACCAGAAATATTTCAGGGTAGGATTCCGGACTTTGTTCCGGGGACACCCGAATATGGACAGTCTGATTGCCATCGGTGCCTCGGCTGCGGTATTATACGGAATTTTTGCGATTTTCCGTATCGGTTACGGATTGGGGCATGGGGATATGGCGTTGGCAGAGCAGTATTCCATGGATATATATTTTGAGTCGGCAGGCACGATACTGACTTTGATTACGGTAGGGAAATATCTGGAAACAAAGTCCAAAGGGAAGACTGGCGCGGCCATCACGAAGCTGATGGACCTGTCGCCGAAAACGGCGGTTTTGGTGCAGCCGGACGGAAGCGAACGGCAGGTTCCCACGGAGGAAGTGAGGGCCGGGGACATTTTTCTGGTGAAGCCGGGAAGTCTTGTGCCGGTGGACGGTGTAGTGCTGCTGGGAAATTCCAGCGTGGATGAATCGGCGATTACGGGAGAAAGCATTCCGGTGGAGAAAAGGCCGGGCGACAAGGTGGTGTCCGCTACGGTAAATAAAGCGGGAGTGCTGCGCTGCCAGGCGGAAAAAGTGGGGGAAGACACAACGCTGGCGCAGATTATCCGGCTGGTGGAAGAGGCGAGTGCATCCAAGGCGCCGATCGCAAGGCTGGCGGATAAAATCGCGGGAATTTTTGTGCCGGCAGTGATCGGCATTGCTTTCGTGACGGCGGCGGTTTGGCTGCTGACCGGGGCGGGCTTTGAATTTGCCATGTCGGCGGGAATAGCGGTATTGGTTATTTCCTGCCCCTGTGCCTTAGGGTTGGCTACGCCGGTGGCGATTATGGTCGGCACCGGGGTGGGAGCCAGATACGGCATTCTGATAAAGTCCGGCGAGGCATTGCAGGAAGCCAGGAATGTAAATACGGTGGTGCTGGATAAGACGGGAACGATAACGGAAGGGAAACCGCGGGTGACGGACATTATCTGCTATGAGGACGGAGAGACGCAGGAAGGGATTCTGACGTTGGCGGCGGCATTGGAAAAGCCCAGTGAGCATCCCTTGGCGGATGCCATTGTGGCGGAAGCGGAAGAGAGGGGGCTGAAGCTGCCGGAGGTGACGGACTTCCGGGCGGTTTTCGGAAAGGGCATTGAAGGCGTTGCGCACGGAAGGCTCTGTTATGTGGGAAACCGCAGCTTTATGGAAGAGAAAGGCATCCGCCTGACAAAAGCACAGAGACAGGAGATGGAGCGGCTGGCGGAAGCGGGGAAGACACCTTTGCTGCTGGGAAGCCGGGCGGGAGAAGGAACCGGGCAGCTGGAGGCTGTGATAGCCGTGGCAGATACGGTAAAGGAATCTTCCAGGGCGGCTATTGAAGCTTTGAAAAAGATGCATATTCATGTGATTATGCTGACCGGGGATAACCGCAAAACGGCGGAGGCAGTCCGAAAGAACCTAGGCATACCGGAGGTGATTGCTGAGGTTCTCCCCAATGAAAAGGAACGGAAAATCCGTGCTCTGAAAGAGCAGGGAAAGAAAGTAGCCATGATAGGTGACGGCGTTAACGATGCCCCTGCGCTGGCCTCAGCGGATGTGGGGATTGCCATTGGGGCAGGGACGGACGTGGCATTGGAAAGCGCGGATATCATTTTGATGAAGAATGATTTAAGGGATGCGGTGACGGCAATCCGGCTCAGCCGGGCGGTCATCCGCAATATCAAAGAGAATCTTTTTTGGGCGTTCTTTTATAACAGCATAGGAATCCCGCTGGCGGCAGGAGTATTGTATCCGTTGTTCGGGCTGAAGCTGAATCCTATGTTCGGGGCTGCCGCCATGAGCCTCAGCAGTGTATGCGTGGTAGGCAATGCCTTGCGGCTGCGTAGGTTTAAGGAAGGGCAGAGAAGCGAAAAGGAGCATGGAGATATTCATGCGGGGGGAGAGAATAAGGCGGAGAGCGTGCCGCCGGGCGAAAACGGAAACATTGCATTTTATAGCATAAATAATAAGGAGGAAACTACTATGACAAAGACAATGATAATCGAGGGAATGGCATGCGGCCACTGTACGGCCAGAGTGCAGAAAGCCTTGGAAGCAGTGGATGGGGTGGCATCGGTTGCCATGAGCCTGGAGGAAAAAAGCGCAGTCCTAGAACTGAACGGCTCTCCTTCGGAAGAAACACTGAAAGGTGCGGTTACGGAAGCCGGATATGAGGTGGTGGAAATCCGTTAGAGAACAGCTTGGCATTGGCTTTCCGGTTTATCTTCCAGCATCCGGTAGCCAATTCCTATTTCCGTAAAAATGTAATGGGGTTCGGCCGGGTTCTGTTCCAGCTTCCGGCGGATATTTGCCATGTTTACCCGCAGAATGCGGTTGTTGTCATCGGCATAGGGACCCCATACATTGGAAATGATGGAAGCATAAGTCATGACTCTTCCGGAATTCTGTGCCAGCAGGGATACGATTTTGTATTCCACCTGTGTCAGATGTATTTCATTTCCCTGCAGGGTAATCAGATGTTTGTCAAAATCTATGACTAACCCGTCAGCCCGGTAAGGGCGCAAAGACAGCAGGGAATCGGTATGCAGCCGGTTGCCGTGACGAAGAGCCGTGCGTATTCTGGCCATGAGTTCCGAAGGGCCGAAGGGCTTGGTGATATAATCGTCGGCACCGCTGTCCAAAGCAAAAACTTTTTCCTGTTCCTGTGTCCGGGCCGAGATGACAATAATCGGAATGCTTGCCCAAGTGCGTATTTTCCCGATAATGTCCAAGCCGTCCATATCCGGCAGGCCTAGGTCAAGCAAAATAAGATCGGGGCAGGAGGAAGTGACAAGCGAAAGTCCGTTGGCTCCGTTGGAGGCAGTGGAGACTTTATAGCCCTGTGCAGTCAGGGTAGTTGCCATGAAACTGCATATATTTTTCTCGTCTTCTATAATAATAATGTGTGTTTTTGTATTCATTCTGTTCCTTTCTGCTCAGCTTTGAGTTCGGAATTCTATGCTTTCGGGGTTTTATGTTTTCGGAAGGGAAAAATAGAAGTCGGTTCCTTGCCCGCAGTTCACTGCGTCTATATTCCCTTTGTGAGCCGTGATAATGGTTTTGCATATGGAAAGACCGATTCCCATTCCTTTGGAACTGTCCGGAGACAGGTAGTCCGTATAGGCAGTGCCGTCAAAAAGATTCTTTTGCTTATCCGGGGCAATGCCGATTCCGTAATCCCTGACATGGAAATAGACGAAATCCGAGGAAGCCTGCACATAACAGGAAATGGGCTGTTGGCTTTTGGAATGCAGTACCGCATTTTCCAACAAATTAATGAGAACCTGTTCAATAAGTATGGCATCCATAGGAATCATAAGAAGGTCGTCGGGAACCTGCACGGTAATGCGGGCATCCGGCAGTCTCTTTTTTAATCGGATTACCGCTTCCGAGAGAACTTCTTCCACGGATTCCCAGGATTTATTCACAGTGGCCGAGCCGCCGTGGATGCGGGTGACGGACAGTAGGTTTTCCACCATGTTCAGCAGCCAGTTGGAGTCTTCCAGAATTTGGGCAACCAACCCCTGTTTCTGCTGTTCGTTAAGGTAACTGCCGTTTTCCAGATAAGAAGTGCCGGCACCGATAATGCTTGTTAAGGGGGTGCGCAGGTCGTGGGAAATAGCCCGCAGAAGGTTTGCCCGCATTTTCTCTTTTTCCGCTTCTACTAGGAGACGTTCCCGCTCGGAAATAATCTGCATCTGTTGTTTCATATGCGTGGTAGTGGCACTGGTAAGCAGAGAGATGGCCAGCATTACGATAAACGTGACAGGATATCCTGCCAGAGTGAAATTCAGCGCCCAATAGGGATAGGTGAACAGAAAGTTAATGCAGACCACGCCGATAAGCGCGGCAAAGATGCCCCAGAAATAGCCGTCGGTCATACGGGCAATCAATAGCAGGGTGAGGATATAGATAAGCGCCACATTGGCCGAGTTATGGGAAATGCTGAAATACAAAAAGGAAAGGGCAGTGGCTAAAAGCAGTAATATTAATGTGATGCAGGCACTGTACAGCTTGCCGGCAGCAGTATGCTTGGCATGGATGCGTGGGATTATGGCAGTGCGGAATAGGTGTGTGTGTTTCATCGCAGTTCTCCGTTTTATGAAAAGAATATTTATAGTATGGTATTATATCATGTATTGAGCCGGGATATATGGGAACGGTATTGTTTTATTATATAATAGCCTTATTATATAATAAGCTTATTATATAATAACCATAAGTAAATACAAATAGCTGATGGTTAAGAAAATGCTAAGGAATTTGTTTGCGGTTAAGCGGACGCATCGGACTGATATCGTGTCTTTATGGACATGTCTCCGCTCAGCGTCAGACGTACGAATAACAGAAAGCGAGGAGAAAAGAAATGAACGGAAAGAAATATGAGTTTGAGGCCGAAATACGGAAAGTGCCGGATATCGACGGCGCATATGTGGATTTTCCGTATGATGTGAGAGAGGAATTCGGGAAAGGACGGGTGAAGGTGCATGCGGAATTTGACGGCGTGCCATATGACGGCAGTCTGGTCAGGATGGGCACGCCGAACCATATCCTCGGATTACGGAAGGATATCCGTGCCGCTATCGGTAAACAGGCCGGGGATACGGTGCAGGTGGTCTTGTGGGAACGGGACTGAAATATGGTAAAAACGGAGAAAATATTTCGGAGCCGTTATGCCGGATGAAGGGTCAGGGGGAACGGAATAACAAAATATAGTCTGTTTTCCTGCTGAAGAACAGGATATGGTATTGTGCATTTTTACGGACGGAAAAAGAACAAAACCGGAAACGGTAACGGAAGGATTGAATCTTGGGGTTTATCGTGTTACAATGCAGATGTCTTACAAATATTGGAAATTCTTTATACGGTAGGTTTGGCATGGAAAATGTCGGAAGGACACTTCGGATATAGTCAGGCCTAAAGTATGTCATGGCAGGTCAGCAGGGCAATATCGCCTGTATTTCCAATGAAATAAATGAATCGTTACAATACATTTTGGTATCGCAGGATGAAAAATTACAAAACAGGAGGAAAAGCATGGGGACAGGAAAGATTGTATATGAAGGAATTTGTGAAGTTGTGAACGGAAAGGCGGTATTTATGCGGCAGAGCTTGGAAGATGCGCAGGTGTTCGGCATGATTGCGGAACGGCTGAAGGAAAAAGAATTCCGTGAGAAATTGGACGGTTATTTCGTAAGTGACAGGGGGGACGGATACGGCAGGGCATATTCGGAGAAGAACTGTCAAAAAGGCGGCTGCATGCTTACGGTGGAAGGGTTGGAGTATCTGTTTGACGAACTTTTCTCGGAAAAGATTATGCATGGACTGAAAGAGACAGAGGATTCTGCCTATAGAATGTATGTACTGCCTATGTTTATGAATGGGGTAAAGAAAAATATAGACGTTACAGGATTTGTGATTTATGGCATTATATGCAGCAGGAGGTGCCGCCAGGCATTGTGGGCGGAAATGCCGGAGGGGGATGATTATTATCAATATTATGAGCAGTCACAGTATGTCGGCTGGGCGTTGGAGGAGTGCCTGAAAGCGGAGGAGATATGGGATGCCCGCCTTTTGGCCGGTCTGTTGGAGAAAATGCGGAAGGAAAAGGAAGGCGGTTCTTCTTATCGGCTGCTTATGAAAATTATATATGCGGGTTACGGGGAACTTCGCAAATGGATGGAAGGAAAGAATGCGGTGACGGGGAGCGATATAAAGGCCAAGGTATTTACTGCTCATTCCGGGGAATACAGCATGCTGCACTGCATCAGCGAGATGGTATTGGCTTTGGTAATTGCGCAGGACAATGAGACAGAGATTTGCCTGGATTATGAGATGCTGCTGCTTTTGTGTTTTATGGAAAAAGGAGAGGCAGAGATGCGGGGAGGAGAGGAAAAAGATAATTCTTATCAGGGAGAAGAAGCGGATGCAGCGGAAAACCATAGAAAATTCCTGAAAAAATTCAGAGAGAAATACGGGACGGATTCCTCTCTGGAAGCGTTGATTTTTAAAAAGGGAACCAAGCGGATGGACAGCGTGGTGTTAGGCGTGATGGCTCAGTACCATATCAGCCCCCGGATGTTCTGCGGCATGGATCTGACAGAGGAAGAAGTGCAGAAACTGTTAAGGCTGAATGATAATTGGACGGCAAAGTCCTATTGGAGCGTATTGGTAATCGCCCATCTGTGCAAATATATTGAGGACTTGAAGGAAAAATACCTAATGCACACGGCGGAGACGGCCGGATTGCATTCCGTGTAAATATGTAAATTTATTCCCGGCGTTTTGCCGGATTGTAAGGTTGGTAATGCGTCGGCTTCGGCGGGGGATCCGGTTTATCCTGTGCCGCTTCCAAGTGCAGCAGGAAATGAAAAAGCTGCTGTCTGGCATGTCTGTTCAGCTTCATGACTGTCAGTATCAATGTCTTTAGCGATACGTCCGGTACAAAGCAAGCATTAATGTCAAACATTCCGGAATAATTCGGGGATGTGCCAAGCAGGTAATCGCTGCTTACATTATAAAGTTCTGCAATTTTTGCCACATGCCGGAGAGGAAGCTCACGCTTTCCTTGCTCATAATGTGAGTATGACTGTTGGGAAATTCCTAAAAAATCGGCAACTTCCTGTTGCTTTAAATTTTTTTCCTGCCTAAGTTTTTTCATACGATCCGAAATATCTGACATCTCTCTCCCTCCCCTGAGCATCTTTTGTTGTTATCAATTTTAACACACAACGATAAAATGAAAAGATTTTACTACAAAAATGTGTAAAGATATTTTGGCCGGCATAACTGATAGTTGCAGACAGTTACACTTCCTGTTGACAGATTTTTAATCCATATATAATGTAAGAAAAATGTATGGAGGGCTGAAAATGGGCAGTAATAATGGATTGATTGACAATAAAGCAGTTGGAAAACGAATCCGGCAGATTAGGGAATCCAATAAGCTGACGCAGGAAGAGATGGCAGAAATCTTGGGCGTGAATCCTAATGCAGTCAGAGCCTATGAAAGAGGCGAGTATGGGATATCCAAAGACGTAATGGCACGGATTAGGCAGCATTTTCATGTCTCCATAGATTATTTGCTGTTTGGGGCAGGGAACGATTGGGAATATCTGCTTCTTCAGATAAAGAATGCGTCGGAAGGCGATAAAATGAAAGCTATGATGCATTTGATGTTTTATTTCGCAAAAGAAAAAGAGCAATGTTTTCCTCGGGATACACAGGAAGAGGAAATTATCGGATATGTGAAAGAATTGTTTGAAAAGGTGTGACAACAATTTGCGGAATATTTGCTCCGATAATGGAGGCATAGCAGGCTGTGCAGTTTGATCCCCACGAAAAATGAGTCAAGCGGCTGTTTAAAACGAGTCAAGCAGCTGTTTAAAACGAGTCAAGCAGTTGCTTAAAATGAGTCAAAGATTGATTTGACTATTTGGTGGCTGCCGTAAGGGCCGGCAACCTTGCTGTTTGCAGCTGGGCTGCCGGTTCGGGGCAGACACGCTCTGGAGTGTGTTTAAAAACTGCTTTCTGCCAGATGTGCGTCACAATTTGTGGGTGTTTAAGGACATATATGTCCTTAAACATTCATGTTCTTGAGCATTCATGTTCTTGCCCAAATGAAGGAATCGTAGCGGGTTACGCTGACTGAATTTGAGTCAAAAATCACGCAAAGTGGTGAAACGATACTTCGTTTTGCGGATGGCAGGAATTTTTCTTCAAATATGTTCCGAAGCATGTCTGAAAAGGCCTGTCGGATGGGATATAAGCCATGTGTTACTCGGCATTCATCCGTTTAAATACCATTTCATAACCGTCGTTTCCATAATTCAGGGAGCGGTTCACTCTGCTGATGGTTGCGGTAGATGCCCCTGTCTGTTCCGCAATTTCTAAATAGGTTTTGTGATTCTTTAACATAGAAGCTACCTCAAAACGTTGGGAAAGGGATAAAATCTCATTGACCGTACATAAGTCCTCGAAGAAGGTGTAGCATTCCTCCTTGGTTTTCAGGCATAGCACCGCATCAAACAAATGGTCTACGGCTTCTGTCCTTATTTTCTTATTCATAACTCCCGATACCTCCATACACTTTTATGCGTTAAAACTTTACCGTTGAACATAAAGCTATTTTAGCATATGGGAAGCGTTTCGTAAAGTCCTTAGATTTCCGTGAGAAAATATTAAAAAAGGATGAATATCTATAGTAAATATGGTATACTTCATACAAATATGTCAAAAAGTGAATAGGTACTTTGTGAAAGGGGAGGGACGGAACGGAACCGGGCTTCCCTGCGGTATCTGCACGGAGTCAAGAGACGGAAATGGAGGATATTATGCACGAAGGAAATGTATCTGCAGCAGAAGCACTGAAAAAATTAAAGGAGGGAAACGAACGTTACATAACGGCAGCCGTGAATCCGGGCGACGTATCTCCGAAGATTCGTCAGTTTACCTGTGACAATGGACAGAACCCTTATGCGGTTGTAATAACATGTTCGGATTCCAGGGTAATTCCGGAAAGCATTTTTTCTGCCGGAATCGGTGAATTGTTTGTAATCCGTGTAGCGGGAAATGTGATGGATAATCATCAGTTGGGAAGTGTGGAATATGCTGCCGACCATCTTGGATGCAAGCTTGTGCTTGTACTTGGGCATGAGCATTGCGGAGCCGTAGGCGCAGCCCTTCAGGGGCCTCAAGGAGGTTTCGTAAAATCAATTACCGATGAGATCTGCAAGGCAATCGGAGAGGAAAAGGATGAATGGCGTGCAAGCTGCCTGAATGTGGAAAGAAGCGTAGCCGTGATTAAAGAGAGCCTCGGAATGAAGGAAGAGGAAAGCGGAGTGAAAGTCTGCGGCGCTATGTACCGTATCGGCAGCGGGGAAGTGGATTTTATGGAATAGAAAATTTGGAAGGAACCGGTTGCATCTATCCACGCGGGCAGCGAGCCAGGTGGCTGCTTGCAGCGTGGTGTTTGATTTAAAAAGACCGGAAAGACAATATGAATATGTAAATTTAAAAATGCATTCGGCCGAGTACATCCCGGTCGGGTGCATTTTTAAAATTTAAGTAACAGTTCATCCTGCGGCTTCCCTGTTACGGAATCTGCCCATTTCAAATCGCCTGCGGCGAGGGGCAGATTCCCTCTTGGCGAAATGTACACATTCGCTTTAGTTACAAATTTTACCTTGATTTTACATAGGCATGTCTTTGATTTTACATAGGTATTGTAAAATGAAAAAGAGCAACACTATAGGATAGGGAAAAGAAAGATGCTGCCGATGTAGGGGCATGAATGAACCTGGCATGTGCAAACGCCGTGCGGAAAAGAGGAAAATATGGATTTTTTTGGATTACTGACAATGGTTGGCGGATTGGCTTTGTTCCTGTATGGGATGGAAGTGATGGGAGGCGGGCTGTCCAAGGCATCCGGGGGCAGGCTGGAACAGGTACTGGAGAAGCTCACTTCCAATAAATGGCGGGCAGTGCTGCTGGGCGCGGGAGTGACGGCAGTGATTCAGTCTTCATCTGCCACCACGGTAATGGTGGTAGGTTTCGTGAATTCGGGAATTATGAAATTGTCCAAGGCGGTAGGCATTATAATGGGCGCCAATGTGGGCACTACGGTGACTTCATGGATTCTGAGTCTGTCGGGAATAGAGAGCGGCAACTTTTTCGTGCGCCTGCTTAAGCCGTCTTCTTTTTCGCCGGTACTTGCGGTGACGGGCGTGGGTCTGCTGATGTTTGCAAAAAGGGAAAGGCTCAGGGATGTGGGAAATATTTTTATCGGTTTCTCAGTGCTGATGTTTGGCATGGATACGATGTCGGGAGCCGTAAAGCCATTGGCGGACGTGCCGGAATTTACCGGAATACTGACTGCATTTTCCCATCCGCTTCTGGGGCTTCTGGCCGGGGCGGTATTGACGGCGGTGATTCAGTCCTCGTCCGCATCGGTGGGAATCCTGCAGGCCTTGTGCGCTACCGGCTCTCTTTCCTACGGCACGGCGATTCCGGTCATTATGGGGCAGAATATCGGAACCTGCGTCACGGCCATGCTTTCGGGCATAGGGGCCAGCAAAAACGCACAGCGGGCGGCTTTGGTGCACCTTTATTTTAATGTAATCGGCACGGCTATTTTCATGGCGGTGTTCTATGGACTGCATGCCGTGCTGCCGTTTGCTTTTCTGGAAAATAAGGTCAATGCCGCCGGGATAGCGGCAGTCCATACGGCATTTAACCTGTTTGCCACCGTCCTTCTTCTGCCGTTTTCCCGAATATTGGAAAAACTTGCACGGCTGACAATTAAGGATGAGGAAAGGAATGCCGAAATACAGAAGAAGGAAGAGGATACGATTCCCATATTGGATCCGCGTTTTCTTGCGACTCCCGGTTTTGCGCTGGAACAATGCCGGACGGCAGCCGTGGACATGGCAGGCTTTGCCGGAGAGGCTTTGTTTACGGCCATGAGCCTGATTTCTCATTATGATGGGGAAAAGGCGGAAAAGGTAGTGACGCTGGAGGAGAAGGTAGACCGGTATGAGGATGAACTTGGTTCCTATCTGGTAAAACTCAGCAGCAGGAATCTGTCGGAAAAAGACAGTCATACTTTATCGTTCCTGCTCCATAACATAGGGGATTTCGAGAGAATTTCAGACCATGCCCTGAACGTAATGGAAGCGGCAGGGAAAATGCATGGCAGGAAATGCTCTTTTTCCCCTATGGCGGAGGAGGAACTGGCGGTATTTGCGGAAGCGGTAAAGGAGATTATGAGAAGTTCCCTGTTGGTTTTTCGGAAGGAGGATCTGCAGCTGGCCAAAAGGATAGAGCCGTTAGAGGAAACCATTGATTACCTGAATGCGGAAATTAAGAAGCGGCATATTGCCAGGCTGCGGGAGGGGAGCTGTACCATAGAAATGGGGTTTATCCTGGCGGATGTGACCACCAGCTATGAACGGGTGGCGGATCATTGCTCCAATATAGCGGTGAGCCTGTTGGAGATTGCGGAAGACGGGTTTGATACCCATGCGCATCTGGACAGGCTGAGAAGGTCGGACAACGCCGGATTTATGCAGGCTGTGGAAAGGTTTCGGGAAAAATACAGATTGCCGTAGGGCATCGATACAGGCGGCAGTTTCATGTACGGTGTTTGGAAGGGATGGTGGCAATGGCGCTTATTTATGTGGTGGAGGACGACATAAACATTAAGGAAATCGAGACATATGCCTTGAAGAATACGGGGTATGAGGTGATTGGGCTGGAATGCGCGAAAGCATTTTACGCGGAATTGTCCCGAAAAGTCCCGGATCTTATTTTGCTGGATATTATGCTGCCCGATGAGGATGGTCTGGAAATCGTGCGCAAGCTGCGGGCAGAGGCGGCAACCAGGCAGCTGCCGATTATTTTGGTGACTGCCAAAACTTCGGAGATTGATAAGGTGAAGGGGCTGGATATCGGGGCGGATGATTACATGACAAAACCTTTCGGGGTGATGGAACTGATATCCAGAGTGAAGGCTCTGCTGCGCAGAAGCGGGCGGGCGGCGGATAAGCAGATGTGCATTGGCGGCATCTGTCTGGATGAGGAGCGGCATTCGGTGACTGTGGACGGTCTGTCTTGCGTACTGACTTATAAAGAATACCAACTGCTGAAGCTGCTTATGGAGCATGCGGGAATCGTGGCCTCAAGGGATTCCATTTTGGAGAAAATATGGGGAATCGACTTTGAGGGGGAATCCAGAACTTTGGATATGCATATCAAAACCTTGAGGCAGAAATTGGGGGAATCCGGAAAGATGATAAAGACGATACGAAATGTTGGATATATGTTTGCGGTATAGAATAGTATGGAGGCAGGATGAAGAAAAAAATCAATCTTCGGCTGATAGTGATTGCCATGATAGCCATATTTTCGTCTGCCTTATTAGTGGCGGCAGTCAGTTATGATTTATTCCGCAGGCAGATATTGGAAGATTTGAAAATTTATGCCCGTTTGCTTCAAAACGCAGCGGCTGTGGAGGGCGATGCATTTGCCGGCCACTATTTTTCCGGTGACGGGGTGAGGATAACGGTGGTGGACGGAAACGGGGAAGTGGTGTCCGAAAATTACGCCCCGGAACTGAAAATGGGCAATCATGCCGGCCGCCCGGAGGTGATGCAGGCATGGGAGACCGGTGAGGGAAAGGCGGTGAGGCGGTCTTCCACGCTGGGAAAAAATGCCTTTTACTATGCGGTGCGGACGGAAGACGGCGGCGTGATACGTGTTTCCAGAGAGGCGGACAGCTTATGGAGCCTTTTGACGGAAGCTTTTCCTTTCCTTGCGCTGATGATGGGGATGCTGATTGCTTTCTGTCTGGTGATTGCACATTTTCTTACGAAAAGTTTGGTGGAGCCGATAGGGAAGATTGCGGGACATATCAATGATTTGGAGGGGCTGGATATCTATGAGGAACTGGAGCCGTTTGTTGCAACCATAAAGAGCCAGCATGAGGATATTTTGCGGAATGCGGGGATGCGGCAGGAGTTTACGGCCAATGTTTCCCATGAACTGAAAACGCCGTTGGCCGCCATATCCGGGTATTCGGAACTGATTGAAAACGGCATGGCACCGGAAGAGGACATGGTGCGTTTTGCAAAGGAAATACATCGCAATTCCAGCCGTCTTCTGACGCTGATTGATGATGTGATCAGGCTGTCCGAATTGGATGCGGCGGAGCAGGAGGTTTGCCGGGAAATCATAGATTTGAGCGGGATAGCCCGAATCTGTGCCGGCATGCTTCAGATGAATGCCGAGAAGCATGGAGTGGAACTGCATTTTGCAGGGATGTCTGCCTTAGTGTATTCCGAAAAGCAGATGATGGAGGAACTGGTGTATAACCTGTGCGACAATGCCATCCGCTATAACAGGGACGGCGGGCAGGTATGGGTAAAGGCCGAAACCGAAGAAAACAGGGCAGTCCTGACTGTGGAAGACAATGGGATAGGGATTCCCAAGGAGCATCAGGAGCGTATTTTCGAGCGTTTTTACCGGGTGGATAAAAGCCGCTCGAAATCTACGGGAGGAACGGGATTGGGGCTTGCCATCGTGAAACATATCGTGGCAAAAAACAATGCGGAGATAGAACTGGAAAGCGAGGAGGGAAAGGGGACGAAAGTTACGGTCAGGTTTCCCGTATTGCCTTCTGCAGGGCAAACAGGGAAACCACGTTCGGGAATATCATCAAAGCGTTGATGAAATCCGTACATTCCCATACGACATGAAGGGGAATGACGGCACCGATATAAATCATGACAATATATATAAGCCGGTATACATTCAAATTCTGCTCGCCCCATAAAAAGCAGAAAGCTTTTTCGCCGAAATAGGACCAGCCAATCAAGGTGGTGACGGCAAAGGCAATCAGCGCCAGGGAGAGGAACTCATTTCCGCCCAAGGGAAGATAGGTAAAGGCGGCGTCGGCCAGCCCGGTTTCGTTTACGCCGGCCAGGGATTCCGGATGCTTCAGCATATTGGCCACAATGACCAGACCGGAGAGAAAGCACATGACTACGGTATCCCAGAATACGGCAGTCATGGAGACATAGGCCTGCCGGGAAGGGCTTTCGGAACCGGAGGAAGCGGCGGCGATGGCAGAGGTGCCGATGCCGGCCTCATTGGTGAACAGGCCGCGGGCAATGCCGTAGCGTGCCGCATGCTTCAGGGAGTAGCCGGCAACGCCTCCGAGAACGGCATTGGGCATCAGGGCATGTTTCAGAATAAGCCCCAGGGCAGGGAAAATGGCGTCCTGATTGATGTATAGGAGTAAAAAACAGCTGCCGATATAGAGAAGCCCCAAGGCGGGGACGATTTTCATGCACAGCCGTCCGATGGATTGGATTCCCCCTAAGATGACCGTCCCTACAAGGACGGCCGCGGCCATTCCTACCAGATGCGGAGAGAGCCCCCAAGTGGCGGAAGTAGTCTGGGTTAGGGAATTGGCCTGTGTGGTGCATCCTACGCCCAATGCGGCGCATACCGTGCAGAGGGCATAGAAAGCCGCCAGCGGCTTATTGCGCATGCCGTTTTTCATCACATACATGGGGCCTCCCACATATAGGTTATCCTTATTTTTCTCACGGAATAAGACGCTTAAATAACATTCCGCATAGGAAGTGGCCATTCCCAGGATGCCGGTGAGCCAGCACCAGAAAACGGCTCCGGGTCCTCCGAGAGCCACGGCCGTGGAGACGCCCACAATGTTGCCTGTCCCCAGCGTGGCGGCCAGGGTAGTGGCCAAGGCTCCGAATGCGGACAGGTTAGGGGATGCCTGGCCCTGCTGCTTTTCCGGCGTGACGGAAAGCCGCAGGGCTTTTCCGATATGCCGCTGGGGAAAATGCAGTTTCAGGGTGAAAAAAAGATGCGTGCCCATCAGCAGGAACAGCAGCGGGCTGTTCCAGAGAAAATCATTGAGTGAAGTTAATAGTTTCAAGAGGGGGATACCTTCCGTTACTGGTTACGGAGTGAACAGTAACTGCCTTCCGACGACCTTTATTCTAATATATAAGAGTGACTTGTAATATATGTTTG
The DNA here is from genome assembly GCA_910579645.1 of uncultured Lachnospiraceae bacterium. GTDB lineage: Bacteria > Bacillota > Clostridia > Lachnospirales > Lachnospiraceae > Kineothrix. Next base: position 9,544 of record CAJTVK010000053.1, on the reverse strand, counting down.
CTTTTGGTAAGATATTATGTTAAGGGATATATATAACGGCAAAAGTTTTTCCTTGTGTCGTCGTCCCCATCAAGTGAGAAATAATAGTTCAATGATAATCCGGGATACGGAATCAGAAGAACGGGAAGAACAGGAGAGGATGTTTATGGATGCATATGACAGAGAGACTATAAAAGAGTGGGTCTATTCGTTGGGAACGGAGGGCGGAGAGGAAGAGGGTTTCCTTGACAGTCTGACGGAGGCACTTTGGGAAGACAAGGAGGCCGGGGAGGAATTTGCCTATTTTATGACCACCGGCAGATTTCTGTGCAAGGATAAAGTGGAGGGATATACCGTGGCAGACCTTCTGGTATGGCAGATTGACCATTTCAAGGCGGAAATGGACAGGGGAAAATATGATTTCAAATATAACGGATATACTATGGTTCTGCGGGCGTTCGACACATTGCTGAAGATGAAAGCAGAGCCGGAAAAATATAAGTGGCGGATTATGGTTGAGTCGGGGACGGACTATCCGGAGAAATATTAGCTGCCGTGTGGGCAGGTATGGGAGCACGGCGGGGCATCCGGGAAGCCGGAGGGAGGAGAATATGCAGATTATCATAGTGGGATGCGGCAATGTGGGTGCCACGCTTGCCGAGAAACTGAGTAAGGAAGGGCACAATATTACCGTCATAGACACGAAGAGAGATGTGGTGCAGAACGTAAGCAATAGTTTTGACATAATGGGGATTGTGGGAAACGGCGCAGGCTATTCGGTGCAGATGGAAGCCGGAATCGAGAATGCCGACCTGATGATTGCGGTGACCAATTCCGACGAACTGAATCTGCTGTGCTGCCTGATTGCAAAAAAAGCCGGCGGATGTCACACGATTGCAAGGGTACGGAATCCCGTATATAACAAAGAGATTAATTTCATCAAAGAAGAAATGGGGCTTTCCATGATCATCAACCCGGAAGACGCGGCGGCCATGGAGATAGCGAGGGTGTTAAAATTCCCGTCGGCCATTAAGATAGATACTTTTGCAAAAGGCAGGATTGAACTGGTGCGCTACCGGATAGAAGAAGGTTCGATGCTGTGCGACCATTCCCTGCAGGATATTTTTTCAAGGCTCAAGTGCGAGGTGCTTGTCAGCATGGTTGAGAGGGATGAGGATGTATTTATTCCCGGAGGTAACTTCGTGCTGCGTGCAAAGGATGAGATTTCGGTGATAGGGTCCCCACGGAATACCGTCCAGTTTTTCAAGAAGCTGGGAGTGGCCACTACGCGGGCAAAGAGCGCATTTATCGTGGGCGGGGGCGAAACGGCTTACTATCTGGCAATGCAGCTGCTTTCTTTCGGCATTAAGGTGAAGATTGTGGAGAGGGATAAGGCACGCTGCGAGGAACTGAGCGAGCTGCTTCCGCAGGCAATGGTGATATGGGGAGACGGCACGGACCGCGACCTTCTGCAGGAAACAGGGATGCCGCAGGCCGGCGCGTTTGTGGCATTGACCAATCTGGACGAAGAGAATATTATGCTTTCTCTTTATGTGAAGAGTATTTCGAAAGCGAAGCTGATTACCAAGGTACATAGAATTGCTTATGACAAGATTATCGGACAGCTGGATTTGGGCAGCATCATTTATCCTAAGTTCATAACCGCCGAGATTATTATTAAATATGTGCGGGCCATGCAGAATACGATTGGCAGCAATATCGAGACGCTTTACCGGATGAACAATGACAGGGTAGAGGCGTTGGAATTTCTGGTAAAAGAGGATTCTCCGGTGTTAGGCATTCCGTTGCTGGAACTTCAGTTAAAACCTAATTTGTTGATTAGCTGCATTAACCACAGGGGCAATGTGGTGATTCCCAGAGGGCAGAGCGTGATTCAGGCAGGGGACTCGGTAGTTATTGTGACTACGATGACGGGGCTGCATGATATCAAAGATATTTTAAAATAGGTGCAATAGAGGTAAGGAAAAATGAATTATTCAATTATTCGTTATATATTGTGCAGAATATTGGAATTTGCGGCATTGTTTATGACATTGCCCTGTCTGGTGGGGATTATTTACGGGGAGCGGGCGGTTTTCAGCTTTCTGGCCGTAATGGCAGGCTGCCTGACGGTGAGCCTGATTGGCAGGAGGCATAAGCCTACGAGTAATGTGTTTTATGCAAAAGAAGGGTTTGTGACGGTATCGTTAAGCTGGATTCTCTTAAGTCTGGTAGGAGCCCTGCCGTTTTATCTGAGCGGGGAGTTCCCTACCTATACGGACGCACTGTATGAAACGGTGTCAGGGCTGACAACCACCGGCTCCACGATACTTACCGACGTGGAAGGCCTGTCCCGCAGCATCCAGTTTTGGCGCTGCTTTACCCATTGGATCGGAGGGATGGGGGTTCTTGTATTTATCTTGGCTATCCTGCCGCTGTCCGGCAGTTACAATATGCATCTTATGAGGGCGGAAAGCCCGGGACCCAGTGTAGGGAAACTGGTGCCCAGGGTAAAAAATACGGCAATGATTCTTTACGGAATCTATATTCTGATAACGGCATTGCAGGTGATTTCTCTGCTCATAGCCGGAATGGGGCTATATGAGGCATTGACATTGACCTTTTCCACGGTGGGGACGGGCGGATTCGGCCTGCTGAATACCAGCATCGGCAGTTACCCTACGGCTGTGCAGACGATTTTTACGGTTTTTATGCTGCTGTGCGGGGTGAATTTTCAGATGTATTTCCTGCTGCTGATTAGGAAACCCAAGGATGTGCTGCGCTGTGAGGAATTAAGATATTATCTGGGGATTGTGTTTTTGGCGGCAGCATTGATTGCTTTTGATGTCAGGGGGCTTTTTGCCAATGGCTTTCAGGCTTTTCATCATGCGCTTTTCCAGGTGGCTTCCGTGATGACCACTACCGGTTTCTGTACGTTGGATTACAATGTCTGGCCGGAATTTTCCAAAACGGTTCTTTTTTTGCTCACTCTTTTGGGTGCATGCGCGGGGAGCACGGGGGGCGGCTTTAAGGTGTCCAGGCTGATTATTCTTTGGCGCAGCATAAAGACGGAGATTTCCCTTGCCATACATCCCAGAAGCATTAAGAAGATACATATGGAAGGGCATATTGTGGAAGAGGGCACGCTGCGTTCCGTGCAGATTTATGCGGTGATATATGTGATGGTATTTCTGGCATCGTTATTGCTGCTGGCTCTGGACGAATATGACTTTGTGACTAATATTACCGCGGTGGCGGCAAATTTCAATAATGTAGGGCCCGGGCTGGAGTTGGTGGGGCCGGCCGGGAATTATTCTTTTTTCTCCCCGTTCTCAAAATATGTGCTGATGTTTGACATGCTGGCAGGCCGTCTGGAATTGCTGCCGGTGCTTGTGCTGTTCTCTTCCAAGACATGGAGACGGTAGGGGATAAGCCGGAGCGTCTGCCGGCGGAAAAAACAGGAAAGAGGTTGTTGTCATGGTAAAAGAAGACATTCGGATAAAGAAGGTGATTGTGCATATTCTGGATTCCACGATAGGGATGCCCGTGCTGTCGGATCGGGAACTGGAGTACGGGTCGGAGTTTGCGGAATTTCTGAAAGAGCATATTGCGAGGATTTCTTCCGGAGACGACGGGAAGAACTGCCGGTTTTATAAGGAGGAATCGGAAGTATATAAAATGCTGGTGCAGTATTCGGATGATTTCTTTGTGGATATCAGCAAGGATATGGCCGGTTTTCTGTACAGTATCATGAACAGCAATATCGACATTCCGCCGGCGGATCTTCTGACGGTGCGGTTTAAGTATGGGGATGAGGAATATCTGGCTTTGCTGAAAATGAATTATAAAGAATCTTATACCCACCGTACCCTGTCCTCGGAGGATGGGGGGAACTGCAATGAAATCATACGGCATAAGTCAATTCTGCCTTCGGAGTCGCAGAGACTCAGTGAGGCCGCCATTATCAGGCTGGAAGATTTGGACGTGCAGGTGGTGGAGAAGAAGTATGAAGTGAACGGGGAGAAGGTGAATTATTTTTCCTATCTTTTCCTGAAATGTTCCGGCCATATGTCCCATAAGTCCAAGCTGTCGATTGTGACGAAAGCGGTGGAGGCGGTGCAGAAAGAAGGGTACGACGAATATTCCCAATATGAGGCGCAGATGAAAGCCAAAAGCATTATACAGGAAGAACTTCAGGAGAAGGGCGGTTTTGTGGTGGAGGAGATTGCGGAGAAGATTTTTGAAGAAAAACCGGAATTGAAAGTGGCTTTTCAGGATAAAATGGAAAAATATGATATGGTGAAGGAAGAGGTTCTCCCTCAGAGCGAGGCAACCACCAGGAAGTATCAGAAACAGCATTTGTATACGGATACCGGAATAGAAATCAAGATTCCGATGGAGCAGTATAAAGATCCGAAAAGCGTGGAGTTCATTACAAATACCGACGGGACGGTGTCGGTGCTGATTAAGAATATCGGGCATCTGGAAGCACGTTTTTAACGGGCGGTGTACGGAAGGAGGGAATGTATGGGGACAATCATTGATTATCTGAAAGAATATGGGGATTATACTTTTTCGGAAAAGCCTCTGAATGAGGTGGACAGCCTTGTATTAAGCCAGTTTGCATATCTGAAGTTTGACGGCATCGTTCCGGGGCTGGGGGAGGGGGCTGCCGCGGTTGATATGGAGTATCTGGACAGCCATCCGGACAAAAGCCATTTATTTGCGGACGAGCGGTATCGGGAGCCGAATACGGAGCTGTTTGAAGGGATGATGAGAAGCGTGCGGTTCCGTACCCTGCGTATGGCAGGGCATGTAAATCTGATTGAAACGGAGCAGGAAACACAGTTTTCCGCCGTCACGTTTTTCCTGGAAGACGGTATGGCGTATATTGCTTATCGGGGGACGGACGAAACTATCGTAGGGTGGAAGGAAGACTTCAATCTTGCATTTTCGGAGCCAGTATTGGGGCAGCTGCGCAGTGTGGAATATTTGGAAAAGGCGGCTGCCGGGCTGGAAGGGCAGTTCTATGTGGGCGGGCATTCCAAAGGCGGAAACTTTGCGGTTTACGCGGCGATGAACTGCCGCCGGGAAATACAGGATAGGATATGCACGGTGTACAGTCATGACGGCCCCGGGTTCCGTCCGGAGATACGGGAGAGAGGGCGCTACGAGGATATTGCAGGCCGGGTGAGGAAGATTATCCCCCATTCCTCGCTGGTAGGGATGCTTCTGGAGTCCCATGCCGAGGGATATATTGTGGTGGAGAGCAAATCTTTCGGGCTGCTGCAGCACAATCCGTATACATGGTTGGTAAAGGAAGACGAATTTGTCCGTGTGAAGGATATTTATAAAAGGACAAAGTTTATGGATGATGCGCTGAACAAATGGATTCTTTCTTTGGATGATGCCCAGATTCATTCTTTTGTGGATACTCTGTATGAGGTGATTTCCGCGTCAAAGGCCGTGACGCTAATGGACTTTACCGCAGACTGGAAGAAGAGCATGACGGCGGTGGTGGCGGCGTTCAAGGAATTGGACGGAGAGACGGCTTCCATGATGAAGAAAATCGTCGCTTCCTTGTTTGAGGTGACTAGGGCGCATGCGAGGGAAGAACTGCAGGGAAAGGCTTTGGAAAGCAGGCAGAAGTGGGAAGAGGGAATCGGGAAGATTGAGGCGGAGAGGGAAAAGAGAAGCGGGGAGAGGAAAAAGCGGGAGCAGGCGGCGGATGGAAATTTAGACAAGTGAAACATACAGGTATTTAAATCAGTTTATACTAGGGATAAGAAATAGGAGAACAGGAGCCTGCCGTCAGCGGGCGCAGGGGCGGGGGGCATATGGCAGGTGAAAGCGGGAAACAGACGCTCCGGGTGCCATTGGACTCCGAAAATGGGAAGGGAGTTATGGCAGACGGCTTCGATAATGCCGTCGTCGGCAGTCTGGACGACGGTTAAGCCTTTTCCGAGGCGGTCTATTGCCTGATGGTGGGCACTGTTGGTCAGCGGATTTCTGCCATATAGCCTGTCAAGGAAGGTATCGGGACGGATATCGGTAGGATGCAGCTTGTCGCCGTTCTCCCATGCGTGACGGTCGGATTCCGTTATATGCTGGGTAATGGTGCCGCCAAAGTGGACGTTGATGATTTGCATGCCTTTGCAGATGCCGAACACAGGACGTTTCCGCTTGGAAAAGAATTCCAATGCCTGAAGCTGGATAATATCCAGTTCGGTGTCAATGTTCTCGGAACCTTGGTTCTTCTGGCCGAAAAAAGCGGGGGTAATGTCGCCGCCGCCCGGCAGCAGCAGACCTTGGAAATCTTCCAGGCATCCAAGATCCATAGTGGTCCGATATTCCGCGCCCATGATATGCAGGGCATGTTCATAGTTGGCGGTGTCTTTGCTTCTGCCGATAATGACAATTTTTGCGGATGGGGTTATAGGAGATTGGTACATAATAGACAGGAATCCTTTCTCTTTGCAGCATATTTTTTATGATATGCGGTGGATGGAAAAAGGTTACCGTTTATCGTCATTTGGGGTGAGCAGTAACGGAAAAATTTTTAAATTTACTGTTGACATTTGGGGAAAAAGCATATATAATAAATATTGTTCGCAGGAATGGCGGAATTGGCAGACGCGCACGGTTCAGGTCCGTGTGATAGCAATATCATGAGGGTTCAAGTCCCTTTTCCTGCATGTTATAAGATTATAAGATGTTAGAATACTGAGTGATTCGGTATTCTAATTTTTTTGCTCGGCCCCGTGCAGATGAGATATACCGCTGATGCGGGGCAAGCTGCAAGTATTCGATTGCACAGAGGTGTGCAGCATACGGGTGTGTAACACAGGGGGGACATAAGGGGGGCACATAGGGGGACACAGGGATGTGTAACGCAAGGGCGCGTAAAGAAATTAGGAAGGGAATGTTTTTTAAGAAATATAACATAAATTGAGCCGGCAGCTTTGCCGGCTCAAAAACTTGATTCCTTTGTCAGAACATAGCACTGAATAAATCGCCTGATAAATAATTATTGTTATAGGAACCCTTTTGATTGTAGGTATTTGCTTTGGCTGCTTCACGGCTTGCGGCAGAATCTATAAAAGAAGCCTGTGAAGAAACGCTGGCAGCAAAAGAAGGCGTTTCATTGAAGAGAGATTTTACTCTGGATATATCGGCAGCTTTAAATTTCTCTTCGTCCACGGTAAGTTTCTTGTCATCGCCAATGGTTATCCCGACTTTTTCCAATGATTTTGCATACAGCTTGGTGATATTGGTCATATTGGTAGCAGCCTTCTTCACGCCGGCAGAATCGGATTTGTTTACGTTGTCAATCAATTTGTTATAATTGGTTGCAAAATCGGAGACAGCCTTATAAATGGCATCCATGTCGTATTCTTCCGTGACGGTTGTAGTTCCGTCCTCATTTTCCGTCTTGATTTCTTTCGCTTTGAATACGGATTTATCGCCCTTGCTGGTCAATGCATCCGCAGATTCCTGTACCTTGCCGGCGGAACTTTCGATAGCCGCCAATGTTTTTGCGGAATCCTCGGAGACGGAAGTGGACAGTTTATCGGACTTGCTTTCTTCTTTTGCAGAGGAGGTGGAGGTATTGTCATTGCCCACTTTGTTGTAGTATGCTTTTAAAAGCTTACCATAGCTTCCGTTCTTAATGCTGGCATAATCCGATAAAAAATTCAGATTGCCCATGCCGGAACCGGAATTTGTTCCTAAACTGGAAAACAGAAAAGAAACATCGTTTTTTAAGTTTACATTCATACTTTGTCACTCCTTTGATAAATTCTTGTCGGCATCCGTGCCTGTTTAAATTGTTCCTAAAAATATTTTATAGTTATATATATTATAGCAGGGTAATGTTGGAAATTCAATATGAACAGCAAAAAAATCACGGAAAATATGATTGGGAGACAGTGCCCCAAAAGCCGTTTTTTCAGCAATTCAGCATCCCGGTATTTTGCAGATACTGTAGAAATGCCTGGCAGCCTTCTTCTATATCCCGGTAAGCCACATCGAATCTTGAACTGTACCATGGGTCGGATATGCTGTCTTTCCGTCCGGCATATTCCAGCAGCATGGAGATTTTTCCGCCTTTCTGCCCGGTCATTCTTTCCATGTTCCTGATGTTCATGGAATCCATGCCAATCAGATAGTCATAGTAGTCATAGTCGGATTTCTTCAATTGGACGGCTCGCTTCCCGTCGCATCGGATGCCGTGCTTGGCAAGTTCTTCCCGTGCCGGGGGATAGACCGGATTGCCGATGCCATTCCAGATTTCTTCGGTGCTGGTGGCAGCGGAGGCAATCTCAAGCTGATCCGCAATTCCTTGTTTTTCTGCCATATCCTTTAAAATGAATTCTGCCATCGGGCTTCGGCAGATGTTGCCGTGGCACACAAATAAAATTTTTATCATGTTGCTAAAACCTCCGTAAATGCTTGATTTTGCTGTATTTTCAAGGGGTTCAATGTGTTATGTGGCATATCGCTTTTAACTGATTTTTCACGATTTGCCACATATCTTTATGGTCATTCTCTGTACAAATCTCTGTAAAACAACCTTCATTTTCTGAATTTACAGAACAGCTTTTTCAAGGCTTTTAACCTCTTTTTTGACATTATCGAAATCTACATGAGTGTATGTATTTAAAGTGACGCTAATATCTGAATGCCCCATTAAATACTGTAAATGCTTTGGTTTCATGCCGCTTGATGCACAATGAGAACAATATGTATGTCTGCATACATGGGGCGTAATCTTTGGCATTTGCACTTTATAGATTTTATTGTATTTTTCTGCAATGTGCTGAAAATATTTCTCCCAATGCAAGGCAACCATAGGCATCTCATTCTTATCCAGATACAAAAATCCAACCTTACCGCCAACCATAGGCTCTACTTTTGGTTTCCTGCGGTTCTGAATAATGCATAAGTGTCCTAATCTTTTCAATATCTGTATATATCAAACGAATCCCACGGTTATGTAATGCAAGCACTTCACTTAAATTTTCCGTGAGAATCCTATTCAGTTCATTATGCACTGTTACCGGTTTATTTTCAACTGTATGTATATAATCAAAAAACTTTGCACTAATAGGAAAAGTATTCTGAATTAAAAATGCGTTTTCTTTCCCTGCAAACTTACCAATAATTATTGTATTGCATTTTCCGTACTTTCTTTTCTTCTTTTCTATAATGAACTTATACTTTTCCACCTGTGAACTTATAGGAATCATCCAATAAAGGGCTTGATTCTTCTTATCTTGTATTGCATAAAAATGTGGGCGGTAATTCCCATTTTCTTTATTACTCATCAAGTATTTATCCTGCACCTTATCAAAAAATTTATCTTTGATATGATAAGAATATCCCTGTTGTATTTCCATATACTGTAGCATTCTCTTTTGAGTAAACTCCATATTATGCAAATTCCCCACCGACATCAGCCGATGGGGAGCATTTACAAACTATACCATTTATATCCCACCTGTATAGCAAGTGGCATCATTTACGAACTGAATCACTTATACCCCGCACCATCAGCAAGCGGCAA
>CAJTVK010000052.1 GCA_910579645.1 uncultured Lachnospiraceae bacterium | reverse complement strand
TTGATATCCGGCAGAAAACGGGAATGGCACGCGCTGCCCGGTTTCTCCATGCCTTTTCGGGAACAATAGGAAATACCAACATTCTTTCTTACCCAGCCCGTGCGTGAGTTTTTTTAGTGGCCGGCAGTTCCGTTGCTGCCGGCTGAGGCTTAACTTAATGATATTGTAGGCTAAACTGTTACCATAAACTCGCGGCATCCGTAAAAAATGTATTGAAAACCATGCGTAAACAAGGTAAAATAAGGTTAGTTTAGTATTTGAAAAGGGTATGAAGAGGTGTGGCCATGGCAAAAGAGATAAAAACAATAGGGGTATTGACAAGCGGCGGCGATGCGCCGGGAATGAATGCCGCAATCCGTGCGGTAGTGAGAAAAGCGATAGCAAACGGGGTCAAGGTAAAAGGTATTAAAAAGGGATATCAGGGGCTTCTGAACGAAGAAATCGTTGACTTGGAGAGATGGAGCGTATCCGATATTATCCAAAGGGGCGGCACCATATTGGGCACGGCGCGCTGCTCGGAATTCCGGACGGATGAAGGGCAGAACAAAGGCGTGGAGATATGCCGCAGGCATGGCATCGACGGGCTGATTGTAATCGGTGGGGACGGTTCTTACCGAGGGGCACAGGCACTTTCCAAAAAGGGAATCAATACCATCGGCATTCCGGGTACCATCGACCTGGACATTACTTGCACGGAGTATACCATCGGTTTCGATACGGCTATTAATACGGCAATGGATGCCATCGACAAGGTGCGCGATACTTCTTCTTCCCATGAAAGGTGCAGCATTATCGAGGTAATGGGAAGAAATGCCGGGTATATTGCGCTTTGGTGCGGTGTGGCCAACGGCGCGGAAGATATTCTCCTTCCGGAAAAATATGATTATAACGAGCAGACAATCATCAATAATATTATCAATAACAGGAAAAGGGGAAAGACGCATCATATTATCATCAATGCGGAAGGCATCGGCCATTCCACTTCTATGGCAAGGAGAATCGAGGCGGCTACCGGCATTGAGACGAGAGCGACGATTCTCGGTTACATGCAGCGGGGTGGGAACCCTACCTGTAAGGATCGGTTTTATGCCTCCATAATGGGCGCATATGCGGCGGACATTCTCTGCGCCGGAAAAACGAACCGCGTGGTGGGCTATCAGCATGGGGAATTTCAGGATTTTGACATTGAGGAAGCGTTGGCAATGGAAAAGAGCATTTCGGAATATCAGTACGAAGTGAGCAAGGCATTATCTATGTAGAGGACGGAAGCGGAAAGCGGTCATGAAATGGCTTGATGACAAGGGCAGTTATGCAAACCGGTGCGGAAAGCACCGGTTTGTTTCATGCACACGGGCGCCGAAAGGAAGAGATCGGATGACTTTCTGTAAAATCAGCAGCTTTGCGGGAACAATGGTATAGGATTGGCAGGTGGGAAGATGATAACCAGTGTGGGAAACCAGAGGGTGAAGAGGATTGCACAGTGGAATAAAAAGCCGTCACTGAGGAACAGAGACGGGGTATTTGTGGCGGAAGGGGTAAAAATGTTTTTGGAGGCACCTCTTGGCAGTCTGAAAGAAATTTATATAGCCGACGGATTTCTGGAGGAGATCGGGAAGGCGGAACGGAGCCGGGACATATTGGGAAAGTTGGAGGAATGCGGTTATGAGACGGTATCCAAAGAAGTTTTTTCAAAAATGTCGGATACTTGCTCCCCGCAGGGAATACTTTTTGTGGCCGGGCAGATACACTATACGTTGGAACAGATGGCCGGGGCGGCAGAAAATCCTTTGTTCCTTTTACTGGAGGATATACAGGACCCGGGCAATCTGGGAACTATGATAAGAACCGGGGAAGGGGCGGGCATAAGCGGGGTCATTATGAGCAAGGGGACGGCGGATATTTATAATCCCAAAACCATTAGATCCACAATGGGTTCCGTTTACCGGGTTCCTTTTCTGTATGCAGAGGATTTCCACGGAACAATATGCCGGCTGCAGGAGAACGGGATTACGGTTTATGCGGCACACCTGAAAGGGGAAAAATGTTATGATGAATTTGAATACTGCCGTCCCACTGCTTTTCTGATCGGAAATGAAGGAAGCGGTCTGACGGAAGAAACGGCGGAACTGGCAGATGTCTATGTCCGTATCCCTATGGAGGGGCAGCTGGAATCATTGAATGCGGCAGTTGCGTCCGCACTTTTGGTGTATGAGGCGGCCGGCCGGCGGCGGAGGGGAGCAGTGGAGTCAAATACCCCGCCGCAAGAAGCGGGGCATCAAACTTGATGCTCGCGATAAAGTTAGGAACGGAAAAACGGGAGCAGAAGCAGGGACAAGAGAGGAAAGAAGAAAAGGGAATAAGAGAAGGAAGCAAAGGCGGGACAAAGAAGGGAACGCAGAGCGGGAAAAAAGAGAGAATCAGGCATAAATAAAGAAGACAAACCATAAACAGAGATAAAAGACAGGGATAAAAGAAAGGAATAAAAGAAAGGGATAAAAGACAGGGATAAAAGACAGGAAGAAAAGACAGGGAACAAAGCAGAAAACAAAAGCGGACGACTATAGGCAGAGGACAGAAAGAACAGGAAAGGGGCAGGCAGAAAATGAAAATAGGTTTTATCGGCCTTGGAAATATGGCGAAAGCCATGATTGGCGGAATACGGAAACAGGGAATCGTGTCGGCGGAGGAAATCATCGGCTCGGCTAAGACGGAAGAAACAAAAAGCAGAATGCAGAAAGAATTTGGAATTGCCATTGCGGGGGACAATAGGCAGGCAGCGGAATGGGCGGAGGTATTGGTACTGGCGGTAAAGCCCGTTTTCTTCTCGGAGGTCATCGGGGAGATAAAAGATATTGTGGGGAAAGACAAGCTGGTAATCAGTATTGCGGCGGGCAAGACGACGGAATGGATAGAGCGGGAATTCGGCAGGGAGATAAGGCTGATCCGATGCATGCCGAATACACCGGCATTGGTGGGGGCGGGCTGTACGGCAGTATGCGGCAACGCTGCGGCGGCAAAGGCAGACGAGGAACTGTGCGTAAAGCTGATGAGCAGTTTTGGGAAAGCCATTGTCATACCGGAACGCCTTATGGATGCGGCAGGCGCGGTGGGAGGAAGTTCGCCGGCTTTTGTTTTTATGATGATTGAGGCCATGGCGGACGGCGCGGTGCAGGCGGGCATGCCAAGGAAGCAGGCGTATGAATTTGCGGCCTGGTCCGTAATGGGCAGTGCGAAGCTGGTGCTTGAGACAGGGATGCATCCCGGCGAACTGAAGGACATGGTCTGCTCTCCGGGAGGAACGACGATAGAAGGCGTGAAAGCATTGGAAAAAAGAGGGGTAAGGGCGGCATTCATGGAAGCTTTGGAAGCCTGCGTGGAGAAATCCCGGAAACTGTGACAATGGGGAGTGATAAAATGCGGCAGGCGGTTTTTGACTACATAAAAAAGAAATATAAGGTATCTCCGGAATATCCATGGAGCAAGTTTGGCGGGAATGCGGTTTTCCGTCATGACGATAACAATAAGTGGTTTGCTTTAGTGCTGAATGCCGAGAAGTGTAAGCTGGGGCTTTCCGGTGAGGGTTGTGCGGATGCGGTGAACCTGAAGGTGGACGATATGTTTTTCAGGGATATGCTCATAAGGGAAGAGGGGATTATGCCGGCGTATCATATGAATAAGCAGCATTGGATTACGGTGCTGCTGGACGGGACAGTGGCGGAAGATAAGGTTTTTGGCCTGATTGACATGAGCTATATGGCCACGGCTTCGGCAAAGAGGAAGGAAAAGAACCGTCCGCCCAAGGAATGGCTTATCCCGGCAAATCCGAAATATTATGATATTGTGCATGCTTTTGATGCAGAGGAGGAGATTACTTGGAAGCAGGGAAGGGGCATTAAGGCGGGGGATACGGTATTTCTATATGTGGGTGCTCCGGTTTCGGCGGTTTTGTTTCGGTGCAAGGTGACGGAAACGGATATTCCATGCGATTATGCCGATAAGAACTTAACGATTACAGCGTTGATGAAAATAAAACTGTTAAAAAGATATGGGGCAGGACAGTTTACCTTCGACCTGCTTAAGGAAGAATTCGGAATATATGCGGTCAGAGGTCCAAGAGGGATTCCCAACAGTCTCAGTGCGGCATTGAAAAAGCAGGAAAAGTGAGTGGATGATTCGGAAGCGGAGGAAATGGAAAGATATGGAAGCGGAAAAGGAAGAAAAAAAGGAGCAGAGCAGTTTCATGGAGCAATGGGCACGGAGGCAGTTTGCGTCGGTTTCCGTCAGCATCACACGGCAAGCGGGAGAGGCAGAAGAACGGATGCTGCCAATGAGGGACGGTATCCGCCTGAAAACGGTGGTCTGCCTTCCGCAGCCGATTGCGGAAGGAGAGCAGTTCCCTGCCATTCTTGTCCGTTCTTGTTACCCACAGCAAGAGATAATATTGCGTATACGGGCGGAAGAATTTGTGAAAAGGGGCTTTGGGTTTGTCTACCAATGGTGCAGGGGTACCGGCGGCTCGGAAGGGGAATGGGAACCGAACGTCAACGAGAGGGCGGACGGGATGGATACGGTAAATTGGCTGGCGGGGCAGCCGTTTGTGAAGAATATCGGATATTGGGGGGATTCTTATCTGGCATTGACCGGGTGGTGCATGGCGGATGCGGTTCCGGAGAAGGTAAAGACAATGTGCCTTGGAGTATACGGAGCAGACCGGCATACTTCTGCGTATCAGGATGGTCTGTTCCGTATGGATGTGCTGACATCCTGGGCAAAGGAAAATGCAGGGACGGCAGTCCGTGCCGACAATGAGGCTTCCTATTTATTCCGGCCCCAGAGAGAGGTGGACGAGAAACTGTGGGGCGTGCGGCTGGATTGGTACCGTGATTGGATCGGTAATCCGGAACGTAAGGCGGACTATTGGAACAGGGGTTTCTGGGGAATGCTCAAGGAGATACCCGGGAAGGTGAAGATCCCGCTGCTGCTGCGCGAAGGATGGTACGACCACCACTTGGGAAGCTGCCTTGTGTCTTATAGGAATCTTTCCCCTGAGGCAAAAAAGCATTCGGTACTTCGGATCGGCCCGTGGAACCATAGCTATGTGCCGGTAATTCCGGAAGAGAACACAGCCCGGCTGACGGATGACGCGGCAGCGGCACCGATGGAATGGTTTTATCGGATATTGGTAAAAGAGGAAATGCCGGAGGGGATGATACAAGAGTATGTCATCGGAGAAGACCGGTGGATGGAAAAGAAGGAGGCAGAATCTGACGGGGAACCGTCCGATTTGTGCAGCCGGTCATTTTTTCTTTGCGGAGAGGGGAGGCTGTCAGAAGCGGCGGAGGCGGATACGGAAAGGACATATTGCTATGATCCGGAACGGCCGGTCCGCAGCCACGGTGCGGAAGCTTTGCTTGCAGATATGAAGGAAAACGGCAGTCTCCTGCAGCCCGGGCCGGATTACAGGGAAGATGTGATTTCCTTTACTTCGGATGCGCTGCAGAAGAAGCTTCTGGTGGAAGGAAGCATCCGGGTAAGGCTGTTTGTCAGTTCGGACGCGGAAGACACTGCTTTTACGGCAAAGGTGATGGAAGTGTTTCCGGACGGGCGGACAGTCAATGTGCGCGGAGGCATTACGACGCTGGCGTTCCGGGACGGGACGGGCTGCAGGCAGGACTATGTGCCGGGACAGATTGCGGAAGCGGATATCCGGATGTGGGACATTGCGTGGTGCTTCCGGGAAGGTTCCAGAATCCGGGTGGATATCAGTTCCTCGGATTTTCCGCAGTATGCAGTGCATACCAACTTCCCGGGAGTGTGGTCGGAGCAGGAAAGGACGAAGAAAGCAAATCAGACCGTTTATATGGGGCTGCGGTACCCGTCTGCCGTAGTGCTGCCTGTGGGGCAGGAATAAGGAACTGTCAGAGAATGTCAAGTTAAGGGGAAATACGTCAAGGATGCAAGGAGGTTCCCATGAACGCATTACAGTTTATTCTGCAATATATAAAAAAACACCGTTTTCAATACGCCGCCGGAATCCTCACGCTTTTTGTGGTGGATTTTGCCAATCTGTATATTCCGAAATTGACAGGGACGGTAACGGACGGGCTGGCGGCACGGACCCTTGGCTGGGACGGGGTGGTTTCCTGCCTGACTGCTATTTTTGTGCTGGGCTTCACGTTAGCGGCAGGCCGTTTCCTTTGGCGGTATTTTCTGTTCGGCGCGTCCCGTTCCATAGAGAAGGAACTGCGTAATGATATGTTCGGGCATCTGGAAAAAATGAGCGTGGAATATTATAACGAGCATAAGACCGGCGACCTGATGACCCGTTTTACCAGTGATCTGAATGCGGTGCGCATGTCCATCGGGCCGGCGGTCATCTGTGTGTTTGATGCTTCTGTCATGACGGTCATGGTCATCTGCCAAATGATGTATTATGTGAATTTCAAGCTGACCTTGCTGGCAATCATCCCTATGTTCCTCATCTGCGCAGGTGAAATCTATTACGGGAAAATCATACATAAACGGTTCCTGAAGCGGCAGGAAGCGGTTTCCGATCTTACGGATTTTGTGCAGGAAAGCTTTTCCGGCGTCAGGGTCATCAAGGCTTTTGTCCGGGAACGGGCGGAACTGAGGGCTTTTGCAAAGGCCAATAGGAACAGTATGGAAAAAAATCTGCATGTTATCCGTCTGCAGTCCGTAGTGATGCCGCTGCTGGATGTGGTGATTGGGCTGTCCAGCCTGATTACCCTTGTTTACGGCGGATATCTGGCATTGATAGGCGAAATCACATTGGGACGTTTTGTGGCGTTCAATCAATACATTAATATGCTTGTCTGGCCTATGCTGGCCTGTGGGGATGCCATTAACATGTTTTCCCAGGGGGCCGCTTCTATCCGGCGTATTCAGGAGATTTTTGAAGAGAAGCCGGAGATAGCCGACAGGGAAGATGCCGTGGAAGTGGAGTGTGTCAAAGGAGATATTGAACTGAACCATCTGACGTTCCTGCACCGGGGACACAGTGAGCCGACGCTGAAAGACATCACCCTGTCCATTCCGGCAGGAACTACATTGGCCATTATCGGGCGCACCGGCAACGGAAAATCCACCTTGGTCAACCTGCTGCTTCATCTTTACAATACCAAGCCGGGGATGATACGGATTGACGGCAGGGATATCAACCGGATTCCTCTGAAGACTTTGCGGGAAAACATTGCCTATGTGCCCCAGGATAATTTCCTGTTTTCCGATACGCTAAAATCCAATATTGCTTTCGGCACCGACGACTGGGACATGGATTCCGTTGTGCGGGCTACGGAGGCGGCCTGCATCCATGAAAATATCGTGGCTTTTCCGGACGGTTATGAAACGATTGTGGGAGAGCGGGGCGTTACGCTTTCCGGCGGACAGAAACAGCGCAGTTCCATTGCCCGGGCTTTGATGAAGGATGCGCCCATATTGATTTTGGACGATGCCCTTTCCGCCGTGGATACGGATACCGAGGAGCATATTTTGCGGAATCTGAAGCAAAACCGGCAGGGGAAGACGACGATTCTCATTGCCCACCGTATTTCTACCATACAGAATGCGGATAGGATTTTGGTGCTGGAGGACGGCGAAGCGAAGGAAATCGGGAATCATGACGAACTGATGCGGGAAAACGGCATTTACCGGAGTATGTTTGAGCAGCAGCAGCTGGAAGCCGCCGTTTCGGAACAGAGGGCGGCATGGAACGCAGAGAATGGGTCGGAAGATATTCGGCAGGGAGGTGGGCTTGGATGAAAAGGCTGTTCCGATATTTAAAGCCTCATAAATGGACGATGACGGCGGCAACTTTTTTGGTGCTTCTTATTATTGTGGTGGAACTTTATCGTCCCATTATTATCGGGGATGCAATTGACGATTATATTAACGGGTATTATAAACCGTATACGGAAGTAACTCCCGGCACGCCGGGGGCGGTGGCATACCGTGGGATTTATCTGGCAAGGGAAAAGGACGGCAGTCCGTCAGCGGCGGAAAGTGCGGGACAGGCGGACGGCTATTACCAGATTCTGCTGTACGGAGACAGATATTATATGGCGGAACGTCTGGATGCGGAAGAATGCCGGCTGCTGCAGACGGCAGACAATGCCTTGCTGGCATCCTATGTGGAGAAGGGGGCGGCACTGCTTACCGGAGAGGACCTGAAAGAACTGCGCCGCTTTGATTTTGCGGGAATATTGGCGGCGGCAGGGCTTTATTTGCTGATGCTGCTTGCCGGGTTCTGCCTGAATGCGGCGGATACATGGATGCTGCAGAAGATGGGGCAGAGCATTATATATCGAATGCGGGAGGAGGTTTTTGCCCATATACACAGCCTTTCGCTGAGCTTCTTCAATACTACGCCGGTGGGCAAGCTGGTGACCCGCGTGTCTAACGATACGGAGGCGGTGAACGAACTTTTTTCCACGATTCTTGTAAAATTATTTAAAAATGTGGTAAAAATCATCGGGTATGCGGTTGTGATGCTTTCCATCAACGTGCGTATGGCGGTCGTTTCTTTCCTGCTGCTGCCGCTTGTTTCCGTGCTCACTTTCTTTTTCCGTGCCCTTTCCAGGAAAGCGTATCAGCTTACCAGGACAAAGATAACGGAACTGAATACCTTTTTGTCGGAGCATATTTCGGGCATGAAGCTGATTCAGATTTTTGTCCGGGAAAAGGAAAAATATGAGGAGTTTGAGCGCAAATCCGGTGAACTGTTTGCGGCCAACTGGCGGGAAGTCATGACGTTTGCCGTTTTCCGCCCCATTATCTACCTGCTTTCTGTGATTGCCATGATTATTGTCATCGGCACAGGCAGCGCTTCCGTGCTGGACGGCACGCTTTCGCTCGGGACGCTGTTTATATTTATCAGTTATATCGGTTCTTTTTTCGAGCCGATTCAGGAACTGGCGGAGCAGTTCGGCACCTTGCAGTCCTCACTGGCTTCCGCCGAGAAGTTATTTTCCGTTTTGGATGAAAAACCGGAAATTGTATCCCCTTCCTGTCCGGCGCAGGTGCGGATAGAAGGGCGGATTGAGTTTAAGCATGTATGGTTTGCCTATGAAAAGGAGGATTATATACTGAGGGATGTGAGTTTTTCCATTGCGCCGGGGGAACGGGTGGCTTTTGTGGGCGCCACGGGAGCAGGCAAGTCTTCCATCCTGAATCTGATCGGCCGTTATTACGACATACAGAAAGGGGAAATACTCATAGACGGCGTGAACATACAGGAACTGGATACGGACGTGCTACGGGCAGCTATCGGGCAGGTGCAGCAGGATGTATTTATTTTTACGGGGGATATTAAGGGGAACATTTCCCTGAATAACGAAAATATTTCCTTGGAAGAGGTGCAGCGTGCCGCCCGGATTGTGAATGCGGATTCCTTTATTCGGAAGATGCCGGGGGGTTATGACGAGCCGGTGACGGAGAGGGGCAGCACTCTTTCCGCCGGGCAGAGACAGCTTCTGTCCTTTGCCCGTACGCTGGCTTACAACCCGGCAATTCTCGTGCTGGACGAGGCTACGGCCAATATTGATACGGAAACGGAGAGCATGATTACGCAGGCATTGGAAAAACTGATGGAGGGGCGGACCACGATTATGGTGGCGCACCGGCTGTCCACCATACAGCATGCGGATAAAATCATAGTCATGCATAAGGGGAAAATACGGGAATCCGGGAACCATCAGGAACTGCTGCGGCAGGATGGGCTGTATAAGAAATTGTATGAATTGCAGCTGATGGATTCGTAGATTTCAAACTTGTCAGAAATATTGAGATAAAAGCGTCAATGAGGATGGATGGATATGAGACAATGGGGTTGTCATATTCATCCATTTTTATGTACAGCCCTGTGCGGCCGAGATGTCAACGTAGGCAAAGCCGAAAATGGATTTCCGTGCCGAAGGAATCAATAAAGTTGAAAAAATTGGTAAATTATGGTAAAGTTTATCAAATACAAACGACAAATCGGAGGGCTGCTGCCATGAAGCGAGAATATGAATCCCAAGATGTCTATGAAGCATTTCAAAGCCGTCTGCACCTTATTTTCCGGGAATTTGACAATATTTATATCTCTTTTTCCGGGGGGAAGGACAGCGGGCTGCTGCTGAATATGGCATTGGATTTCCAACAGAAATATTATCCTGAAAAGCAGATTGGTGTGTTTCATCAGGACTTTGAAGCGCAGTATACCGTAACCACGGAGTATATTGACCGTACCTTTAAGAGTCTGGAGGGCAAGGCCGAGCGGTATTGGGTCTGTCTGCCCATGGCCACACGGACGGCACTCAGCAGCTATGAAATGTTCTGGTATCCTTGGGATGACCGCAAAAAGGAGGCTTGGGTGCGGGAAATGCCCCAATATGATTATGTCATTAATTTGGATAATAACCCGATTACCACTTACCGTTACCGGATGCATCAGGAGGATTTGGCGAAACAGTTCAGCCGTTGGTACCGGATTACCCATGACAATAAGAAAACCGTGTGCCTATTGGGGATGCGGGCAGACGAATCCCTGCAGCGGTACAGCGGTTTCGTCAATAAGAAATACGGCTATAAAGATGAGTGCTGGATCAGCAGGCAGTTTAAAAACGTCTGGTGTGCTTCTCCTCTGTACGACTGGGGGCAGGAGGACATCTGGCATGCCAATTATCTGTTCGGCTATGATTATAACCGCCTTTACGACCTGTACTATATGGCGGGGCTGAAAGTGTCCCAGATGCGGGTGGCCTCTCCTTTCAACGATTATTCCAAAGACAGCCTGAATCTGTACCGCGTGCTGGATCCGGAAATATGGGCCAAACTGGTAGGAAGGGTGCAGGGGGCTAACTTTGCCTGCATATACGGCCGGACGAAGGCCATGGGATACCGGAATATCTCGCTGCCGGAAGGGCATACATGGGAGTCTTATACCCGGTTCCTCCTAGATACCCTTCCCATCCGGCTGAAAAATAATTATGTGAAAAAATTCAATGCATCCATTAAATTCTGGCATGAAAAAGGGGGTGGGCTGGAGGAAGAGACCATCCGGGAACTGGAAGAGCATGGATATCGGATTAAGCGCAACGGCGTGTCTAATTATACGTTAAACAAAAAATCCCGCATTATTTTTACGGAAAAAATCCCTGACAATACGGATGACATCAAATCCACCAAGGATGTGCCCAGCTGGAAACGGATGTGCTACTGCATACTGAAAAACGATCATGTCTGCCGGTTCATGGGATTCGGGCTGAACAGGCAGCAGCAAAGGAACATCGATATGATCAAACAGAAATACAAAGGTCTGGAGGAAATGAACAATGAAGCATAAGAGTCCGGTTTATGATGTGATTGCAGTACCCATCGCAAAGATAAAGCCTAACAGCTATAATCCCAATGCGGTTGCCCCGCCGGAAATGAAGCTGCTGTATCAGAGCATCAAGGCAGACGGTTACACTATGCCGATTGTATGTTATTATGTAAAGGAGACGGATGAATATATTATTGTGGACGGATTCCACCGGTACCGCATTATGCTGGAGCATGACGATATTTTCGAGAGGGAGGAAGGCATGCTGCCGGTGTCGGTGATTGATAAGCCTATCGACCAGCGCATGGCCAGCACTATCCGGCACAACCGGGCGCGGGGTAGCCACAATGTGGACCTGATGAGCAATATCGTGAAGGAATTGCATGAAATCGGGCGTTCGGATGCTTGGATTTCCAAGCACTTGGGTATGGACAGAGACGAGATTCTGCGGCTGAAACAGATTACGGGGCTGGCGGCTTTGTTCAAGGATGTGAAATTCGGGCAAGCTTGGAGGCCGGTGGAGGAAGAAGGGAATGGGGCAGAGGATGGATAATATGGATTCAAAGAGGGAACTGGTAATTCCGAATGACGGTTTCCCGTTTAAAATGTTTGTATTTGAAGGGAAAAACGGCAATTACCGGGTGACGAAGCACTGGCATGATACGGTGGAAATTTTTGCGGTGTTTGAGGGGGAAATTGATTTTTACATCAATTCTTCCTATTACGGCCTTTCCCGGGGGCGTTTTATTATCGTGAATTCCAATGAAGTCCATTCCATAGAGGTGCCGGAGGAGAATTTTACCATAGTAGTGCAGATACCGCCGGAAGAATTTGAGAGGTTTGGGGAAGAGGAATATATGCTTTTCCGGCATACTTCGGAAGGGTATAAGGAGCAGGATGCACAGTTTGTGCGGTTAATCCGGCAGATGTATACTGCATATGCGGAAAAACGGTATGGCTATGAACTGGAGGTGCTCAGTGACTACTACCGGATGCTGCATTGTCTGGTGACTCAGTATCGGGAAAAGGTGGTGGACGAGGAGCGGGTGAAGAAGAACCGCCGGATGAAAAAGCTTTATCAGATAACGTCTTATATACAGGAGCATTATAAGGAAGATATGACTTTGGAACGGGTGGCGGGAATTTTCGGTTTTTCGCCTACTTATCTTTCCCGTATATTTAAAAAATATGCCAATGTGAATTATAAAACCTATGTGATGAACGTGCGGGTGGAATATGCTTATAAAGAATTGCTGAACACGGGGCAGTCCATCAACAAAATTGCGGAAAGCTGCGGCTTTCCGGACGGACGCAGTTTCGCCAAAGCCTTTGCCGCGAGGTTCGGCATTACGCCGGATAAATATCGGAAGGAAATGAGGAAAAGGGAATAGGACGGGCTGCAGGCCGGATTCTGAATGCTTATAAGAGAAAAGACAAGAAAATGCTATATATAAGATAAGTTTTTGGTAGAAAAGCGCAAGAAATACGCCTATAATACTTATATAAGGTTTTGAGCCGTGAAGGGTTCCGCCGATACGGAACATGGAGGGAACCGATGCGGGACGGAACATGTCCGGAAAAATTTCCGACATGGGTGTTATTTTTGTCGGATATGGTTTACGGACGGTATCAGGAGACAGAAACAAAAAGGATAGGAGGCGTTGAGGAAAGTGACGATTCAATCAGTGCATGACGATTCATTTAAGGCGTATGGGCGGGTGATTGCCGGTGTGGATGCTTCCGGGCTGGTGGAAGCCATGCAGGAAACGGAGGCACCGGAGGATGCGGTGGTATATTATCCCTCCATTGACGCGTTAGAGAAGCTGCCTGTGGCAAAAGCAGTGAAAAACAGTTTTTTTGGGGAACTGGATATGCAGATGGGTTACTGCAACGGAACAAACAATAAAATGAATGCCGTGGAATATCACCGCTGTTCGGAGTTTGGCGTGGCGGCGTCGGATTTGATTCTGCTGTTGGGAAAGCAGCAGGATGTGGAAGTGTCGGAGGATGGAGGGAATTTTTCCTATGATTCCGTGAAAGCAGAGGCATTTCTTGTGCCGAAGGGGACGGTATATGAGATGTATGCCACTACGCTTCATTATGCACCCTGCAGCGTGGAAGGGAAGCCGTTCCGCAATGTGGTTATTCTGCCGAAAGGAACCAATGAGGACCTGACGGAAGAAAGAGGGAGCCTGCCGGAAGACAAATTGCTGACGGCAAAAAATAAATGGCTGATTGCCCATGCGGAAGCCGGGATTGCCGGAGCCTATATCGGAATAAAAGGCGAAAATATTACGGTTTAAAGTTTGGGTAAGAACGTCATTTCTGGCGCGGATTACGGTTTAAGTTAATGGCATTGAGTGAAAAGTAAAGTTATGCATATAAGAAGGAGGATTATGGTATGTTTGAAAATTTACCGAAGGTAAAAGTCGGCGTGGTGGCAGTGAGCCGCGACTGTTTTCCGGAGAGTCTGTCGGTGAACAGAAGGAAAGCCCTGATAAAGGCATATGAAGACAAATACGGGACGGAGGATATTTATGAGTGCCCGGTCTGCATCGTGGAAAGCGAAATCCATATGGTACAGGCCTTGGAGGATGTGAAGAAAGCGGGCTGCAATGCAATCGTGGTTTATCTGGGCAACTTCGGTCCGGAAATATCGGAGACTTTGTTGGCAAAGCATTTTGACGGTCCGGCAATGTTCGTGGCGGCTGCGGAAGAAAGCGGCGACAATCTGGTAGGCGGCAGAGGGGATGCTTACTGTGGCATGCTGAATGCAAGCTATAATCTGAAGCTGCGCAATATCAAAGCCTATATTCCGGAATATCCGGTGGGGACGGCGGAGGAATGCGCGGATATGATTCATGAATTCCTTCCTGTGGCAAGAGGCATTGTAGGGCTGTCCGATCTGAAGATTATTTCCTTCGGTCCCAGGCCGCTGAATTTCTTGGCGTGCAATGCGCCCATTAAGCAGCTTTATAATCTGGGCGTGGAAATCGAGGAAAATTCGGAACTGGATTTGTTTGAAGCTTTTCACAAGCATGACAATGACCCCCGCATTCCGGAGGTGGTAAAGGATATGGAATCCGAATTGGGCGAGGGCAACATGAAACCGGAGATTCTGCCGAAGCTGGCACAGTATGAACTGACCCTTCTTGACTGGATTGACGAGCATAAGGGTTATCGGAAATATGTGGCCATTGCAGGAAAATGCTGGCCTGCCTTCCAGACACAGTTCGGCTTCGTCCCTTGCTATGTCAACAGCCGTCTGACGGGAAGAGGGATTCCGGTATCCTGCGAAGTGGATATTTACGGTGCACTCAGTGAGTTTATCGGTGCCTGCGTAAGCCAGGATGCGGTGACGCTTCTGGATATCAACAATTCCGTGCCGGCAGACATGTATGAGGAAAGCATCAAAGGAAAATTCGAATATACGCATAAAGACACGTTCATGGGCTTCCACTGCGGAAATACCTGTTCCAGAAAATTGGCGGCATGCTCCATGAAATACCAGATGATCATGGCGAGGAACCTGCCGGAAGAAGTGACGCAGGGAACCTTGGAAGGGGATATCGTACCCGGCGACATTACGTTTTACCGTCTGCAATCCACGGCAGACTGTAAACTGCGTGCTTATATCGCACAGGGCGAAGTGCTTCCGGTTGCCACAAAATCCTTCGGCGGCATCGGCATTTTTGCCATTCCGGAAATGGGACGTTTCTACCGTCATGTATTGATTGAAGGAAATTACCCTCACCATGGCGCGGTTGCTTTCGGCCATTTCGGAAAGGCTCTTTATGAAATTTTCAAATATATCGGCGTGCCGACAGATGAAATCGGATATAACCAGCCCAAGGGCGTAAGGTATCCGACGGAAAATCCGTTTGCATAAGGGAAAGGCGCGGAATATGTTATATATAGGTGTGGATTTGGGGACGTCTGCCGTGAAGCTGCTGCTGATGGCGGCAGACGGAAAGATTGAGAAGGTAGTTTCGAAGGAGTATCCGCTCTGTTTCCCTCATCCGGGATGGTCGGAACAGAATCCTGAGGATTGGTGGGAAGCGGTGACGGAAGGGCTGAAGGAACTGACGGCGGACTGCGATAAATCTCAGGTGGCAGGCATCGGCTTCGGCGGACAGATGCACGGGCTGGTCATCCTGGACGAGAAGGATGAGGTCATCCGCCCGGCCATTCTGTGGAATGACGGCAGAACGACGAAAGAGACGGATTATCTCAACCAGGTAATCGGGAAGGAGAATTTGTCCAAATATACGGCGAATATTGCTTTTGCCGGGTTTACGGCCCCGAAGATACTTTGGGTGAAGGAAAACGAACCGGAGAATTTTGCCAAGATCAGGAAGATAATGCTGCCAAAAGATTACATTGCCTATCGGCTGTCCGGCACCTTCTGCACGGATGTGTCCGACGCTTCCGGCATGCTGCTGTTTGATGTGGAGCATAAGCGCTGGTCGGAGGAAATGATGGAAATCTGCGGCGTGGCAAGGGAACAGCTGGCAGAGATATATGAGAGTGCGGATGTAGTCGGGACTCTAAAGCCGGAAATAGCAGCGCTGACCGGACTGCCGGAGAGCGTGAAAGTAATTGCCGGAGCCGGGGACAATGCGGCGGCGGCGGTGGGAACCGGGACGGTAGGAGACGGCAGGTGCAACATTTCCCTCGGAACTTCCGGAACGATTTTTATTTCCAGCGATAAGTTCGGAGTGGACGGCAACAATGCACTGCATGCATTTGACCATGCCGACGGCCATTATCATCTGATGGGATGCATGCTGAGCGCGGCTTCCTGCAATAAATGGTGGATGGAGGATATTGTCGGCACGTCGGATTACGGAAAGGAACAGGAGGACATTCACGGACTGGGTGAGAATACCGTGTATTTCCTGCCGTATCTCATGGGGGAACGTTCACCGCTGAACGACCCGTATGCCAGAGGAACCTTTATCGGACTGACCATGGACAGCACACGGGCGGATATGACGCAGGCAGTGCTGGAGGGCGTAGCTTTTGCCATCCGTGATTCCTTTGAAGTGGCACGCTCCCTGGGGATTCATATTGAACGATCCAAGATATGCGGCGGAGGGGCAAAAAGCCCGCTTTGGCGGAAAATCATTGCCAATGTGCTGAACATAAAAATCGACCGTATCGAGAGCGAAGAAGGACCGGGATACGGAGGCGCCATGCTGGCGGCAGTAGGCTGTGGGGAGTATGCATCCGTGGAAGAAGCGGCCGGAAAACTGGTAAAAATCATAGACACCATTGAGCCGGAACCGGAACTGGCGGCAAAATATGAAGAAAAATACCGGAAATTTGCAAAGATTTACCCCACAGTGAAAGAACTGTTCCGGCAGCTGTAAGCCGGAGAAACAATAGAAGGACGGATAAATAATAATACACTAAGACACTGAAATACAGTGCCTTAGTGTATTATTATTTATCTATAGGCGATGATTTTCCAATCAGTACTTTTTCCGCAAAAAGCAAAACCATGATAAAACCTTTCCGGTTCTTCTTCTGACGGATTCTTTCCGGCGCGTCCGCTCCCCCATAATAACTCTGCCATACGACCAATATGCAACCATGAAAATCCATTTCCATAACATATGAAAATCCCCAATTGCATAAACCACAAATAATGCTATAATAAAATAATTGCACCCTGTCATCAGACAAGGCTGCCAAGAAAGGAGTCCTACATGAATGCCCAATACCGAAAAACCATATACGCCTGTTTCATAGGCTACATAGTGCAAGCCATTGTCAACAATTTCGTCCCCCTGCTCTTCCTCACCTTCGAAAGGACATATCACATCCCCCTAAGCCGCATTACAATGCTGATTACCGTTAACTTCGGCATACAGCTTCTGGTAGACTTTCTGTCCGCCGGATTTGTGGACAAAATCGGATACCGTGCGTCCATTCTTATAGCCCACATTTTCTCGGCAGCCGGTCTGCTCGGACTGGCAGTGCTGCCGGGCCTGCTGCCGGACGCTTATGCCGGGCTTTTGGTTTCCGTCACGGTATACGCCATAGGCGGCGGCCTGATAGAAGTATTGATCAGCCCGATTATGGAAAGCTGCCCCACGGAGCATAAAGAAAAAGCCATGAGCCTTCTTCACTCCTTCTACTGCTGGGGGCATGTAGGAGTCGTCCTGCTTTCAACGCTGTTCTTTAAACTATTCGGCATAGACAACTGGAAAATACTGACTTGCATCTGGGTGGCCGTGCCGGCAGTCAATAGCCTTTTGTTCGCCCAAGCACCGATAGCCCCGTTGGTGGAAGAGGGGGAAAAGGGAATGTCCATGCCGGAATTATGCGGAAACAAAGTTTTCTGGGTGCTGATGCTTCTGATGGTATGCGCGGGGGCAAGCGAGCAGTCTGTCAGCCAGTGGGCTTCCACTTTTGCGGAAAAAGGGCTGGGCGTAAGTAAGGCAGCAGGCGACTTGGCAGGACCCATGGCCTTTGCCGTGCTTATGGGAAGTGCACGGGCGTTTTACGGGAAATTCGGCGACCGGATGGATTTGGACAAGTTTATGATAGGGAGCGGCCTGCTCTGTGTGGCATCTTATTTATGTATTTCCCTGTCCCCGTCTCCGGTTCTCTCTTTGGCGGGCTGTGCGGTGTGCGGTCTGTCCGTGGGGATTATGTGGCCGGGAAGCTTCAGCAAGGCGGCCGCGTCCGTCCGCAACGGCGGGACGGCGATGTTTGCGCTGTTGGCATTGGCGGGGGACTTGGGCTGTTCCGGCGGGCCTACGCTGGTAGGTTATGTCTCGGGCATCCTGTCGGAGGACTTGAAGAAAGGAATTTTGGCAGGGATTGTTTTTCCGGTTTTGCTGGTGGCCGGGATTGTCCTGCTGAGAAGTTTTCAAAAGAATTCCGGGAAGGAGACAACAGAGGGATAAATTACAGATGATTGCAAAGAATATAAGAAAGAATATAAATAAGCAAAAGAATACTGATAAAACAAAAATATAAGTGAAAGAATAAAATTTCAGGGCTGCTGCGGATATCTTGCCGGAAAATTCCACGGCATAGGCCAGAACGGCAGACAGCAGGAAAGGAACGGAATGTATGGGCAATCATCTGACGGGGCAAAGCAGCCCCTATCTTTTGCAGCACGCGGAGAATCCGGTGGATTGGTATCCTTGGGGGGAAGAGGCATTTGAAAAAGCGGTGCGGGAGGACAAGCCGGTTTTCTTAAGCATCGGGTACAGCACCTGCCATTGGTGCCATGTAATGGAAAGGGAAAGCTTTGAGAACAGGGATATCGCGGAAATTCTGAACCGGCATTTTGTGTCGGTAAAGGTGGATCGGGAGGAACGTCCGGATGTGGACAGTGTATATATGTCTGTCTGTCAGGCACTGACAGGAAGCGGCGGATGGCCGCTGAGTATTCTGCTGACACCGGACAGGAAGCCTTTTTTTGCAGGAACCTATTTTCCGCCGGTTTCGCGGCATGGCATGACAGGGCTTTGTGATTTGCTGCGGACGGCGGCGGACAGATGGAAAAACGGCAGAGAGGAATTGATTCGGTCTGCCGAGGCGATTCTTTCGGAAATGAAAGTTTCCGGCATGATTTCAGGCGGGAGCGCGAAAGAAGAGCCGGACGGCAGCCTGCCGGAACGGGCGGCGGAAACTTTTGCGGGAAGCTTTGACAGGCTCTATGGGGGGTTCGGCTCCGCTCCCAAATTTCCCACTCCCCATAATCTTCTTTTCCTGCTGCTGTATTCACAGGTAGGATATTCCGAAAAAAGACAGAGAGTATGGGAGCTGTTCCGGAAAGGATCAAAAGAGGGAAGAAACGGTTATGCTCCGCGTGGGGAAGGGAAGAGCGGAAAAGAAGCCGCTTTGGAACAAGTGCGGATTACCTTGGAGCAGATGAGACGGGGCGGCATTTTTGACCATATCGGGTTTGGATTTTCCAGATATTCTACGGATCGGTATTATCTTGTGCCGCACTTTGAGAAAATGCTGTATGACAATGCACTGCTGATTCTGGCATATGCGGCGGCCTATAAAGTGTTCGGCAACGATGATTTTCTGGATACGGCGGAAAAAACGGCGGCTTATGTTTTTCGGGAGATGACGGGAAAGCACGGGGAATTTTATTCCGCACAGGACGCAGACAGCGAAGGGGAAGAGGGACGGTTCTATGTCTGGAGTTACCGGGAAATATGCCGGGTTCTGGGGGAAGAGAGGGGAAGACGGTTCTGCGGCTGCTTTGGGATGACGGAGGAGGGAAATTTTGAGGGCAGGAATATTCCCAATCTTCTTCATGGCGGAAGCATTTCGGAGCGGTTTGAGGAGGAAAGGGAATTGCTGTATGCATACCGTAAATCCCGCTGCAGTCTGCATCTGGACGATAAAGTGCTGACGGCTTGGAATTCCCTGATGATAGGTGCGCTGTCCGTGCTTTACCGTGTCACGGGGGAAGAAAAATATCTGTCGGCTGCCGAGCGTGCGCAGCAATTCATTGAGAACCGCCTTGTGAGCGGGGAGATTCTTTACGCGGGATGCCGGGGGCAGGCGCATTCCGTGAAAGGTTTCCTGGATGACTATGCCTATTATTGTGCGGCATTGCTTGGACTTTACGGAGCCGTAGGAAAGGCGGACTATTTGGAACGGGCGGAACGGATATGCAGGGAAGCCCAAAGGCAGTTTGCGGATGGGGAACAGGGCGGATATTTTCTGTACGGAGCAGAAAATGAAGGGCTGATTATGCGGCCAAAGGAAACTTACGACGGTGCATTGCCCAGCGGAAATGCGGTTATGGCATATTGCCTTGTGCAGCTGTGCCGGCTTACGGAGAAAGAAGAGTATGAAAAGCTGGCGGAACGGCAGCTTGCGTTTTTGTCCCGGGAGGCGGCAGATTATCCGGCGGGTCATACGATGTTCCTTCTTGCTTTACTGATGCATTCCTATCCGCCGCAGAAAATAATGGTAGTCATTCCCGAAGCGGCGGCACCGTCAGGGGAAACGGGGACAGATGGTAAAGAAGGACGGCGCGGACATCCGGAAAGCGGAGACAGTCAAGGGGCAGGAGATATTATGCGTATGCTGCCGCTGTATGCGGACGTGCAGATTCTGCGGAAGGAAACGGAAGAATACAAAGCAATCAACGGAAAGACCACCTATTATGTATGCAGGGATCATGCCTGCCTGCCGCCGTCCAATCAAATTCCCTGTCATGCCCTTTAAATATTTTGTTTGCGAACAAAAAATAAGATTTTGTAAAGAGTGTAGACATTCAAATAAAGGCAATATATAATGAAATGAGAAACAAAGTTCGCATTTCAGGAGAAAATGCTATGATAAATATAGTTAAGGAATATAGGAAGGAAAGAAATATTACGCAAGAACAATTGGCTTTTTCGGTAGGCATAAGCAGGAAGTATTTATCTATGATAGAAAGAAATAAAACAACCCCCTCAATTGATGTAGCAGTCCGCTTATCCGAAGAATTATCTGTGAATGTTGAACGGCTATTTTTTACAATACCATCAGTTGAGGAAAAGAAGCTGCCATCAACCATAAAATTTATTGATTTATTTTGTGGCATAGGTGGTTTCCGTTATGCCTCGCAACAAGCATTTGAGCAGTTGGGAATAAAAGGACAGTGCATGTTCAGCAGTGATATAGACAGATTTGCGGCAGAGAGTTATGAGGCGAATTTCGGCGAGAAACCAGCAGGGGATATTACTATGGTTGATGAAAAAGACATTCCTGATTTTGATTTGCTTTTTGCAGGATTTCCATGTCAGGCATTTTCTATATGCGGTTTGCAAAAAGGATTTGCAGATAATACTAAGGGAACGCTTTTCTTTGATATTGCCCGTATAATAAAGGAAAAGCAGCCAAAGGCTTTCGTATTGGAAAATGTAAAAAATCTCGTTAGTCATGATGGAGGCAAGACATTTAAAACAATCATTCATGTGTTAAGGGAAGAACTGGGATATTTTGTGGACTATAAAATTTTAAATGCGCTTGATTTTGGTCTGCCACAGAAACGTGAGAGAATTATTATAGTTGGGGCGCAAAAGCCGTTTGATATGGATTGGAAGTTTGAAATTAAGAATGTAAAGACTTTGAAAGATATATTGGAAGAAGAAGTGGATCAGAAACATTATGCATCAGAGGAAATAGTAAAAAAACGAAAAGAGAAGCATACAGCAGAAACAAAACCTGCTATTTGGCATGAGAATAAATCAGGAAATATATCATCTTATCCATATAGCTGTGCATTACGGGCAGGAGCAAGCTATAATTATTTGCTTGTTGACGGAGAACGAAGATTAACGCCTAGGGAAATGCTGCGATTGCAAGGATTCCCGGATGAATTTAAAATTGTAGTGTCAGATGCTCAGGCTAGGAAACAGGCAGGGAATGCAATTCCGGTCAGCATGGTGGCTAAAGTGATTGAAAGGTTTATACCGTTGGTTTTTGGATGATGTATTTTGGGAAAAAGTGTGCTATACTGTATAAAACTTTGTGTTTGGAGGTATAGCACATGAATGGACCAAGATTAAGGACTGTTAATAAAGCAGTTGCGCCTTTTGATTTGAATAAATTTCCGGCTAAATTTGTAGATACATTTGCAAAAGAAGTTGTTTATATGATGGCAACAAAGCAGGCTATGGCTTTAGAGGGGAATGAGTGGGAACAAATTTTTGCATCATGTGTTGGGGCGGATTGGAGACCTTCTAATGTAGGTTTGGATGATGTTGTTTTAGGCAATTGTTGTTGGGGTGCAAAAACCGTCTTTGCAGGTTCTAAAGATATTTCTAAGCAAAAAACGGTTCGGTTGGTAAGCGGAAGAAATTCACCTACGTTTAGTTTTGGCGTAGATAGAATTACCAGTGAAAATCCAGATGTTATTGGCGAAATGGTTTTGGATATTTGGAATGAGCGTGTCTCAGCAGTAAGGCAAATATTTAAGTTTGTAAGAACGGTGGTGTTGGTAAAAGCAAAAGATTTTTCTGAATATCTCATATTTGAGTTAGATACGGTGCGATATGACCAAGAACTGTATTACTTTAAATGGAATAAGAATAACAATTTGGAAGGTTATGACAAAGTGACAGATATGCATA
Source organism: uncultured Lachnospiraceae bacterium (assembly GCA_910579645.1). Lineage (GTDB taxonomy): Bacteria > Bacillota > Clostridia > Lachnospirales > Lachnospiraceae > Kineothrix. The sequence continues at coordinate 6,054 of CAJTVK010000052.1, read as the reverse complement.
AATTTACATGGCAGCCAAGTGGAAGTCAATTTACTATCATAGAAGCAATACCGAAGGAAAAGCTGCATATTAAGGTAAAAAGGCCAGAGTTAATTGATAAGGAGACTCTGTTGAAAACCGTAAAGTTTGATAGCAGTTGGTATATGGTGGTAAAGTAATAGGTTTTAAGGAAAGTCTGATTCTAAAAAAGAATTGGGCTTTTTTCATTACTGGTATTATAATGAAAGCATAAAGGGGCAAAATTCCGGTTGCCGGCAGAGGAACTGCCGGCATTCAATGGTGAGAAAACAGGAGGGAAAACAGAATGCATTTTGCAGATGCCAAAGGAATACTGTCAGCCGGGAACGGCATGAACCTTTACCGGGGGTGTACTCATGGCTGCATTTACTGTGACAGCCGAAGCAGATGTTACGGGTTTACCCATGATTTCGAAGACGTGGAGGTGAAGCGGAATGCCCCGGAACTATTGGAACGGGCACTCCGTTCCAAACGGAAAAAATGCATGATAGGAACCGGAGCCATGTGCGACCCGTATATGCATTGCGAAGAAGAACTCAGACTGACGGAAAGATGTTTGGAAATCATAGAACGTTACGGATTCGGAGTGGCAATCCAGACGAAGTCGGACAGAATACTCAGAGATTTGGAACTGTTGGAACGTATCAACCGAAAAGCCAAATGCGTCGTTCAGATGACGCTGACTACATATGACGAAGAGCTTTGCAAAGTGCTGGAGCCGAATGTGTGCACGACAAAGGAACGGTTCCGGGCTTTGCAGATTTTTCGGGAACACGGAATCCCGACTATAGTCTGGCTTTCGCCGATTTTGCCTTTTATCAATGACACGGCGGAAAATATCGACGGAATTTTGGACTATTGCATCCGGGCCAAAGTATACGGGATCATTACTTTCGGCATGGGGGTGACATTGCGGGAAGGCGACCGGGAATATTTTTATAGGGCGTTGGACAGACATTTCCCGGGGATGAAGGAAAAATATCAGAGGAAATACGGGTATGCTTATGAGGTGGCCAGTGACAGGAACAGGGAACTGACGGAACTGCTTCGGGACAGGTGCGGCAGCAACGGCATTGTGTGCGATGCGGATGCCTGTTTTCGGTATATGAAGGAATTTCCGGAGAAGTATGAACAGCTGCGTCTGTTCTGAAAAGCGGAAGCTGTCGGTATGCGAAATGGCTGCGGCTTACTCCGCAATGTCATTCAGTAAAACCGAAGTCCGTTTCAGGAATGATATTACGGAGTGAAACTGCAGCCTGCGTTAAGGAACGGAATGTGATTGGTATCGTAAAAATTTTTTGTATTTTGAAATTTTTACATTTTCGGTTGCCATTTTTTGTGTACTATGCTACAATATCTTTCGTCGGCAAACAGATGTCCGCAAAGGAAGTACTTTTATATGCAGCTTTATTTTCTTTGCCGGCATACGGAAACTGTCGGAAAAACCCCGAGGAATACAGATTAAGGTAAAGCAAAAAGGTGTTTTCATGGACACAACGAGCAGTTATTTTGTAGTAAAGAAAAAAGCGGTACCGGAAGTGCTGTTAAAGGTATTGGAAGCCAAACGCCTTCTGGAGACCGGCAGGGCGGCAAGCGTGCATGAGGCTGCAGAGCAGGTCGGAATCAGCCGCAGTTCTTTTTATAAGTATAAGGATGATATTTTTCAGTTCCATGACAATGCGCAGGGGACGACTATCACCCTTTCCCTCCAGATGGAGGACGAACCGGGAGTGCTGTCGGAGATGCTAAAAATAATTGCCGATTTTAAGGCAAATATACTTACCATTCACCAAAGCATTCCGATTAACGGTGTGGCTTCGCTGAGCATCAGCATACAGGTGCTCCCGGCCACGGGAGATGTGTCTCGGATGCTGGAGGCTATGGAAGGGCACCGGGGCGTACACTATGTAAAGGTTTTGGCAAAGGAATAAGGCACGCAGGGCGAAATAACAAGGCGGAGGAGCAAAATGATACATGTAGCGGTATTGGGATACGGCACCGTAGGAAGCGGTGTGGTGGAAGTAATCGAGAAAAATAAAGAAGAAATCAACAAGAAATCCGGGGAAGAACTGAATGTGAAATATATCCTCGACTTAAGGGATTTTCCCGGGGACCCTTATGAGGAAAAGGTAGTGCATGACGTGAATGTCATATTAGACGACCCGGAAGTGGCGATTATATGTGAAACCATGGGCGGCATCAAGCCGGCTTATGATTTTTCCAAACAGGCCCTGCTGAAAGGGAAGAGCGTATGCACTTCCAATAAGGAATTGGTGGCAAACCATGGGCCGGAACTGCTGCGCATTGCCAGAGAGCATAAGTGCAATTATCTGTTCGAGGCCAGCGTAGGAGGCGGGATTCCGATTATCCGCCCCATCAATTATTCACTGACGGCGGAAAAAATAGATGCCATCACCGGTATCCTGAACGGGACGACCAATTATATTCTCTCCAAAATGGCTGCGGAGGGAGCGGATTTTGAAGAAGTGCTGAAGGAAGCGCAGGAGAAAGGATATGCAGAACGGAATCCGGAGGCGGACGTGGAAGGATATGATGCCTGCCGCAAAATCGCCATCCTATCTTCCCTGATGACAGGGAAAAACGTAAAGTATGAAGATATTTACACGGAAGGAATCACTAAAATAACGGCAGCCGATTTTCTTTATGCAAAGGCTCTCGGGCGTTCCATAAAACTGTTGGCCATGAGCAGGGAAAGCCAGGACGGCAGCTTCTATGCCATGGTGGCTCCTTTCATGATTCCCGTAAGCCATCCGCTGCACGGGGTGAACGGTGTATTCAATGCGGTGTTTGTGCATGGCAATATGCTGGGCGATTCCATGTATTACGGCCGCGGCGCAGGCAAGCTGCCTACGGCGAGCGCGGTGGTTTCCGACGTGGTAGACTGTGCAAGGCATATCGGCAAGACAATTATGTGCTTCTGGGACGATGAAGATGTGAAGCAGAAAAGAGTGGATCAGATCAGCCATAAATTTTTTGTCCGCACCAAGGCGGAACTGGAGCAGAAAGCGGTGGATATCTTTGGCTTGGTGAGAGTGGTAGTGGCAGATGTGAAAGACGAATATGCTTTTGTGACGGAAGAAATGAGCGAAGCCGAGTTTGCCGAGAAAGCCGGGCAGCTTGGCTGTGTGCTGAACAGAATCCGCATTGAAGGATAAGATGGTTAAGAAGGTTAAGAAGGATAAAATAGTAAAAGGCAACAACTTTGCCGTATCCCGGCATAATAGTAGAATAAGAGGGAACAGACAGAGCAGAAAAGAGGAAAGACCATGAAATATATAATCGTTTTGGGCGATGGCATGGCGGATGAACCTATCGGGGAATTGGGAAACCGTACTCCCCTTGCCTATGCCGATACGCCGGTAATGGATAGGCTGAGCAAAAAGTCCGAAATAGGAATGGTGCATACGATACCGGACGGCATGAGCCCGGGGTCGGATACCGCCAACCTGTCGGTGCTCGGCTACGACCCGAAGATTTATTATTCGGGGCGTTCACCGTTAGAAGCACTCAGCATAGGGGTGCCGATGAAGGATACGGATATTGCTTTGCGCTGCAATCTCGTGACGATTTCCGAAGAGGACGTTCCGTTTTGCGAAAAAACGATTATCGACCATAGTTCCGATGAAATCAGTACGGAAGACTGCGCGGTTTTGCTGGAAGCGGTAAGGAAGGAACTGGAAACGGAAACTTATAAATTTTATGTGGGAACCAGTTACAGGCATTGCTTGATATGGGAGAAGGGGACGGTTGTGGAGCTGACGCCTCCCCATGATGTGCTGACGCAGAAAATCGGGCAATATCTTCCGGCAGACGAAAACCTGCGCCGGATGATGGAAAAAAGCTATGAGATTCTTGCCAATCATCCCCTCAATGCGGAGCGGAGAAAAAAAGGACTGAATCCCGCCAATTGTTGTTGGTTCTGGGGGGCGGGGACAAAGCCAAGGCTGACTTCCTTTGAAGAAAAGACCGGTAAAAAAGGCATGATGGTATCTGCCGTGGATTTGCTGAAAGGAATTGCGGCAGGGGCGGGAATGGGCATCAGCCTTGTGGAAGGAGCCAACGGCGGCCTTCATACCAATTACGAAGGAAAAGCGGAGGCTGCGTGGAAAGCGGTTCTGGAAGACGGTTATGATTTTGCCTATATTCATGTGGAAGCACCGGACGAGATGGGGCATCAGGGCAGTGCGGAAAGAAAGGTGCAGGCCATTGAATATCTGGACAGCAGGCTGTTAAAGCCTTTGACCGAAAAACTGGACGGGGAAAAAGCAGATTACCGTCTGCTGGTGTTGCCGGATCATCCCACGCCCGTCCGTGTGCGTACCCATACCGGGGACAGCGTGCCTTATATGCTGTATGACAGTACGGCGCCTCTGGACGAAACTTGGGATTACAATGAGGAGGCGGGACGCGGAAGCGGCAACTATATTGCGGAAGGGCATAAGCTTATTGAGCATTTGTTCGGGGAGTAGCACGCAGAGAGGAACTCTGCTTTCCGGCCGGACGGCGCATTAGGCCGGCAGGAAACCGGCTGCGGCGTGCGGCATCGTGGATTGGCAGCTTAGGGGAAGTAGGTTTAAGTTATGATTCCGGCAGTGGGCGATAACAGGCAGGAGATATGCATTGCAGAAAATATGCAGGCATTGCCGGAAATTGCTTTTATCCAATTTTTTATGCATAAAACAGGAGGATTGTATGAAAAAAGTAGTGAAATTCGGCGGCAGTTCCCTCGCCAGTGCCGAACAGTTCAAAAAAGCAGGGGATATTATCCGCAGGGATACGGAGAGAAGATATGTGGTGCCTTCCGCTCCCGGAAAGCGTGACGATAAGGATACGAAAGTGACGGATATGCTTTATGCCTGCTATGGCAAGGCACAGGCTGGGGAGGATTTTAAAGCCGGCCTGAAAGAGATAAAGGCCCGTTATCAGGAAATCATCACAGGCCTGCAGCTGGAACTTTCGCTGGACGAAGAATTTAAGACGATAGAAAAGAATTTCAGGGAAAAAGCAGGGGAAGACTATGCCGCTTCCAGAGGGGAATACCTGAACGGCATTATAATGGCTCATTATCTCGGCTTTGAATTCATTGATGCGGCCACGGTAATTTTCTTTGACGAAAACGGCGAGTTCGAGTCGGAAAAGACCAATCAGGTGTTGGCACAGCGTCTGGGTAAGCTGGATAAGGCCGTAATTCCCGGGTTTTACGGTGCCTATGAGGACGGCAGGGTGAAGACCTTTTCCAGAGGAGGTTCCGACATAACCGGCTCCATCGTGGCCAGGGCGGTGAAAGCGGATGTCTATGAGAACTGGACCGACGTATCCGGATTCTTAGTGGCGGATCCCCATATCATCGAGAACCCGCCTGTGATAGAGACGATTACCTACCGTGAATTACGGGAACTTTCCTATATGGGGGCATCCGTGCTGCACGGGGATGCCATCTTCCCGGTAAGGAGGGAAGGAATTCCCATTAATATCCGGAATACCAATGCACCCACCGACGAAGGGACTTGGATTGTGGAAAGCACCTGCCAGAAATCCAAATATGTGATAACGGGAATTGCCGGAAAAAGAGGATTCTGTTCCGTTAATATAGAAAAAGACAAGATGAATTCCGAAATCGGTTTTGGCAGAAAAGTGCTGCAGGCATTTGAGGATAACGGGATTTCCTTTGAGCATGTGCCCTCCGGCATTGACACGATGACGGTGTTTGTGCATCAGGATGAATTTATGGATAAGGAGCAGAAAGTGGCGGCGGCCATTCATCGGCTTGCGGATCCGGATACTATTGAAATCGAGTCGGATTTGGCGCTTGTGGCTGTGGTAGGAAGGGGAATGAAGTCCACCAGAGGTACGGCAGGCAGGATTTTCTCGGCTTTGGCGCATAAGAATGTGAATGTCAGGATGATCGATCAGGGGTCCAGTGAATTGAATATTATAATCGGTGTTTCAAATTCCGATTTTGAGAATGCGATACGGGCTATTTATGAAATTTTCGTAGAAGTCCAGCTATAAAGC
>CAJTVK010000051.1 GCA_910579645.1 uncultured Lachnospiraceae bacterium | reverse complement strand
GGGCAGAGTATATTTACTTTGCCGGTACAGGCATTGACCGTATCTAAAAAATTTTTCATGTTCAGAATGTTCAGTTTTACCACCTTGCACTCACCTCCTGTAAATGACTGATTTACTTTACAGGTATCATTATAATGCAAGAAGCATAGGAAAAATATTTCTTTTCTGCCCTTATCTATCACTATCCTGCCATTTCCTCCGATATTCTGTGGGTGAACAATGTGCGTATTCCCGAAAAACCTTTCCAAAATAACTGCTGCTCCCCAAACCGCACTCATGGCTGATAACTGTAACAGCTTCCTGCCCCTTTGCCAACATCTGACAGGCAGCTTGCAGACGGTAAGCCTTTATATACTCTACGGGTGTCATATGCAGACAGTCATGGAACACTCGATAACATTCCCTTTCGCTTAGGTATGCCGCCGCCGCAAGTTCCGGGATAGAGATTTTCTCTCTGTAATGTTCATGAATGTATATCATCATCAGCTTTATTTTATCGTTGCCTTTGTTTTGTTCCCCTTTCTTTTCACGCATAGGGCGGGATAGTTCAAAAAGCATGAGCCATATTTCCGTCAAGGCTTCCCGCAGTTTTATTTCATATCCAAATTCATCATTGGATAAACGAAATGATGCGGCAATCAGTTTCAAAATCCTTTCTTCTTCTGCATTGCCCGGAAAAAGCGGGATTACCTCAATCTGCGGGGCTGTTATGACAGGCGCAATATATTTTTGTTCAATCCTGCTTCCCTGTTCCCCGGCAAGTAAGGAAACATCGAAAATATGAAGCAGCTGTATATTCTTTTCTCTCTGCGATATTGCTTTTGTCATATGGAGTACATTGGAATTTACCATGCCGCCGCTTCCAGCCGGAAACAACAGTTTTCCTCCCGGCGTATCATATTCAATGCTGCCGCTTTCCATGTAAAAAAGTTCCACTGCCTTGTGCCAGTGCCACGGTACATAATGTCCGATATACTTGTCAAGTTCTGCCCTTGAAGCGATATAGGGAAAATCCTTTTCAAAACCGGGAAGCAGTTCTTCCTTGCTTCCGGTATAAAATTCAATGCTATGTATATTTTTCATGTCTGTTCACCTGCACATCTGGGATTTTGTATCTGCTTTATGGATTAAATATACTGGAATAGCCCGGTAATTGTCAATCAATATAGCGTGTTCTTTACTGAAAAAGAAAAGGTAGGGATGATAGGGATTCCGTAGTAGTCGGCACTGTGCGTAATGTGCATAACTTGCTGTCTTATGGAGTTGTGGGAAAGTCTGTTTGCAGAATATGGGAAAGCTGCACTTTAGCTTTTCCGCTTTTGGTCGGGGTATGGCAGGAGCAAGCGGGTGCAGCAACGATTATGATGGGTTTATTTGATGAGGCTTCCTTGCCGTATATAGAAGTTTTATTTGCTGCGATATTCCCGTGGAGTGCAGCCAAAATTCTTGTGAAACAGTTTTGAGAAATAGCTTAAATGGTTAAAGCCACAGCTAAAAGCAATTTCCGTAATGCTTTTCTCGGTATTCCGAAGCAAATCACAGCTTGTTTTGAGCCTGAATGCATTCAGGAAATCCACCGGGGATTGCTGCAGATAGTGTTTGAAAATAAGGCAGCATTTACTGCGGCTTACGCTTCCCGAGGCCGCAATCTCAGGCAAGGATATTTGCTCCGCATAGTGTTGGTAAATAAAGGATACCATGTTTTTTTGAATTTCCAAATCACTGCTGCTGCCGCTTTTGCAATCTTGGAGGACTAATTCCCTGCCTTGCAGTAAACTGCCCCATAGCTGAAACATAACTGCGATAGCCTGCATTTCATAGGCGTTTGCCGCTTCTTCCTTTAAGCGGCGGATTTGCTCAAGATATTCTGCGATTTCCTGTCCCCTTGTTTGCTTGGAAGGAAAATGCAGATATTCAAAATCGGCATTTTCAATAACAGGCGTAACATATTTCTGCAGTAAAGTTTTATTGTTGCCAAATAAAGACGGGTGGAACAAAATACATAAAAAATAGCAGTCCTGCTTCTGATAGGAATAACCATAGTGCATTTGACGGGCATTTACCATAAGGGAATCCTTTTCGTTCAGAAGAATCCTTTTGCCGTTGATGTAATAGCACATTTTCCCCGATATAATATAAATCCATTCAATATCATCGTGCCAATGGCAGGGCGCGCTCATTCCCGGGTAATCTGCTAAGTCAGCAGTACGGATATACAGAGGAATTCCCATATGCTCATAATGGACGATTTCAGAAAAATCCTGCATGAGCTCAATTGCAATCGTTTCCATGTTTCCATTTTCCCCCAAATACGATATTTATATTTTTTAACGACAATTCTGTTAGAAATGGTGAAAAGTAAACACTATAATTATAACATAATACAGAGAAAAAACAAGGGAAACGAAAGGGGCGAAAAAGCAGGACTATGAGAACGGAAAAGCAAGTCTTTTACAAAAAATTGACTGCATTGGTTTTTCCTATTGCAGTCCAAAATTTAATGACAGCCCTTGTCAGTGCGTCAGACGCGCTTATGCTGGGATTTTTAAATCAGACGGCATTATCAGCCGTATCCTTGGCGGCACAGGTACAATTTGTTTTGAATTTATTTTTTGCGGCCCTTACCATCGGCGCTACGGTTTTAGCGGCACAGTATTGGGGGAAACAGGACAAAGAATCGGTGGAAGAGGTTCTGTGCATTGCATTGAAAATATCATTCTTGATTTCCGTGATATTTTTTATGGCAGCATTTTTCTTTCCACGGGCACTTATGCGGATATTTACAAATGAAATGTTGTTAGTGGAAGCCGGAATCCCTTATCTGCGGATTGTAAGCTGGTCATACTTATTTATGGGATTTTCGCAGATATATCTTTGCATTATGAAAAACAGCGGCAGAACAGCCAAAAGCACAATATATGGTTCTTCCGCATTGATATTGAATATCTTGTTAAATGCCGTACTGATATTTGGTTTGCTCGGATTTCCGCGGATGGGGATTGCAGGGGCAGCTTTGGCAACAACTATATCAAGGGCGGCTGAATTGCTGCTTACGATGTTGGAAAACATAAAAGCAGATGTTGTCCGGGTAAGGCTGAAATATTTTCGTCCTGATTTTATCCGTCTGAAACGGGATTATTACCGCTATACAATGCCGGTGCTGGCAAACGAATTAGTGTGGGGCTGCGGCTTTACCATGTTTTCCGTAATCCTGGGACATCTTGGGAGCGATGCCGTTGCCGCCAATTCAGTGGCTAATATTGTGAAAAATATCATTGCGTGTGTATGTTTGGGAATTGGCACGGGCAGCGGTATTTTAGTCGGCAATGAACTTGGCAGCGGCAGGCTTGAAACGGCAAGAAAATACGGCAGGCAGCTTTGCAAAATATCCTTGGCTGCAGGGGCTGTTTCCGGGCTTTTGATTTTATTGTCCGGCCCTATGGTTTTGAGGCTTACCGCAAGCCTGACAGAACAGGCACATGCTTATTTACGGATTATGTTATACATATGCTCCTATTATATGATAGGGAAAGCCATTAACTCTACGGTAATTGCCGGAATTTTTTGTGCAGGCGGCGACACAAAATTTGGATTGCTATGTGATGCCGTAACCATGTGGGTCATTGTTATACCGCTTGGGGCTTTTGCCGCATTTATCCTACGGCTTCCGATTCCGGCCGTTTATTTCTTGCTGAATTTAGACGAATTGGTAAAACTGCCTGTGGTTTACAGGCATTACAAACAATATAAATGGGTGAAAAACCTAACTAAAAACCATCAATAAGGAGGAACTTATGAATCAAAAAGAAAGAATGCTGAATGGCCTGCCTTATAAGGCATGGCTTGACGGTCTGGAAGAAGAACGGGAATTCTGTAAGCAGTTAGTTTATGAATTTAATCTCCTTCCGCCGAAAGAACGGGTTCGGATTCCCGAACTGCTGGGCAGGCTGTTTGGAAAAACAGGGGAAAAAGTATGGATAGAGCCGCCTTTTCATTGCGACTATGGGTGGAACATCGAAGTGGGAAATAATTTTTTTGCAAATTATAACCTCACTATCCTTGATGTGGGAAAAGTCATAATCGGGGATAACGCACAGATTGCGCCCAATGTATCCATTTATACGGCAGGACACCCAATACACCCGGAAAGCCGCAATTCCGGCTATGAATACGGAATACCTGTCACGATTGGCGATAACGTATGGATAGGCGGCAATGCGGTCATACTTCCGGGAGTGACGATCGGAAACAATGTTGTAATCGGGGCAGGGAGCATTGTGGCAAAAGACATTCCGGACAACGTAATTGCAACAGGTAATCCTTGCAGGATTATCCGTGAAATAACGGAGGAAGACAGAATTTACTATTTCAAGAAAAGAAAGTTTGATGCAGAATCCTGGGCTGAGTTGGGGGCAAACAGAACATGACAGCGGAGGAAAAAGCTATGACAATGCGAGAAAGAATTATGAGCGGAAAACTCTTTACCGATGAATGTGAGGGACTTCCGGAGGAACGCACGGCCGCAAAAAAGAGAATGAAAGCTTTTAACGACTCTTCTCCCGAAAATCCGGCCAAGCGGACAGAAATGCTGAAAGAAATGCTCGGCAAATCCGGCAATGTGTGGATTGAACCGCCTTTTTACTTCTGCTATGGAACACATATTTATATCGGAGAGGGTTCCTATATTAATTTTAACTGTAATTTTATTGATGACGGTATCATCACGATAGGAAAACGCGTTATGTTTGGCGCTGCCGTAACGATTGCGACAGTGGGGCATCCAATCTGCCCCGATCTGAGGGAATATATGTATACCGCTCCTGTAACGATTGAAGATAATTGCTGGATTGGGGCGAATGTTACGATATGTCCGGGGGTAACGGTAGGGAAAAACAGTGTAATTGGGGCGGGAAGTGTCGTTATCCATGACATACCCGAAAACTCGGTTGCCGCAGGGAATCCTTGCAAAGTGATCCGGCAGATTGATGAAAGGGACAGCCGGTATTATTTTAAGGACAGAAAGATTGATCAGGCAGATTTGGCGGAAGAAGCGGAATTGCGGAAAAATAAAGATATATAGCGGAATTACGTTTGGCATAACCGCCGCCGATATCGGCAGCCGGAAAGCAGGAAACCAAAAAGGTTTCCTGTTTTTTTAGTGCGCCTGGCGGCGCACGTCGCTAATGGATGAAAGTTCCTAATCCGCCCTAGTATAATCAGATTTAAATAACTATATGTTTTATTATTCTAATTGTGCTATTTTTGCATGAGTCTATGAAAAGTATAAACGTAAAGCTAATTAAATTGGATTATACTAGTAGTGGGAAGGATACAGCCAAGCCCAAGGGTGTCCTATTCACAGAAATGACTGTGATTAACGCGAGGGGAATCTGAAGGAAGGTGGAGGCAAATCTCTGGTCTGACGAACAGAAATCACATGAGGCTATAGTTAAGGATAAGGCTGCTAAACAAGTCGAAGTCCAATAACTACTCGGAATTAACTATAGTAGATGTGGCAGATAGATGGAGAGAAAGTGACGTGTGGTACCCAGGGAGGTCTCGTCAGCGGATGAAAACAGAGTGTGAAATCCGTGAGTAACAACGAATGGCGAGAAGTCAGCAGAAGCCATAGTAAACCGATGGCTGCAAACATCGGCGAAGGGCTGAACTTTAGGAGACACAAGCAATGAATGTAACTGAAAGTGGATTTAAGAACAGACAACTTCATATGGAAGACTATCTGCAAATGGTATCTGCGGAACAGAAAGAGTATGCAGAAGTGTTCGACTACTCTAAGATTACTGAAAAGAGCGGTGTCATCACAGACTATTGGACGAACAATCTTTTGGATTTGATTTTGCGTAAGGATAATCTTAATGAAGCCTACAAGCAAGTCAAAAGAAACAAGGGAAAAGGTGGAATTGATGGAATGCAGGTGGATGAACTTCTGCCCTTCCTAAGAGAAAACCAAGAAACCCTAATCCAAGAGATAAGGGAAGGCAAATATAAGCCTAACCCAGTTCGAAGGGTAGAAATACCCAAGGAAACAAAAGGCGAGTTTAGAAAGCTTGGAGTTCCTACGGTTGTTGACAGAGTAATCCAACAGGCAATAGCACAGGAACTGTCGCCAATCTTTGAGGAGCAATTCTCAGAGAACAGTTTTGGTTTCAGACCGAAAAGAGGAGCACACGACGCTCTTAGACAGTGCCAAAAGAATGTAAATGATGGCTATGTATATGTGGTAGATATGGACTTGGAAAAGTTCTTCGACACAGTAAGCCAGAGTAAGCTTATTGAGGTGTTGTCACGAACCATCAAAGATGGCAGAGTCATATCTCTTATACACAAATACCTTAATGCGGGAGTGACCGCAAATGGGATGTTTGAACGTACGGAGGTCGGTATGCCACAAGGTGGACCACTAAGTCCGTTGCTCAGTAATGTCATGCTAAATGAGTTGGACAAGGAACTAGAGCGCAGAGGACATAGATTTGTCCGCTATGCAGATGACTGTATGATTTTCTGCAAGAGCAGAAAAAGTGCAGAAAGAACCTTGGAAAACATCATTCCATTTATCGAAGGAAAATTATTCCTAAAGGTAAATCGGAAGAAAACAGAGGTGGCGCACATCAGCAAGGTCAAATATCTTGGCTATACCTTTTACAGATACAAAGGTAAATGCAGATTCAGAGTACATCCTAAGTCGGTAGTAAAAATGAAAAGTAAAATCAAAGAACTCACTGACAGAAATAAAGGAATCAGCAATGCGGAGCGGGAGAAGAAATATCAAGAGCATGTGCGGGGATGGGTGGAATATTTCAGACTTGCAGATATGAAGAAACTTCTTAAAGAGACGGATGAATGGGCAAGGCGTAGAATCCGAGCGGTCTATTGGAAACAGTGGAAGAAAATCAAGACGAAGTATCGAATGTTAAAAGCCCTGGGCTTGGAACATTGGAAAGCAAAGGAACTTGCGTGTAGTAGGAAAGGTTATTGGAGAATGGCACAGGTGCTAAATTCAGTAATCACAAACAAAATAATAGCCAAGCTAGGATATACGTCCATGCTTGACTACTATCTAATAGTTTATGAAAACTAAGGAACCGCCTTGGTACCGAACGGTATGCCAGGTGGTGTGGGAGGACGGTAAATAAAATAATTATTTACCTCCTACCCGATCGCCCGTTTTTGCCCGGTCCAGCTTAAGCCTGTGCCTTTGCCGAACATCAGGTTTATCCACTTTCCTAGAAAAGGGATAAAATGTCTCCGAAACGGTTGAAGGAGACGGGCCGTAAGGCTATACTCGGTTTCATCGGTGAAGAAGGAGAGGTGTGAAAATGACGTTAGAGACATTGACGGATTCAGAACTGACAGCCACCTTGGCGGCTCTTGCCCTGCTGCTGGCCAGTGCGTTTCTTGTGGGGACGCTGCTTGAGAAGGCAAAGGCGCCAAGGGTAGTGGGGGAAATCATGGGCGGGCTGCTGTTGGGGGGAAGCTGCCTATATCATTTTTTCCCGGATGCCATGGGAAGCATTTTTCTGGCATACGGACAGGAAGGGAAGGTGCTGAATATTTTTTATCAGATGGGCTTAATTTTCCTGATGTTCCTGTCCGGGTATAATACGAAGCTGAAAATAGATTGTGAGAACGGAAAGACGATGGGCTGTGTCTTTATCGGGGCGACGGTGCTGCCCATGGCGGCGGCTATTCCGTTTGTTCCGTTGTTCCAAAGGGCTTTTATCGGTGAAAAAGACAATCTTATTGCCTATGGGCTGGTATTTGTGATAGGGGTGGCCATTACCTCCATTCCAGTGATATCTAAAATATTTTTCGATATGGGAATCATGAATACCAAGTTTTCGGACACGGTACTGACAGTATCCACGTTTCAGGACTTGTGCCTCTGGATTTTACTGAATGCGGCCACCCGCATTGCCTCCAGCGGGGAACTGAAACTGCTGGACATGGCCGGCGTGGTCTTGGTTACGCTGGGGCTGTTTGCGGCGGTAAAAGCAGTTTCGGACCATGCCCATGCCTGTAAGAAAGCAATCAAGCCTATTGATTTCTATTCCGTAAGCTTTATTCTTCTGCTTTTGGTCTGTGCGGTTCTCTATATGGCCGGAATTAATATTATGTATGCGGCGTTTCTGGTGGGATATGTGGTCAAGGCGGCAGTGGGGGCCGACCGGGAGACGAAAGCAAGGATGGAGGCTTTGGGGAATTTTGCGTTCTCCTTTTTCATCCCTATTTATTTTGCCTTAGTGGGTATTCAGCTGAATCTGCTGCACAATTTCTCACCGCTTCGGTTCTGCCTGTTTTTCCTTATGGCATTTGGGCTGGAGGCAATCGGGACGCTGCTTATGCTGCAGTTTACGGAGGTAAGCTTTCGGACGAAAATTAATTTCGCCGTCACAATGAATGCCAGAGGAGGGCCGGGGATTGTTCTGGCCACTGTGGCATATTCTTACGGAATTATCAGTGTGGAATTTTTTACGGTGCTTATTCTGACCACAATGCTTTCCTCCCTGCTTGCAGGATACTGGCTCCGCAGGCAGCAGAAAAAAGACGCGGCGGTGTTCATGGATTTCAGGAAGTGAGCGGAGGGAAAGGAAGAGAAGCCGGAAAAGTGAAAGTGAGAGAAGGAGGAAAAACATGAAAAGATTTATTTTGACGGTAGGGCCGGCCTTGCTGAATGACGTGCCGCTTTCGGCAGTGCATGACGGACGCAATATCTATAGGATTAACGGTGCACACGGGAATTTGAAAGAGATAGAGGGGAATATCCGGGAGATACGCCGGCAGGTGCCGGGGGCAGATATTTTGATGGACCTGCCGGGAAATAAAGTAAGGACGAAAGATTTGCCTGACGGCGGAATCGTAGTGGAAAACGGGAAAAAATTCCAGATTCCCAGCCGGTGCTTCAACTATGCGGATTTTTACAGACATTTGAAAAAGGGGATGACGGCATGGGCAAATGACAGTATTTTTGAGTTCGAAGTGGAAGAGGCGGACAGGGAAAGGATTGTCTTTCTCTCCAAGTCGGACGGTGTGCTGATCAATAACAAAGGGGTGCATGTGCGGGGGATTCATAATGAGATTCCGTTTCTGTTTGAAAAGGACCGGGAACTGATAGGGCTGTCGCGGAAATGGGAACTGTCTTATGTGGGGCTGTCCTTTGTGCGCAGGCCGGAAAACGTAACGGAAGTACGTTCCCTGATTGGGGACAGGACGGACCTGATTACAAAAATAGAGACGTTGGAAGCGGTGAACAATATCAATGACATACTGCCCCTGACGAATTACATATTGGTGGACAGGGGGGACCTTTCCACGGATGTGGGAGTGCAGAAAATTCCCAGGTTCCAGAAATATATTATTGACAAAGCTCTGTTTTTCGACGTGAAAATTTTTCTTGCCACACAAATACTCAAGAGCATGGAAACAAAGCCGATTCCTACTATCGGAGAGATAGAGGCGCTGTATGATATTTACAAGTCGGGTGTGTACGGGGTGCAGATGTCGGAAGAGACGGCAGTGGGCAAATATATAGTGAACTGTATGAAGATACTGCGGGATATGGAGACGGAAGTGAAGTCCGAAATCATAGAGCCATAGGATAAATAGGATGAGACAGTAGGTGCGGAAATGGGAGAAAGAAGAGACTATAATCGGGCAGAGGCCGGGAGACGGATACGGAGGATGCGGGAACTTTACGGGATGTCAAGGCAGCAGGCGGCAGAAGCGGCCGGGTGCACGGAAAAACATTATGCGGATATAGAACGCGGCTATGTGGGGATGAGCCTGGGGACGCTGTTGTCACTGGCACGGATATTTTCCGTCTCGGTGGATTATCTCTTGCTGGGGGAGGCGGAAGAAGGGGGAAAACCGGGGCAGGAGGGGGAGAGCCGGGAAGAAGAGCGGGTTATGCTGGGGATGCTGGATGCTTTGCCGGCGGAAAAGCGTAGATTTGTGCTGGAATGGATCAGAATGTTATTTTCGAAGGCCTGAAAAATCACAATGTCATTAACTTAAGCCGCAGGCTGCGTCAGGAATGATGTTTTTATTCGGACACGCTTTTGCTCTGCGGTCTGGCAGCTGCGCAGGCAGAAAACCCAAAATTGATTTCCGTGGTCCATGCTCATGACAGGTAGACAATCCCCGTGGAAATGTGCTATACTTACTACGCTAATAGCAGGAACGGAGGAAGATAATGGCAAACATAGATCAGAGCAAAATCAGGAATTTCTGCATCGTGGCGCATATTGACCATGGCAAGTCCACTTTGGCAGACCGTATTATAGAGAAAACAGGACTTCTGACCAGCCGTGAGATGCAGGCGCAGGTATTGGACAATATGGAACTGGAACGGGAACGCGGCATTACGATAAAGGCGCAGACGGTCCGTATTATATATAAGGCCAGGGACGGGGAAGAGTATATTCTGAACCTTATTGACACGCCCGGCCATGTGGATTTCAATTATGAGGTGAGCCGGAGCCTTGCGGCCTGTGACGGAGCCATTTTGGTGGTGGATGCGGCGCAGGGCATCGAGGCGCAGACGCTTGCCAATGTGTACTTGGCTTTGGATCATGATTTGGACGTATTTCCGGTAATAAATAAAATCGATCTGCCCAGTGCGCAGCCCCAGCATGTGAAGGACGAAATCGAAGACGTGATAGGGATCGAGGCGCAGGATGCCCCGATGATTTCCGCCAAGAACGGCATTGGGATAGAAGAGGTGCTGGAAGCTATCGTGAAGAAAATACCCGCACCGTCCGGCAATCCGGAAAATCCGCTGCAGGCTCTTATTTTTGACTCGCTGTACGATTCCTATAAGGGGGTAATTATATTCTGCCGCGTGAAGGAAGGGACGGTAAAGAAAGGGACGGAAATCCTTATGATGGCTACCGGGGCAAAGGCGGAAGTGGCAGAGGTAGGGTATTTCGGACCCGGGCAGTTTATCCCCTGCGAAGAATTGTCTGCCGGGATGGTAGGCTATATTACGGCTTCCATAAAAAATGTGAAAGATACTGCGGTAGGCGATACGGTGACGGATGTTAAAAATCCCTGCAAGGAGCCGCTGCCGGGTTATAAGAAAGTAAACTCCATGGTTTACTGCGGCATGTATCCGGCAGACGGAGCCAAATATCCGGATTTGAGGGATGCTTTGGAGAAGCTGCAGCTGAACGATGCTTCCCTGCGGTATGAGCCGGAAACATCGGTAGCGTTGGGATTCGGCTTCCGCTGTGGTTTTTTAGGGCTGCTTCATCTGGAAATTATTCAGGAGAGGCTGGAAAGGGAATATAATCTGGATTTGGTAACTACCGCGCCGGGAGTTATTTACAAGGTGCATAAGAGCAACGGTGAGGTGACGGAACTGACCAATCCGGCCAACTTGCCGGATCCGTCGGAAATTGAATATATGGAGGAGCCTGTGGTATCGGCGGAAATCATGGTGACCACGGAATTTATCGGCTCTATTATGGAATTGTGCCAGGAGCGGAGGGGACGGTACCTGGGGATGGAATATTTGGAAGAGACCAGGGCGTTGCTGAAATACGAACTGCCTCTGAACGAAATTATTTATGACTTCTTTGATGCCCTGAAATCCCGTTCCAGAGGGTATGCATCCTTTGACTATGATTTAAAAGGGTATGAGGAATCCAAATTGGTGAAACTGGATATTCTTATTAATAAGGAAGAAGTGGATGCGCTTTCCTTTATCGTGCATGCGGACAGCGCCTATGAGCGTGGGCGGAAGATGTGCGAAAAGCTGAAGGATGAGATACCGCGCCATTTGTTTGAAATCCCTATCCAGGCGGCGGTAGGCGGCAAGGTCATAGCGAGAGAGACCGTGAAAGCCATGCGTAAGGATGTGCTTGCGAAATGCTACGGCGGCGATATCACGCGTAAGAAGAAATTGCTGGAGAAACAGAAGGAAGGGAAGAAGCGGATGCGTCAGATTGGCAATGTAGAAATCCCTCAGAAAGCATTTATGAGCGTGCTGAAGCTGGATGACAGATAGCAATTTTCAGGCACGCCCTAAGAAAGGAAACGCATGCGGACACTGAGCATCTATATCCATATACCATTTTGCATGAAAAAGTGCAGATACTGTGATTTTCTCTCCTTTCCGGCCACGGAGGGGGAAAAGAGGCAGTATGTACAGGCTCTGTTAAAGGAAATCAGGACGGAAGCGGTGAAATATGCGGATTGTACAGTGGATTCCGTTTTTGTCGGAGGGGGCACGCCTTCCGTGCTGCCGGACGGATTGCTGGAAGAGATAATGGCCTGCCTGAGAAGTTGTTTCCGTTTTCCCCGCCTTTCGGAAACGGAGGGAAAGGAACCGGAAATGACGGCAGAAATCAACCCGGGCACGGCAGATAAAAAAAAGCTGGAAAGCTATAAAAGGGCAGGAATCAACCGCATCAGTATCGGGACTCAGTCGGTGCATGACCGGGAACTGGCTTATCTTGGGCGCATACATAAGGCGGAGGATTTCTTCCGTACCTTCCGGGAGGCAAAAGAGGCAGGGTTTACCAATATAAACGTAGATATTATGGCCGCCTTGCCGGGGCAGACACCGGAAACCTACGCGGACAATCTGGAGCAGATTGTCCGTCTGGCGCCGTCCCATATTTCGGCCTACAGCCTGATGATTGAAGAAGGAACACCCTTTTATGAAATGTATGGGGAAGGCGGAAGCGGAAGACAGGCCGTCCTTCCGCTTCCGACGGAGGAAGAGGAACGGGAAATGGACATGTTTACCGAAAGTTTTCTGCGGGAAAAGGGATATCATAGGTATGAGATTTCCAACTATGCCTTGCCGGGCATGGAATGCCGGCATAATAAAGGGTATTGGACAAGACGGAATTATGTGGGTTTTGGCCTTGGCGCGGCTTCCATGGTGGACAATGTGCGTTGGAAAAATCCGTCCGATATGGGACAATATATACGGTGCCTTCTTTCCGGCGGCGGGACAGTGCAGGAAAACGTCGTGCGGCTGAAGCGGCAGGAACAAATGGAAGAATTCATGTTTCTGGGGCTGCGGCTGACGGAAGGGGTGAGCAGGCAGGCATTCCGGGATGCCTTCGGCAGTGAGGTGGAAGAGATATACGGCAAGGTTCTGAATAAGCTATGCGGACAGGGACTGCTGGAAACCGGAGAAAGCATTAGACTTACCCCCTTTGGCAGGGATGTGAGCAATTATGTGATGGCGGAATTCCTGTTCTGACTGTATGCTGTCAGACTTTCATAATTAGGATTTTCCAAATAATCTCTTGACACTTCAGGTTCCATAGCTTATGATAATAACATCTTTATTTCCGCGAGCAATGAGGAAAATAGCCATGCCTGCATGGATATTTGACGAATGCCGCGCTGTTCTTGCAAAATCATCAAAAATCCCGCAATCATCGGCAGCCAATATTTTTTCAGAAAATATTGCTATTTGTCCCCAATATTTGTATAATATAGAAATATAGCAGGTACAATATTTTTTTCCGGTTTGGGAAAGGCACTAGGAAGGCGGCAGGGTCATAGAATATAGTAAATTGACTTTGGGGGCGCCTTTTGAAAACTTTTCAGAAACCTTTAACCGCAGAGGAAGAAGCCCGATATATTCAGCTGCTCCGGCAGGGGAACAGTGAGAAAGCCAAAGAGGCAAGGGAGATTCTGATAGAACGCAATCTGCGTCTGGTTGCCCACATTGCCAAGAAATACCAGAATGTGGATGAGGATATGGAAGACTTGATTTCCATAGGGACAATCGGGCTGATCAAAGCGGTAGCTTCTTTCGATTCGGGGAAAGGAAAGTTAAGTACATATGCTTCCAGATGCATTGACAACGAACTTCTTATGCTGCTCCGTTCCAAAAAGAAAACCTCGAAAGAAGTATCCTTATATGAGCCGATTGGGACAGATAAGGAAGGAAACGAGATAAATCTGCTGGATATTATAGAGTCGGAGCAGGTTGATGTGATAGACAAGATGGAACTGGGCAGCAACATTAAAAAGCTTGGCACCATTCTGCAGATGTTGGATGAGCGTGAGAAAGAGATTATTTACCTGCGCTATGGGCTGGCTACGGGGAAAGAAGTGACACAGCGGGAAATAGGGGAAATGCTGGGCATATCCCGGAGTTATGTATCACGGATAGAAAAAAAAGCACTCCATAAGTTAAGAACAGGATTTGAACGGGAATAAAGACAGCAGATAAGGGGGAAGCAGTATGCTTTTTGTAAAAACCGGTGATTTAAAGAAAGGTATGAGACTGGCGAGGCCTATCTATAACAAAGACGGAGTCCTTCTGTATGAACGCAATTCCAAGCTGACCGCGCAGGGCATCCAAAGCATAGAAGCTTTTAAGCTGATTGGATTGTTTATATTGGAGCCGGCGGAACCGGTGCCTCCGATGACGCAGGAGGATATATTATTTGAACGTTTTCAGACAATGACGGTGTTTTCCCTGCGTGAAGAATTGCTGAAGATTAGGGATGATAAGAAAAAAGGGGCAAAGCTGCAGGTTATCGTGAACAATATTTTACGGCGTTACGGAAATCTGGATAAGAAAATCAATTTCATTCAGAATCTGCGCAGCAAAGAAGACTATATTTATAAACATGCCCTGAATGTGGGGATTTTAAGTGCCATGATTGCAAATATACTGAATCTGAAAATGGAGGAGCGGATGAATATCATATATGCCGCTTTGCTCCATGATATCGGGAAACTGTCGGTTCCGAAAGCAATTGCCGACAAGGATGAGCCGAATGAAGAGGAACTGCAGGTAATCAATACCTATGTGGAGGCAGGCCACGAACTGATTGGCAATGTATTTATAGATTCTCCGGGCATAAAGCGGGCATGTGCGCAGATGCATAGGATTTGGGATAGTTTCCGGAAGGGGGAATTTGATCCCAAGACAAAGATGCCGATAGGGGCAAGGGTGCTGTTAGTGGCGGATACTTATGACACAATGACGGCCATGCGTCTGGAACATTCGCCGGAGTCCGAAGTGACTGCCATTAAATATTTAATGAAGAATTCCGATGTTTTCCATCCGGATATCGTGGATGCGCTGATTCAGTCCGTGAACATATTGGCTCCGGGAGTCAGCGTGGAGCTGAGCACCGGTGAAAAGGCAATTGTCATACAGAACAATGATTTGGACATACTTCGTCCCATGGTACTTGGTTTCCGAAACAATAACGTTATGGATTTGTCGAACAGGGAATATAAAGACTTAGAAATAACGGAT
Source organism: uncultured Lachnospiraceae bacterium (assembly GCA_910579645.1). Lineage (GTDB taxonomy): Bacteria > Bacillota > Clostridia > Lachnospirales > Lachnospiraceae > Kineothrix. The sequence continues at coordinate 13,375 of CAJTVK010000051.1, read as the reverse complement.
ATCATGAAGACTATGGATAACCGCCATGTTATGGATACAGAACTTCTGCGTGAAAGCGGTTTTCCCGTGCCGGTACAGGAAGATGCAAAGCTGCAGGCCGGAATCGGGGAACAGGCGGACGGTAATGCGGAAGGGTAGGTATTCCGCGGAAGAAGGAAGCGGTGTGTTGTCATCGGTCAGTAATGTCAAAACACCGCTTCCCTTTTCCGCATTGCTTCCGTCCTGCCCGATGAAAATATCAAGCACTGATTGCGCAAGGATGAATGCAAGGATGTACCGGTATTGCATGGTGTATGGTACGGCAGATTTTTCAAGATTTTGATATGCTTTCATTTCCGATAATAAGCCGGATTTCATTCCGGCAGTCAGGGGGGTTCCCCCAAATATTTCACGAATCGCAAAATATCCCACGAATCGCAAAGCATCCCATGAATGGCGAAGCATCTCATGAATGGCGAAATATCTCATGAATGGCGAAGCATCCCATGAATGGCGAAGCATCCTATGAATGGCATGGCAGGGATTTGGTATTGGCAGTGCAGTACCGGGACAGGAGGTTATATGTTCGGCACAATTTTAACAGCGGCAATATGCGGCATGGATGCGGCTATTATTCATGTAGAAGTAGACGTATCTCCGGGACTGCCGGGTTTTCTTATGGTAGGCTACTTGGGCAGTGAGGTAAAAGAAGCGGGGGAACGGGTGCGCGTGGCACTGAAAAACGCGGGAATAGCCATTCCGCCCATGAAAATTACGGTGAACCTTTCACCGGCAGATATCAGGAAGGGCGGGACAAGCTATGACCTGCCTGTGGCGGTCGGGATTTTGCTGGCACTGGGGCATGTGGAGAAGGAGAGGACGGAACATGTCATGTTTGCAGGGGAACTGAGTCTGGACGGGGAAGTGAACCAAATACGGGGTGTTTTGCCTATGGTGAGGGCAGCGAAGGAGAACGGGATAAAACGATGCGTTGTGCCTTGGGAAAACGAGAATGAGGGGGCGTTAATTTCCGGTATGGAAGTGACCGGCGTATCTTCCCTAGGGGAAGTCATGGGGCTGATGCGGGGAGAAATGTCGGGAAGCCGCCGGATGGGGGCGGAAGAGAAAAGGAGAAAGAGGAAGCAGGAGGGGAGGAGAGCGGCGGTGACGCCGTGGGACGAGGGCAGGGAAGAACAGAGAGAGCCGGACTTTGCAGATGTAAAAGGGCAGGCCGGCGCCAAGCGGGCGGCGGAGATAGCAGCGGCAGGATTTCATAATTTGCTGCTGTTTGGGCCTCCCGGCTCGGGAAAAACCATGATAGCCAGAAGAATTCCGGGCATATTGCCGGAACTGACCGAGGAAGAGCGTCTGGAGGTATCTTCCGTCTACAGCATATCAGGACTTCTGAACAGAAATAATTCTTTAATTTCCGCAAGGCCTTTTTTAAGTCCTCATCATACGGTTACGGCGCAGGCACTTTCCGGAGGAGGAAGGAACCCAAAACCCGGAGTTATCAGCTTGGCGCATAAAGGCATACTTTTTTTGGATGAGATGCCTGAATTTGGCTCCAATGTGCTGAATTTGCTGCGTCAGCCGTTGGAAGAGAAAAAAATACAGATTGCCCGGACGGGCGGTAACTATGAATATCCGGCGGATTTTATGCTGGTAGGGGCTATGAACATCGCAACAACGAAATTGATACAATGCGGAATCACTGAAAAGGCTGAAAATGAGGCATTTCAAGGGATTGGTAAGGTGCGTTATTGGATTTTGGTGTCTGTTGCGGTAAAATGGAATCAGTCCTGTTTAGCACTTTGCACCTCTTTTTAACGATAGCTGGGCAATCGTTAAATCTTTAGAAAGCGGTTGCTGCCCGGCGCAGAATGCTTTTTGATTCGTATTTTACATAGGAGACCGTTATGATAACGAAAGAAGAGATAAAAGAATTGGAAGGAAATTATTTTGAGGTGCTGCAGGCAGGGGCTTTTGCAATCACTTTGAAGTCAAAAAACACAGGCCATTATTGGCACCTGCTTGAAAGGGAATATCCATCATTCCGGCATTTCGCAATATACCATAAGCATAATGCCTCTGATGCATACCATGCCCAGGGGACGGCTTGTGACCTGGCAGCGGCAGTATCCGGAATCATATCACATGATGAATTTCAGATGAATGGGCGTAAGAAAGCCTACAAAGAAAAGGGGAAAATATGAGTCAGGAAATATATTTCAGCTTGGTTAATGTGAGGAAGTATCTGAGGGAGGATAGGATGACAGGGGAAAGAGAAATCGTGCCTGTTACAAACCGAAACGCACTATCAGTGGAGCATCATATGGAGTTGCTCAACTTGAATGATGATGTGCATATTTATCTGGAGTGCATAGAGGACAGTTTTGAAAATTTATAACAGAAATATTTTGAGTCCGTTTTTTGGGACACATATTCTGGTATTCTTATCCTAATAGGGGGGGATTTTGTGATAAGATAGATTTGATAACAAATGATTGGTTATGGAGGTAGTGATGCAGGAACAGGATAAACGCGCCGTAGAATCCATGTGCAGATGCGGACTTGACCTCGAAGGCGTTATAAATGTTTTCCCAAGCCTTCCGGGGGAGGAAATCGCATCGATCTATAAATCAGTGAGGGGCAGGGATAAAGATGCAAATGAGCAATACGATAGCTGAAGCCCGCAATATTCAAAAGAGCGGATGGGGTGAGGAGGACGAAGAATGGCAAAAGGACAGAGTTTTATTGGGTTAACTGCATATCTGGAGAAATGCGGGAAGGATGAAATTGAGCTGTCCTTTTCGGAAGTGGAAAGAATCCTGGGATTCCAATTGCCGGATTCTGCTTATCTCCATCAGCCATACTGGTCCAATTCCGGATCACATCCAATTGCATCCGGGTGGCTGAATGCGGGGTATCTGTCACAGCACATTGATATGAAGGGGCAAACTGTTGAGTTCGTAAAGAAAGACCATCAAAGCCATCAGATTCAAGAAGAAGCTGGGAAAACGGCAGTGATGTCCAGAGAGAAGTGCGCTGCCTTGGCTTTAGATGAAGCCGTCCGATGTATCCGTACATATTTCAATGAGACAGTGAAGGATCCGCATGGGCGGTATATGTCATGGAGACATTGCTACAATGCTTTTGTGGAGAACAGGAATGATGCAGACGAAAAGATGCTTGATTACCTCGCGCTGCATCTGGCATTCTATCTGGCGAGCTGGGGGATGTACCGCGGTTCCTCGTTTCTCCTGCAGAAAGACTACAAAGTCCATATTCCGGTTGTGAAAATTCTTTTGGAGAAAAAATATGATCCTCTTGTGGGGATATCAGCAGAAGGACTTACCGAAGATGCCAATCTGGATCTGTTGGATGAAGTGAGTGAAAGGACTCGCAGAGCATATGCTGTAGAGCAGCCCTCGTTTGAAGGCGCTGCCAATAAAGCTACAGATACCTTAGTGACAAAGATTTTGTTAGGGACGTTGGGATGTGTCCCTGCTTATGACCGGTATTATGTGCAGACTGTAAAGCGATGTAATATCTCAGCCGGGGTATATAGCAGAAAATCCGTAAGGGATGTTGCAGTGTATTATTTGTCCCACAAGGATGAATTTGAAAGCCTCCGGGAGGAATTAAGCACTTGTGGGACTAGGTATCCTGCCATGAAGCTGATGGATATGTGTATGTGGCAGTTGGCATTTGAAACTGATAAGAGAAAGGAGCCATAACCGATGGCTAAAATATATACAGAATTAACAGATATGCTTGATGCAATACAGCAGGATGAGGCTGGGGAGTGGATCATTGACCGTGAAAATGATGGGACTCCAGAGCATCCCATCCAGATGCCCTATGTATCATATTCGGGGATTGTAAAGAAGTTCATGGATGCCGTGTACACATTTGATAAGGACCATCCGGAATACGGTTTGAACCGGTATAGCGATATCCTGGAACGGAACGGAATCAAGTGGGGGAGTGACTCCATGGGTGCAGTGGATGTTGCTGACAAGGATGGAGTCTGTGTCATGGCGCTTCTGCTGGGAGCGGTCAGGGCAGAAAGGTTCTGCGATGGGGCGCTGCTTGGCTTCTTTAAAAGGGGGAGCATACAGAGGTGGCTGGAGCGCCTGAAAGAGATTGACGCAGGAGGCACAGACAAAGGCAGACAGATATTTGATTTAGCGCGTCTCCCGGCAATACTGGCAAAGCCCAGGATGCGTACCGGCATAGAGCGGTATCAGTTCATCATGGAGAGGGTGCAGCGGGTTGATGTATCCTCAGATGAAAGCTTCCAGAAGACGTATGAAAACTTTTATACGCTCGGACGATACCCGAAGGAGTTCCGACGGGAGTATTTTGCTTACATGGAACGGGGCAAGGGGGCAAAACCTTCATTCGAAGAGACTCTGTCATACTTCCTGAAATATGGGGCGCTTGAGGTTTCGTTTTCGAGCAAGCTGGTACATACACTTGACCCGGAGCAGCCGATATGGGACGGGAATGTCACAGGGGGACATTTTGGCTATAGGATACCTGCCTGTAATACAAAAGACCGGGAAAAGAAGATACTTGAGCGTTATGAGCGGTATAAGAGGGATTTCTTAAAGTACATGGCATCCGATGATGGGAAGGCGGTCATCCGGGCATTTGACGAGGCATTCCCGAAAACAGGATTTACGGATTTGAAAAAAGTGGACTTTGTGCTTTGGCTGGATGACGGGCAGGGGGAGCCGGGATGACCAGTCCATGGAAGTTCATTTCTGAGGAGTGAGTTTAATGGCAGAATTATTTGCGCACAACGAAAGAGTCGAGACGATTTTTGACCTTATAGGCGACAAGGAAAACGACATAACCAAAAGCATAGCATGGGCCTTTGTGAAATGCCCGTGTCTGCTGGAGAGGGTAATTGAGAGACTGCTCCACGTTAATGCGGCTGCGGACGATGTCGTGATCCGGTATCAGGAGTTTGAGAAGGACAAGGGGATCACAGACCTGGAGATAACTGACAACCAAAAGTTCTATATCATCATTGAGGCAAAGCGGGGATGGGTCCTTCCGGGGGAGCCGCAGCTAAGGCTTTATTCGGAGAGATCCGGATTTATCAGCAGCCCGGCAAAGGTGAAGGCAATCGTGTCCATGTCGGAATGCACGGAGGATTATGCTAAAAAGCGGCTGCCGACGGTACCGGGGACTACGGTGCTGCACCTTCCGTGGATGACGATATGTGACCTTGCAGGGGAACTGCGGATGAAGACTGCGGGTAAACAGAACTATATTCTTGGGGAATTGGAGAGGTACATAAAGAGGATAATGACTACACAGAATAAGGACACAAATTGGGTATATGTTGTATCGCTTGGATTAAAGGAAGTGGAAATCACACCTGCAAAAGGAGAAAAGAGAACGGCGGGCATTGCATATGTGGATATTGTAAGGAAGTACCATAAGTACTGCTGCCCAGTTGGAGGCGGCAAAGGGGGATGGCCTAAAGAGCCGCTGACATACATCGCTTTCAGGTACCACGGCAAATTGCAGTCGATCCACCATATAGAAAAATATACCGTTACGGACAATCTGCATCCGTTTGTCCCGGAGATACCGGACGTGGAGCTTTCAGAGACACATTTCGTATATGAGCTGGGGCCGGCAATCATACCGCCAAAGGATATCCGGACAGGGGACAAAATTGTGATGTCGAACCGTGTGTGGGCGCAGCTTGACACGCTCCTTACATCGGATACGATTACGGAGGCAATGGAAATATCGAAGGCGCGAAATACATAAACAATGGGCTGTGTGGAATAAATAGTATCAATAAATATCAATCAATATCTGTGAATCACTTGAAAATCATATATAAGTGTGCTAAAATACAAAAGATTTTTTATGTTTTATGAAAGCTTGGAGAGGGCATAATGGGTGAAAGAATAGAGGATAGCTATATTAGCCTGGAGGACGCGGCCGGATACTTGAATATTAAGCCTGTGACACTGAGGAAATGGATAAGGCAAAAAGAAGATATCCCTGCCCATCAGATAGGGCGATTATGGAAGTTTAAGAAATCGGAACTTGATGAGTGGGTGAATAGTGGGAAGAGTGCTATACAATAAAGGCGGAGGAGACGGCTTCATGAGCCGACAAAAAAATGAAAGTATTATCGTTATTTAGTGGCGCTGGAGGACTCGACCTTGGGCTGATCCAAGCGGGCAATACCGTGGTTTGGGCGAATGATATAGATGAAAACGCAGTAAAGACTTATAAAAAGAACATAGGAGAGCATATCGTTCTTGGTGACATTAAGAACATAGATATCAAAAAATTACCAAAAGCTGATGTTGTGGTCGGTGGATTCCCGTGCCAGGGATTCAGCCAGGCGAATAGGTTTAGGATGCTTGATGATGAAAGGAACACTCTTTACAAATTTTTTTACGAGGTCATTCATGAAAAACAGCCTAAATTCTTTATCGCGGAAAATGTGAAAGGTATATTATCACTCGGGAAGGGTGAGGCCATAAAACAGATAATTTCCGATTTTGAAAAAGCTGGGTATTATACGGATATGCATTTGGTCAATATGGCTGATTATGGTGTCCCAGAGACAAGGCAAAGGGTGATTATAATAGGGCAGCGCCATGACCTAGGAGAAGAAAAACTGTTTAAGTTTCCAGTACCTACGCATGATAAGGAAGGAAAGGATGGGTTGGACAGATGGGTGAGCATTTCAGAAGCAATAGCCCGTTTTCCTGACCCGGATATGCCGAATGATGTGCTAAACCATGAGTATTCAAAGTATAAAGTTGAATACCGCAACTATACGGCCCATCGCCAGACGGATCCGGACAGACCATCGCCTACGATCCTTGCCAGGGGAAATGGCGGCGGCGGTGTATGTGCAATACCGCATTATAATGGGAAAAGGCGGCTGACAGTCAGGGAGAGTGCGGCAGTGCAGACTTTTCCAGATACCTTTGAGTTTTGCGGAGTCAGGGGTTCATGTTACAGGCAGATAGGAAATGCGGTTCCGGTTTTGTTTGCACGGCTGCTTGGAGATGAACTGATGAGAATTGAGAAGGAAGAAAGCCTATGAGAGTGGTTTCATTATTTAGCGGGGCTGGCGGATTAGATTTGGGCTTCAAAATGGCAGGGCACGATGTTGTCTGGGCTAATGACCTATACGAAGATGCCGTCCACACATACCAAAAGAATATAGGGGATCATATCATTCTGGAAGATGTGCGAAAAATATCCGCAGATGAAATTCCTGATTGCGATATCGTCATCGGAGGTTTTCCTTGCCAGGGATTTTCTGTAGCCAATACCAAAAGGCACATTGGCGATGAGAGGAATGAATTATACAAACAGTTAATCCGGGTAATCGAAGATAAGCGGCCGAAGTTCTTTCTGGCTGAGAATGTCAAAGGGTTAACAAACCTTGGAAAAGGAGAGGTGTTCAAAATGATACTCTCCGATTTTGAGCATTTGGGTTACAAAGTGCTGTATAGGATTTTAAATGCTGCGGATTATGGTGTGCCGCAGACCAGGCTGAGAGTCATCATCGTGGGTGTCCGCAGAGATATTGATTGGGAATATGAATTCCCCAAAGCGACGCACAGCCAAGATGGAAGGGATGGGCTTTCCGCCTGGGTAAACGTTTCTGATGCATTAAAGGGGCTCCCGGATCCTGATAGCGAGAATAACATACCGAACCATACTTATTCAAAGTATAAGCTGAACATCAACGGATATATTGGGCATCGGCTCCTTGACCCGGATAAACCGGCACCTACGGTTACAGCGCGGGGGGACAACCGTGGAGGGGTGGTAATACTTCCGCACCCCAATGGGCAGAGGAGGATGTCCTGCAGAGAGCTTGCCACAGTGCAGAGCTTTCCGGTAGATTATGAGTTCGCAGGGAATAACTCATCTATTTACAGGCAAATTGGCAATGCTGTGCCACCGCTTCTGGCATATGCTGTAGCAAAACAGTTTAATGAATATACGGATAGCAAGGGGGTATAAGCAATGCTGCCAAAAGACTACATACCATCGAAGCCGTTCCCAGATTTTAAGTGGAAATGGGCGAGCCTTCAGTGTACGGAGAGATTAAACGACCCGGTTGTCTTGTTGGGCGTGCTGTTCCGCATGAGAAAGCTGGAATTGCTCGGACAGAATTTAAAATACAGTTCCCCGGAATTTGCACAGGAAATGCAGGAGCTTTCAAATGACATATCAGATTCGATAAAGGTAAATCTGGGAGGACGAGTAGGGGAGCGGAACATCATTAGAAATAGCAGCCAATATTGGAGGGCGGTAGGCTTGATCCCGAACGATAGGTCTGGGAAGATTCAATTGACAGAGTTCGGACAGAAAGTAGCGGACCGTGACATTTCACAGACGGAGTTTGCGGCAATCACAATCCAGACATTCTGTCTGCCAAATCCACGTATTCAGAGTCAGGAGGAATGCCAGAAGTGGTATTCGGCAGGAATCCTCCTGCACCCGTTGAAACTGCTGCTGGAAATAACGTGCGAACTTACAAAACTGGATCAGCTACAGGGATACATCACTCCGGAGGAACTTGTCCGGATAATTATTCCGTTATCGGGTGCCAAGGCAGGGTTGAGGGACTATGTTGATTTTATCCTGCGGTACCGCGCAGGAGAGATCACCCTTATAGGGTGGCCGGATTGTACCGAAGGGGCAAATGATTTCAGGATTGCAAGAGAGTATCTCCTGTTTTTGAGCAATTATGGGTATCTTTGTAAATCGGATGCCAGAAAAAGAGAAGAGGAAGAGTACCACGTTAATATAAACATTTTTGCCGAGATCGAAGAAATAATCCATGAACAGCCAAAAGATGAGTCTTTATTGAAAGCCTTAGATCAGATACGTGCAAGTGAAGTGATTTCTGAAGTTGAAAGGAAACGGATACAGACAAGGGCCGTAAGACCGAATCAGGCAGCTTTCCGGAAAGACGTCCTTAAAGCGTGTGAGAGATGTGTAATCACAAATGTCATGATGCCAGAGATATTGGAGGCGGCGCATATAAAGCCATTCAAATATAATGGTGAAGACACTGTGGCGAATGGATTTGCCATGCGTGTCGATATCCACACTTTATTTGATGCGGGGCATCTTCGAATATCTCCAGAGGGCGATATAGAATTGTCTAACCGTGCGAGGCTGGATTATGGTGCGAGCATTCCGCCACGCATTGTTATTCCTTCGTTCACAAACAGAGAGTTTTTGCGCTGGAGATGGGAGAATTATAACGGTCTTTGATGGCTGGACAGAAAATGTACCAGTGCGTATAAGCTGCTAAAGTTATGGGGGTAATGATGAAACAGGACAGATGGTTTTCTATAATTATGGCTATGGCGATGCTGTGCATAGGATTGGTTAGCCTCTTTAATCCTATTGACTATATAAAGCACATAGCCGATGCAATAGTGCTTCCGCTTTTTCTGTTTACAGTATTGGAAGTTGTGGGACATATCAGAAATTCACTTTTTCAGAATCTGGATATTGAGTTGACAAAAGCAACTATGGATGAAAAGTGGCGGAAAATCTTTTATGACAGGGCGAAGGATGGAGAGACAGAAGAGGATAGAAAAATCCAAAAAGAGTATGGCGACTTACTGGACTATATTGTGCGGCTTGCTAAGGTGAACGGAGTTTTTGAAAAGTGGTTTAAATTTTATAATGCAGTTTATACGCTGTTTGGTGCATTTTTAGTGATATCAGCGTTGCTCGCAAATATAGAATGCGTGATTGCCATTTCAGAAAAAATAAACGTAACGGCGTTCACGCTGTTCACATTTGTAATATTCGTCAGTGAACCATGGATTGTAGAGCGTGTTTCTAATCAGTTAGGGAATATGGCTGTAAAAAAAGCAAAAGAAAACCCTTGACAATAAGAACATATGTTTGTATAATGGCTCTATCGTTACATTTTGGGGCAACCGTGTGGAACATGGATTGGGCGGTCAGATTTTTCATGACTATCTGGAAGCAGGGGGCGGCGCATATGCAATTTGAAGTCGGTTCAACAGTTTACATTGTTGAAAGCAATCGGATTGTGAGCGAAGTAACTGTAGTTAAACGGAGCGGTGACTTTTACACAGTCCGCTTTGGGGAAAATGGTGGAATTCAAGTTAGGGGCAGCAGATTGTATGCCACCCAGGAAGATGCGGAAGCGAGTCTGGCAAAAAACAAGAGAGACAAAATAAGGTACAGTTCCCCATATGATTATTAGCATTGATGGGAGAGGATAAAACTTTTTTCAAAAAGTAATTGACATCTTCTCCCTTTTTTAGTATTGTAGTATTAGCAAGTTAGCGAACAAGCAAGCGTGCTAAAGAATTAACACCTGAAAATTAGAATACAAAGAGAAGAGAGAAAAACAAAACGAAAAAGAGAGAAGAAAAGGTGAAGAGTATGAAGTATGCGAATTTTGGAGAATTCATAAGTCAGAAGAGAGTCGAGAAGCAGATTACATTGAGGAAGATGGCAGATATGCTTGGAGTATCCGCCCCGTTTTTAACAGATGTGGAAAAAGACAGACGTAACCCTTTTGACATGGAGAAACTTTCCCAACTCGCAAAGATATTGGATTTATCAAATGAGGAACGTGAGCTTATGTTCAACTTGGCTGGTAAGAAGCGGAACGCCGTGGCACCCGACCTTCCTGAATACATCATGGAGAGGGATTATGTCAGTGCTGCGCTGAGAACCGCCAGGGACTTGGATGCAGGAGAAGAAGAATGGAACCAGTTTGTTGAAGAACTGAGAAAGCGAAAGGGGTAAGAGCCTATATATGTATAGACCAGTTATAACGAGAAAAAAATCGGGGGCACCGGTGTTGAGCAGGAAAGAAATCGATGTGATTGGTGAGAACCTTGTGGGGGATTTTATGCCGGGTGCGCTGGAAACCCCGCAGGAGATCGATATTGATTCGTTCGCACAGAATTACCTTGGGATGGATCAGGACTTTCAATATTTATCGCATTGCGGAGTTTATCTTGGGATGACGGTTTTCAATGACACTGATAAAGTGCCAGTTTATGACCCGCAACATGACCGGGCAGATTATATCAGCGCCAAAGCCCATACCGTGATTATTGACAAGACTCTTTTAGCGGAGAACCAGGAACACCGGTACCGTTTTACCATGGGGCATGAGGCAAGCCACGAGTTCCTCCATAAAGAATATTTTGCTTATGATCCTGACCAGATGACGATATTTGATTACATTGGGGAAGCTCCGATACCAATGGTGCAGTGCAGGATAGACACGAAGAAAATGGATGCAAAGAATCCGGAAATATGGACAGACAAAGATTGGATGGAGTGGCAGGCGAATGCCTTATCTTCCGCAATCCTTATGCCTGTGTCTATGGTAAGGAAAGTCGCTGAGAGCGTAAAAACGAATAAGGCGGTGTTCAGAAATTATGTCACTGCAGCCAAGGTTTCAAATGTTTTCAATGTGTCTTTTGAAGCTGCATCATACCGGCTGAAGCAGCTTGGCTATATACCACAGGAGGTTCAGATGAGCAGTGATGTGCTGAATATGATTGCCTCGCAGCTTTGCGTATGATTTCTGACAGGAAGTATGCGGATTGCCACGGTCCGCATATTTTTTTGTCTTATGTGTTAGCAAGTTAGCGAACTGAATAACGCAAGAAAATTTATTAGAAGAGAAAGTGTTTCAGAATAATATATATGAAAAAAATTCCAAAATATGAAAATAATTGTATTGGACGTGCATATAATAGAGCAAAGAAAAATGTCGAAAGCGGAGGTGGGTACAGCATGACGCAGGGTGTAGTACATAGATGCACCAGGATATGCCCTTGGCATAAGAGATGCTTTGTATGTAAGACGGAAAAAGAAGTCAAGGAAGATGTCGTAGTGCTTCATAAATGTGCAGTCACTAAAGAGGACATACCTATCCATTTGGGTAAGAGAGAAAATAATAAGGAATAATTTGTTGATAATTTGACTAACTTGTAAAAACAGCCACCTGGATGTGCTGATATCACAGTAGTTCTACTATGAATGGAATGTTCGTAGAATATTGTGAAATCGGTGTGTCCTGGTGGCTGTTTTGTTGTGTTTATCTATTTGTTGGTTTGCGAAATATATCAGTTTTTGAAGTGTGTGGATCATCATAAATATCCCACAAGCTGAAAGCAGATAATCATTTCCATTTTTTATCCAAGATAGTGTACCAATAAGTTCTGCTGGAACAGCAGTTCTTAAACTTGTGAAATATTTTTGTTCCCGTGTATGACGGTATTTGGGTAATGTATGAAACCCCATTTTAATTTTCCAGGCAAACTGGATATTAAAATATATAGCATTTTTTTTGGGACAGTCCCAAGCCAAAACGTATAGGGAAAACAGAGGAGAGAAATACATCACCGTTGATGTCCCTATAATTGATGATATTCAGTTTATGCTGGGATTATGCCACAGCAGGGATGATTTTCACCCGGCGAGAGATGCGACCTGCCAAGAGAATAAAAGGAGTATGTATATCGGTAATTTTCGAATGTATGTTATGGCAGCAGGACAACATTGCAATCTGTGGCGTATGGGTAATACCCATCTGATACATTTGATTGCGTATAAGCATATTGGAGGATAGGACAGCAGGGGAGCAGCAGAAATATCAGCAGCAAACTTGCCATTTATAAATAAAATCAATAAATTGCGACAGCCGAGGGAAGTACAACCTGGGCGAGGGATACATAGAGGAATCTGGAGAAAAGAACCACTTTTCAGAGCCTCATAGGGTAGCCTTTGCTTCGTGTACTCTTTTGGACGCAAAAATACCCACATGGATTCCCTTGCCTTTCGGCTTTGAGAAAGGCAGGGGATTTTTTATGCGGTTACATAAAAATAGCCGAGGCGGCAGAGTTCACTATTTCTGTAAGGTATGCTCCAGGAGCCGCGGACCTCCTTTCCGGTCTTGAAACCTGTTTAACCAATTTCAAGATCGGAGGGAATCTAAATGAAAATTAAATATGAATTTGCAGACGGGACTGTGTCGGAGGTCGAGGTGGAGGAGTCCATCGGTGCCGTCATCATTGAGTCAAGGCGCGAGGAGGACAACCTTGCCCGGAAAGAACGCTACCACTGCTATTCGATGGATGCGGTGCAGTTTGAGGGTGATGAGTACGGCACGGAAGAAACGCCGGAAACGCAGATGGAGCGGGAACTGGATACAGAACGTATTGCCCATGCATTGGACGGGCTGTCGGAGGTGCAGAGACGCAGACTTCTGAAATTTGCGGAAGGGAAATCCATGAGGGAGATCGCGCGGGAGGAAAAGGTACAGCACCGGGCGGTCATGAAGTCAATTGAGAGCGCAAGGAAAATT
>CAJTVK010000050.1 GCA_910579645.1 uncultured Lachnospiraceae bacterium | reverse complement strand
AAGCATAAGAACATTAAGATATTATGATGAGATTGGCTTATTAAAGCCAACGGAATTGTCAGATGCGGGCTACCGCTTATACGACAACAAAGCACTAGAAAGGTTACAGGAAATTATGTTCTTTAAAGAATTAGAGATACCATTGGAAGACATAAAGAAAATAATGGACAGTCCTAATTACGATAAAGAACAGGCTTTATTAACTCAAAAGAATTTATTGGAGCAAAAGCGAAATCGGCTAAATGGGATTATTGAGTTAATATCAGACGTGATGAAAGGAGTTAATACTATGAGTTTTAAGGCATTTAGTAACGAATAGATTCAGGAAATTTTAGACCATATGTTGGGATGTATGTCAAAAGAATCACTGAAACAGCAGATACAAAAATATGGAAGTGAGGAAAAATATCGGGTGTGAGTTTTCGTATATTCTACAAAAATGCGAACTAGTAATCCTTAAAAAGGCTTAAGGCCCCTTATATGGAGAGAAATCCCATAAAATGGGGCTTTTTTCTATGTAAAAGATAAAAGTTGCACTATAAAAAATTAATGGGAACTTGAAAAATGAGATGAGGCTTTTTTGAGCAAGAAAGAAGATAATTGATGATAAAAAAGGAAGCGTTTAAAAAGTATTTAAAAATGTTCAAAAGAAAATTTGAAAAGTTCTTGAAAGTATCGATTTTATCATGTTTATGACCTTTCAAAAAGTTTTAAAAAACCGTTCAAATTGCATGATTTGAACGGTTTTTTATGCTCCCCCAATATTAGTTAAATGGGAACTACTAATGGGAACTGAGAAGAAATAGGGGATGGCAAATCACCGGCCCTTACTATTATCAATGAATCTGGAGTATACGCTCTTATCTTCGACAGCAAGCTTCCCTCCGCCCGGAGGTTTAAGTGCTGGGGCACACTCACCTATATTAATGTCCATGTGCCCCTATATCAAGGAAAACTCTAAAAAAAGAGATTTTGAATTGGTAAAACTCTGATATTAGAGCAATGAATTTACTCTAATAATGAGCGCTGAAATTCGGACATTGCTTTTTCGAAATCTTCCATACACGTAGCCTTAAAACTTTCAAGCCTTTTTATCTCTAATTCTGACGAAACTGGGAGCGATTTACAAAAATCTATAAAGCGTGTTGTATGGATAAAGTTCTCCTTCATTAGTTGAAATGCGGCGGAACGGAATGAGGGATCGTCTTTCCGTATCGTTGCAATGTGACATAGTTCCACAAATATATCAAAAAGCACCTTTTGTTCTATAGCAGATCCTGTTTTAAAAGAAGACAGAAGTTTATTTATCAGTGTAGGAAATGATTCTTTGATAGAATCCATTATTTCAGAATCTTCCCATGTAAATACAGGCTCATTATCGATTTCACCACGGAGGTATTCTCCTGTAACATGGAAATAGCTTTCTAAAGTTGCCATTGCTTTTGAATTAGGTTCTCTTCTACCAGATTCATAGCTATTGATTGAATGAACAGACAAATTAGTTTCTTTTGCTAATTCGGCTTGGCTAAGTCCTTTTGATTTTCGTAGTTCTTTTAATGTTTCTGACAATTTCGACATGAAGATCTCCTCATAAATTTCCATTCTCAAAAAGTATAGCATACTTAAGTACAATTGTACAGATAAACGAAAATCTAACATTGACAAGTACGTATGTACATGATACTATAAAAAAACGTACATATGTACTTGAAAGGAGGAAATGAAATGATTATACCCAAAAAAGAGGAAATCAGGAAGCGTAGAGAAGCCATAGGCTTAACCAGATGTAGCTTATCCAGACAAGCTGGTTTATCTAACAATGCGCTATACAGGATTGAAACTGGCCAATCAAGTTATGTATATCCTATCAGAGCTAGAGCAATAGCAGAGGCACTGGGATGTGAGATGGAAGACGTTTTCGTTGTAAAATAATCGAAACGGAGCGTCGCTCCGTCATGCATGGATGGTCTCCTGTATCTGATGATAGACCAGAAAGGAAAATGTATGAATGAATTAAAAGTTTTTGAGAATCAGGAGTTTGGCAAGGTGCGGACAGTCATTATAGAGGGCGAACCGTGGATTGTCGGAAAGGATGTGGCAGTGGCGTTAGGATATGCCAATACGAGAGATGCGCTAAAAAGCGTATTGATAGCGAGGATAGAAGGGAGTCGCAAATCGCTACCCCCTCAGGAACGCAGAACATGACTGTGATTAACGAATCCGGTGTATACGCCCTTATTTTCGGCAGCAAGCTTCCCTCCGCCCGGAGGTTTAAGCGCTGGGTCACAAGTGAGGTACTTCCGGCAATCCGTAGGACTGGCAGCTACACAAAGCCGGATATGGATGTAGCGATCATCATGCAGACAGCAACGGCAGTCTGCACTGAGCTGATCAGACAGCTAACACCGATCCTGCAGAGAGTGACAACAGTACAGTCGGAACCTATTATCATGGCCGCCGCCGGCACACTGGAAACAGAGGGTATCAGGGCAAAGTGCAAGATGGAGTCATTCCCGCAGGAACTGAGGCGACAGGTGGACCAGATGTTTGACCAGATGTTGGAACAGCAGGCACTAAATTTCAGCATGATCGCAAGGTACTGCACCATGAACGTTTTCCCGATCAGTCCGCCGTCAGTAAAAACATATTACCAAAGGCATTTTGCGGATATGTAAATTTAGAAGGCTTTAAAGAACGTTCAGTCGAAACGGAGCTATGGCTCCGTCATGCAGGGATGGTCTCCTGTATCTGATGATGACAGACCAGAAAGGAAGCGGAATGGGAAGAACGGTGAGATTTGATCCTTATAACCATCATCCAGTAACAGATCAGGATCGGAAGCGGATCGAAAATGCTTTGTGGGAAGGCTGGGAGCTGATGGTAGATAAAAGCAATGGGGATGTCTGGATTGGGGACAGGGAAGAGCGGATCGCGGAGATAGTGATTGCACAGGAGGATGACAAATGAATGGATTAGCGACAAAGCAGCAGTTGGTAAAGAGTCTGTTTGAAACGGTGAAGCTGACGCGGGCGGGGATGAGTATTCAGTCCATGGAGTTGGATGGTGAATATGTGATTATCCGGTTTGAGGGAGGCGTTAAGAAGGCTCCCGTTGGAGCAGACAGCGGTATTGCTTTAATGAGGGATGTGCTGAAATACATATAGTCGAAACGGAGCACTTGCTCCGTCATGCAGGGATAGCCTGCTGCATCTGAAGATGACAGGCTGAAAGGAGAAGATATGGAAAGAAAAAAGCGATTAAGAGAGTATTTCCGCGGACTTGGAGCCGTGTGCCGCGAGTCACCAGATAGTTGTTATCCAGACTTGACAGAGGGGCCGGATAAGATATCGCCGCTGTCTGCTGTAAAGGATGAAATGTATTATGAAAAATTGGTAAACGGAGCTGTTCCGGCACGGACAGGATTTGAGAAGGCGATATAAAAACGTTGATGAATCATATGAGTGTCCTCCTTTTCTATCAGTATATCAGGGGAAATTAGCAATGTATAGTCGAAACGGGGAAAACTTCCCCGTCATGCAGAGTTGGCCTACTGCATCTGAAGATGACAGGCCGGAAAGGGGTGATGGTATGGGGCAGATGTTGACTGCAAAGCAGGTGGCGGAAGTTAAAGGCTGCAGTTATAGGTATGTAAAGAAATTGATTCAATATGGAAAGCTTTCCGCCAAAGAGACCCTGAATGACAAAAACCGCAAAACATACCTTATCCCACTGGAATCACTGGATGAGGAACTGCAGCAGCGCTGGATCCGGATGAATCTGGAGAATCCTCCGGACAGGGTGCAGGAGCAGCAGCCGGATCCTGCAGGGGAGACGGTGGATTGTTTTTCCCAGGAGGAACGGAAGGAGATCGACTTCTGGATCGGCCTGGTGGAGCAGTGGCAGGAATACAGAGCGAAGCCCGGTGCCGGATCCAAAGCGGAAGTGGATAAGAGGTTTGTAGCTTTCTGCAGGCTGGAGCATCCGGACAAAGAAATCTCTCTTGATATCCTGTACCGGAAGTGGAAGGCAGTCCGGGAGAAGGACCTGAAGGGACTGGTGGACAAACGGGGGAAATGGAAAAAGGGGACAAGCTCCATTGATGAAACTGTGTGGCAGGCCTTCCTATATTATTATCTGGATCAGGCCCAGCATCCGATCCAGAAGTGTCTGGACTATACGAAGATGTGGGCACAGGAGGCACGGCCGGATCTGTATGCGGACATCCCCAGTTATTCCGCTTTTTACCGGAGGATCAACAATGACCTGCCGGAAGGGGTGAAGGTGCTGGGACGGGAAGGGCATAAGGCCTTTAATGACCGCTGTGCCCCGTATATCCGGAGAACCTACGAAAACATGGCAAGCAATGAGTGGTGGATTGCGGACAACCATACTTTTGACGTGATGGTAAGGGACCGGGCCGGGAAGCTGCACAGGCCATACCTGACAGCGTTTCTGGATGCCAGGAGCGGCATATTCGTAGGATACCACATTACTTATAATCCGAGTTCAGAGGCTACATTGTACGCCCTCCGCAAGGCGATTCTGAAGTACGGGATCCCATATAACATCTACGTCGATAACGGCCGTGAATTTCTGACGCTGGACATCGGGGGTCTGGGGCACCGGAAAAAGAAGCCGAAAGATGGGGAAGAGCCCTATGAGCCGCCGGGAGTTTTTAAACGGCTTGGCATCAACATGACCAATGCCATTGTCCGGAATGCGAAAGCGAAGATCATCGAGCGGAGGTTCCTGGACGTGAAAAACGACCTCTCCAGGCTGTTTGAGACCTATACCGGGGGAAACGTGGCGGAAAAGCCGGAACGCCTGAAGCATGTGCTGAAGAAAGATGCGGTTTATACGGATGCAGAGTTTGAAGAGTATGTGACGGCTGTGTTGGAAGGGTATTTTAACATGGAGCCTTATAACGGGTCTGTGGAGCAGGACCAGGGGAAATGCAAGCTGGATGTGTTTTATGAATATTTAGGCGTGCAGCGGAAAGCGGATCCCAAGGAACTGTATCTGATGCTGATGCGGAGTTCAAGGCCCCAGAAGGTGACACGGCGGGGCGTCCGTCTGGATATTGGCGGCAGCCGGATAGACTACTGGAATGATGATTTTGTGCAGCTGATGCTTGGTAAGACAGTTTATTACCGGTATGACCCGGAACATCTGAGCGAGGTCAGGATCTATGACCTGGAAGACCGGTACATCATGTCGGTTCCGGCAGATGATGCAGCAGTACTCTCCTATGATGCCAGCAAAGATGAGGTCAAGGAGGCCATGGCCAAAACCAGGCGTTTGGAGCGTATTACAAAGGAATATAGGGAGAACATTATCCTGGCGGAGAGCGACCGCATCAGGGCAAGGGATCTTGTACTGGCTACGGCAAAGCGTAATCAGGAGAATTATCAGGGTAGCGCGGATCCTGCCGTCATTGAACTGCAGAGGGCAGTGGAAGAGCCCCTGTATCGGAAAGCGGCAGGCGGAGCGGACCTTGACACAATGAATAAAAATGCAGCCAGAAGGCAGGGAGGTAACAATTGATGGGAAAAGAGTATAATGCAGGGCTACAGGAAAAACTGGAACAATTTTTAAAAGAAGAAAACTTGAGCCAGGCCAAGGCGGCGCCGATTCTGGGGATCAGCCAGGCAGTTCTGAGCCAGTACCGCCGCAGCATTTATGACAAAGGCGATATTGCCGCGGTGGAAAAGCAGCTGGAGGAATTCTTCCGGATCCGGAAGGAAAAGCAGGAAAATACCAGAAAGGCGCTGCCCAGCGGCGGCCGGGCGGCAGACGGCTACATACCCATATCCATCTCCGAGGGAGCTTATAAGCTGATTCGTTACTGTCAGCTTGAAAAGGGAATCGTCGTCATTGATGGAGATGCAGGAATCGGAAAAACAAAGGCAGCAGCCAAATTCCTGCAGGATAACCCGAACACAGCGGTCTATGTGAAGGCGGCTCCCAGCACCAGCTCTGTCAGGAGCCTGCTGAAGCTGATCGCC
Source organism: uncultured Lachnospiraceae bacterium (assembly GCA_910579645.1). Taxonomy (GTDB): domain Bacteria; phylum Bacillota; class Clostridia; order Lachnospirales; family Lachnospiraceae; genus Kineothrix. The sequence continues at coordinate 23,212 of CAJTVK010000050.1, read as the reverse complement.
CGGGCCTTGAAGCTGCCGGAGAATTTAAGGACGGAGGATCTGTCTATATCCATACAGGATAAGCTCCGTCAGACAGATAAGGTTATTATCATTGATGAGGCGCAAAATTTGAAATTCACAGCCCTGGAAGAGATCCGGGGATGGGTGGATGAGGACATCATTACCGGAAAACCCGGTATCGGAATCGTACTGATTGGCAACGTGGAGGTCTACAACAAGATGCTGGGAAAGCAGGAGGCGATCTTCGCCCAGCAGTTTAACCGGACAAGACTGCACGGCAGATACCGGACATCAGACATCCTGAAGGATGATATCGTCAAGCTGTTCCCGGCGCTGCAGGAGAAGGGGATGCAGAAAGAGATCGATTACCTTTACAGCATCAGCCGGAGCAAGTGGGGTATCCGGGGCACGGTAAATGTATTTAACAATGCAGTCAATAATGAGGATATTTCCCTCACGGGTCTGGAGAAAATGGCGGGCACGATGGGAATCCGTTTTCTGTAAGGGAGGACGGCGATGAAACGTATGAATGAAAAGAATGTCTTTATGCTGAAGGGTGTACTGTCAGGAGCTGTGCTCATGGCCCTGCTGGTTACGGTGGTATTCGGGCTTGGTACTGGAATTGCAGGTTTTCTGCTGACGCTGCTAATTATGGCGGCTGCCGGGATTTCCGGATGGGCAGCAGGACGCCAGAGCCGGATGCGGCAGGATGCCGGCATGGCTTACCAGAGGGGATACAGGGCAGGTCTGGCAAAAAAGACGCTGGTTATTAACCAGCCGGGCTGCAGATATACGGTTACAGTCTCAGGAGAAGACATGGAGTGGGACAAATGGATGGAAGAAAGGGGGTACGGCAGCAATGGGGCAGGAAAAGAGCAAATATACAAAGATAGAAGGATTTGAAAGCGCCTGGGAAGAAATACGGTTCTGTGCGCTGCTGATCAGGGAGGGCAGAGCACAGATCGTGAGTACTGCAGGACCTGACGGCCGTATTGTACGGTACACGAAGCCCAAAAGAGAGCAGGCACAATCTGTGAAATAAAGGGGCATATGCCCCTCCTAATGCAGCCGCCAGTCAGTCCGGCGATGGTCGCAAGCCCATGAGAAATGCAGAGCGGGAAAGGAGAACACAGATGGAAGTGACAAAAAGAGTGGCAAAAAGCGGGGCGGTCACCCTGCCCCGGATGATCCGGCAAAAGACGGGCATGCTGCCAGGAGTTCCGGTGGATATTGTAGCTGACAGGGAGGGGATATACATATCGAAACATGTACCGGCCTGTTTCCACTGCGGATCCGTTGATGATGTAAAGACAATTCTGGGATTGGAAGTGTGCCTGGGATGCGCGGAAAAAATCAGGGAGGTATTTGAAAATGGCGGAGAATGAAATGAAACAGGATGGCATCCGGGAAAAGGTGGACCGGCTGGCAGAATTGACGGCCCAGCAGGAAGCGATCAAAAAGGAAGTGGATGCCATTAAGGCGTGGTTTGAAACAAATGCGGTGGATGATCTGAAAGACACCAAATCCAAAACGATGGAATACTGGGGAAGCCGCAATGCAAAGGTAACGGTGGGAACCAACAGCACGGTAAAGCCAGTTTCCTTTGCCATGCTGAAGGGGATGCTGGGAGAAGTGTATAAGGATTTTATAAAAGAAGAAGTTTCTTACAAGATGACGGAGCCCTGCAAGAGGCTTTTTACCATGATGTTCCTGGGCGAGTATACGGAAGGCAGCCTGGATGAAACGATCCGTGCGATTACCGAAGACGAAAAGATCCAGAGGGTGCTGAAGAAAAAGCTGAAGGGCAAATATGCGAAGGATACGGAGACTCTTATGAAGCTTGCCGGACTGCCGGAGCCGGAGGCCAGTGACTGGGCCTATCTGGTAGCTGAGGTTATCAACTGGGAGTGGATCGTCCAGGTACTGAAGGCGGGCGGATGGAGAGGCAGCCCCCATGAGGCTATTGCCCTCATAAACAGCGCCGTTATTGTGGATGAAGGCCTGAAGGTAACTGTAGAGGCCGAAAAAGCGGAATAATTAATGGAGGGGCAGATGAAAAAAATTGAACAGTTCCAGATCCGGAAGATTTATGCGATCGGAAACGCGCTGGGCATTGTTGAATCCGGGAATGGGGAAGATGAACTGCATGTTCTGGTAGGAGGGGCAACAGGAAAAGAATCCATCCGGGAGCTGACCTACAGGGAAGCGGCGGAAGTGATTTCCAGACTGGAAGCCCTGCAGGGAAGGCTTGCCCCTTCGAAAGGGAAAGGGCACAGCAGGCCGGGCGGAGTCACGCCGGGGCAGCAGAAAAAAATATGGGCGCTCATGTACAGCCTGAAGGCGTGTGACAAAAAGCCCAGTGAAGCAGGTCTGGGAGACCGGCTCTGTGCCGTGATCCGGAAAGAATTGAAGATGGATGCTGCTGCAAAAGATCCTTTTGCCTGGCTCAGCTGTGAACAGGGAAACCAGCTGATTGAAATGCTGAAACGGTATGTGGAAAGTGCCAGAAAGAAAGGCGGTGACGAGAATGGAACTGAATTTTGAGGATTTGAGGGACGAACAGAGGATGATTGCGGAAGCGATTGGAATAGAACCTTACCTGGCACTGACCCGGAAGTTTGGCGGGACATCCATATATATTGCAAAAGCTGAAGATATCCAGAGGCGGATTGACAGGGACAGAAGGATCCGGGAGGAATTCGACGGCAGCAATTATGCCCAGCTTGCGTCAAAGTATGGATTGACAGAAGTGTGGATCCGCAATATAGTTTATGAAAAGGCGGAAGAGATCAGAAGGAAACCGATAGATGGGCAGATAAATCTGTTTGATTTTCTGCAATCAAAAAAATAAAGTACTTTATATGTACCAGTTTAGAGAAAAAAGATACACTTGTATTGAAATGCAGGTGTATCTTTTTTTACGGGGAGCGGAAAGATGGATGAATTGATCGTGAAGCTGATTGGGCTGGCCGGGACAGCCGTCATAGGGGTCCTTTCATATTTTTTGAAGCGGACTATGAATCAGGTAGATGGACAGGGGAAAGGTATCAGGGAACTGGAAGAGAAGCTTGCCAGAAAAGCGGATGTGAAGGAAACTACGGAAGAACTGAAAAAGGATATCAGGGAGATCCGGGATAATTATACTCCCAAGGGACTCCATGAGAAGGATTTTGACGAGTGCCGCGAGGATATAAAGCATATCAAGTCAGAGTATCTGACGAAAGATGACTTCATCCGTGAAATGAACAAGATGGACCGCAAGCTGGATCAAATGCTGGAAATCATGTTGAGTAAATAAGGGAGGTAAAGGCAAATGGGAAGAGAAGCAGAAAAACGCAGGCTTCGCGCCGGTGATTTTATGATGAACAATGGGCGGGTGCTTTCCACCATCAATCTGCTCCGGGAGAAATACAATCCCCTCCGAAGTGTGGAAAAGGCTGTGAGCTATGAGGCCATTGGACGCCAAGAATTCATTGACAGTGTTAATTTCCTTCAGGAAGAGGGGTACATCCATTTAAGGGATATGAAGACCCATGAGGATGCCGGCCTGGCAGATTTTGAATATCAGAATCTGGAGGCAAAGGTAACTGGAAAAGGAATCCGGCTCCTGGGCGGCGGGCTGGAAGATAACATGGTAGATCTTGGCGGCTGATATGGAGCAGGAGAAGCGGAGACGAAGCATCGGCAAGGTGGACAGGTTGCCGCCAGAACTGAAGGACACCGTGGAGCAGATGCTCCTGACCGGATGCACTTATAAAGAGATCGTTGCCTTTTTAAAGGAAAACGGCGAAGAAATGAGCCAGATGGCGATCTGCACATATGCCAAAAAGTATCTGGCCACGGTGGAGATGATCAACGTGGCACAGAGTAATTTTTCCCTGCTGATGGACGAAATGAACCGCTATCCGGATCTTGACACTTCGGAGGCGCTGATCCGGCTGGCCAGCCATCATGTTATGAATGCGCTGACAGGAATATCGGAAGAGCAGATGAAGGAAGTGCCTGTGGAGAAGCTGATCAAGGAGACCAACGGCCTGATCAGGGCAGCGGCCTACAAGAAGCGGATCGAGGTACAGACCCGCGACAACTATGAAGCCGGACTGGAGGCAGTCAAGAGCCTTGTATTTGAAGCGATGGCGAAAGAAAATCCCGGACTGTACAGGCAGGTAAGCGAATATCTCAATAAAAAGAAGGCGGAAGGACGGGAGGGACAGGCATCATGTGGTACGTGATCCAGGTAAAGACAGGAGAGGAAGTATCCATATCCAGTGAACTGAAGGCCAGGGGAATCAAAACGCTGGTACCCAGAGAGAACAGACCCATCCGGCGCGGCGGGAACTGGATCCGAGAGATATATGTATTCTTTCCGGGATACGTATTTCTGAATCTGGTCTATAATGCGGAAACATATTATCAGGTGAAAAAAGTTCCGGGAGTGATCCGTTTTCTTGGGGACAGCGGAATGCCTTCCCGGCTGTCTCACCTGGAAGCAGAGTGGATCAGCCTGCTGTCCGGGGGAAGGGATATGCCGGTGGAGCCTTCCGTGATCCGCCTGGAAGACGGTAAACCCAAATCTGTAAAGGGTGTGCTGGAAAGGTTTACAAATCGTGTGATACGTTATGATCTGCGGCAGAGAAAGGCCATATTTGAAATAACCGTCTGTAATGCGAAAAAGGAAGTGCGGCTGAGCTTTGAGCCGGAACAGGATGCAGGGGAAGATGCCGGGCAGGATATGACGGAGGATCCGGCGGAACAGATTTTACAAGAAGCTACCTGAAAGGAACGGTTGATTCGTCCCGATCCGGGAGGGAGTGGAGCATAATGAAGAAGAGCCGGGCAGGAGTGACTGGACGGAGTGGCGAAGCCTACCCTTCAGAAGAATGTGCTGAGGGCTCTTTTTTATTGGAAGTATCGTTTAAAACAGTTCCAGACCCGTTCAAAACCGTTTAAAAATCAAAACCCGGATAAACGGGCGCGGAGGCAGAATCCGGGGCGGAATGGGGCGCAAAAGGGGCAGGAGCATCAGGCAGGAGGCGATGGAATTGAAAAAAGGAAAAGCAGACAGCATTGGCACGCTGATCGGCGCAATGGCCGAAGCAGAGAGCAGGATGTTCTATGATGAAAAAACGGAGGCTTTAAATGACCTGGAGGGTCTTTTGAAAGCCTTTTTGTATAAGGAGGAATCTCCGGAGCGAGTAAGAATTTTAAAAGATTATGAAGCCGGTGCTCCTGTAACAGGACCAGGAGGCATCAGGCAGCGGCTTGGGGCAATTGATATGGAGTTTTTCGGAAGGGCGTACTTCCCGCATTATTTTTCCCGGCCGTCTCCGGCCTTCCACCGGGATCTGGATAACATCTGGCAGCAGGGCGTATTAAAGGGAATTGCGCCAGCCACTCCGGCAAAGAAAAAAGAGATCAGCCGGATGCAGGGGAGTAAGAGAGTAGTAGCAGCTCCCCGTGGACATGCAAAGTCTACGAGCCTTACCTTCAAGGGGACGATTCATGCCGTTGCATATGAGTATAAGCATTATCCCATTATTATCTCCGACAGCTCCGAGCAGGCGGAAGGATTTTTGGACAATATCCGGGTCGAATTTGAAGAAAATGAGGCCCTCAGGGAAGATTTCGGGGACCTGACCGGGAAGGTATGGCGGAGCAATGTGCTGGTTACCAGCACAAACATCAAGGTGGAAGCGATCGGCTCAGGAAAGAAGATCAGAGGCAGGAAGCACAGGAACTGGAGGCCGGACCTGCTGGTTCTGGATGATATTGAAAATGATGAGAATGTCCGGACACCTGAACAGCGCGCAAAACTGGAAAACTGGTTTTTGAAAGCTGTGTCCAAAGCCGGTGACGATTATACGGATATTATCTATATCGGGACGCTGCTGCATTATGACAGCCTGCTGGCAAAGACTCTTAAAAATCCGGGATACCGCGCAATCAAGTACCGCGCGGTTATCTCTTTTTCTAAGGAGGACGACCTCTGGAAGGCATGGGAGGACATTTTTACGGATCTTTCAAATGATGACCATGAGCAGAAAGCAAAGGATTTTTTTGAAAATAACAGAGCAAGGATGCTGAATGGCACTAAGGTCCTCTGGGAAGAAAAGCTTTCCTATTATGATCTGATGGTTATGAGGGTGACAGAAGGCGAAGCAGCTTTTAACTCTGAGGAACAAAATGAACCGATCAATCCGGATGACTGTATTTTTAATCCTGAATGGTTTGAGTACTACAATGAGGCGGAGATTGACTTTAAGGACGGGAATTACCTTTTCTTCGGTTTCGTGGATCCGTCCCTGGGTAAGTCCAAGCACAGCGATTTCTCTGCGATCATAACCATGGCAAAGCATAAGGTTACCGGATATATGTATGTCATGGATGCGGATATCGAAAGAAGACATCCTGACAGGATTATCGAGGATGTGCTGGAAAAGGAAAAATGGCTCCGTCGTGATTTTGGGCGGGGCTACAAAAAGTTCGGAGCTGAAACGGTGCAGTTCCAGTGGTTTCTGAAGGAAGAACTGGCAAAAGCATCTGCCAGGGCAGGATTGTATCTGCCGATCGAAGAGGTCCCTCAGACCAGCGATAAAACCATGAGGGTCCAGACGCTACAGCCTGATGTTAAGAATCATTATATAAAATTTAACAAACGCCACAAGCGTCTGATGGAGCAGATGGAGCATTTTCCCATGGGTGCCCATGATGACGGCCCGGATGCGCTGGAGGGCTGCCGGACGCTGGCTAAGAAAACCAAGAAGTTTCGGATCCTGGACAAGGGATCCCTGGGATTGTAGGAGGTAGCAGCTGTGGCTGTATTATATATGGACAGGGCATCTATTGAGAGCCTGACGGAAAAGGATATCCGGGATATCATTGAAGAAAATGCCACGGATACCAAATATGGAAACCTGTATGATTATTATATCGGAAACCATAAGATCCTCAGGGAAACCAAAAGGGACAGCACTGCTCCCAACAACCGGCTTGTAAACAACATGGCTCGATATATTACGGATACGGCTACCGGTTATTTCGTCGGGCAGCCGGTGGTATACAATTCCCAGGATGAGCAATTCCTTGGGATGGTACAGGATATCTTTAATTACAACGATGAGCAGGACCATAATATGGAGCTGGCAAAAAACTGCAGTATCTGCGGCAGCTGCTTTGAAATGCTCTACATGGATGAAGAAGCCCGTATCCGGCTGGCCCGGGTACCGGCAAAGTCCGGGATAATGATCTGTGAGACAGACAGCGGTTTTGCTGAACCTATAGCGTTTATCCGGACAATTCTTTCTAAAGACAAAGATGGAAATGCGGTTCGGAAAGTAGAATTCTGGAATGCATATTTGGTGATGCGTTTCCGGTCAGTGAATGGAAGCCGTCTGAATCTGGAGGCTGTAGAAGAGCACTACTGGCAGGATGTTCCTTTCATTGAATATGTCAACAATGAAGAACGGACCGGAGACTTTGAAGGGGTGATCACCCAGATAGATGCCTACAACAGGGTGCAGAGCAATACTGCGAATTACTTTCAGTATAATGATGATGCTCTTTTGAAGATATTAAAGCTGGGGGATGTATCCAGCCAGAATATCAGGGACATGAAGGAAAAGGGTGCGATCATCCTGGAGGACGGGGGAGATGTAGAGTGGCTGTTAAAGCAGGTTGACGATACGGCGCTGGAAAACTATAAGGACCGGCTGAAGGAGGATATCCATACCATGGCCAATGTGCCGCATATGTGTGACGAAGCTTTCGGCGGCAATCTTTCTGGTGTGGCGATTTCATATAAGCTGTGGGGGCTGGAGCAGATATGTGCCATTAAGGAGCGGAAGTTTAAAAAGGGCCTTCAGCGCCGGATTGAACTGATCACAAATATATTAAATGTGATGGGCCATAGCTTTGATTACCGGGATATTGTTCCAAAGTTCCGGCGGAATAAACCTCAGAATGATCTGGAAACGGCTCAGATCGTTACCATGCTGGCAAATGACCTGTCTCTGGAGACCAGACTGCAGATGATCCCGGCGGTGGAAAATGTGCAGGATGAACTGGATAAGCTGGAGGCAGAAAAAAAGCAGGACAAGGAAGATTTTGGAATCTATGAAAATTTTGTCAAAGCTTTTCGGCAGCCGGAACAGGAGGTAGCGGATGGGCCAGAGGGAGAGGAATGAATGGATTGAGAGGGCAAAGCAGAGAGTGCTGGATAATGCGAAGGAAACAGACAGTTTTGTCCGGGACGTTATGGAGCTGTACGATGAAACAGCCAATCAGTTGGAACTGGAGATCCATGCCATGTACCAGAAGTATGCTGTCAGGAACAATCTGACAGAGGCGGAAGCTTCCCGGCTCCTGACTGGCGAGGAATACAGCCGGTGGAGGAAAAGGATAGATGCTTATGTGGCAGAGGCAAAGGGTGATTCCCGGACACTGCTGGAATTGAATACGCTGGCAGCAAAGTCACGGATCAGCCGGAAGGAGCAGCTGCTGGCGAATATATATCAGTCTATGATCAGCCTTTGCGGTGATACGGAAACAAAACTGACGGACCTGCTGGGAGATATGTTTCAAACCAACTATTACCGGGGCTGTTATGATGTACAGTTTGTACTGGGAGTTGGGTTCCCTGTGGCGAAGGTGGATGAAAAGATGTTAAAGAGGATCCTGGAGCATCCCTGGTCCGGAAAAAATTATTCTCAGGCGTTATGGGATAATACGGATAAGCTGGCCATTCTGGCCAGGAGGGAGATCAGTCTGGGCTTCATGTCAGGTACTTCTGTCCAGCAGATGGCAAAAGAGATTGATGAGGTTATGGGGAAAGGGAGATATGCGGCAGAAAGGCTTGTCCGGACAGAAAGCAGTTATTTTGCCAACCAGGGAGAACTGGCATCCTATCAGGAGCTTGGCATCAAAGAATATATTTACCTTGGGGGAGGCTGCGGCATCTGCATCCGGCTGAATGGACAGTCGTTTCCGCTGGAAGCGGCAAAAGCAGGTGTAAATCTGCCGCCTATGCATCCGAACTGTAAATGTACGATCCGGGCAAAGCCCAAAACAGATATGTTTAAAGATCGAAAGGATGTAAATCCTTTAGCTGATAATCCAAAATATGACGAGTGGAAGAAAAAATATGTCAAAGAGAAGGGACTGTCAGCTGTTGTCGGCGGAACAGACGGGATACCGGTACATGAAGAGAAGAAACTGGTGGAGCATATTGACTTTAATGACGCACGGATGATAAAATCAAAGTTAAGAAGCTACACGGAACAGATTGTGGCAGATAACAGGAAAGAGAATGCGTTCTGCATCACCAGAGATGGCAGCATCTATCACTGCCAGGGTACTGCCAGCCAGGTCTTTCCGGATTATGATCTGGGGGAGGAACTGGCAGGAGCATATGTGACGCATAACCATCCGGCGGCAGAAACGCATTTTTCCTTCAGTGACAGCGACATCAGCCTGTTTATGGAATACAAACTTTCCGAGCTGGTCGGGGCAGATGATAAATATATCTATCGAATTATCCGTAGTGGAAAAACGGAATATGCTGACTTTGACGCAATAGCCCATGAATATAAAGGAGACGGATATGCGGAGTGCATGCAGGCTATATTTGCAGGTGAGATAGACCCGGACACGGATGAGTATGATTTTATAGTAAGGAGGCTTGCTGAAAAGTATGGCTTTAAGTATGAAAGAGAGAAACGATGGAAAAGCCTGGGAGGCCTATGAAAAAGCCGGGGAGAAACTGAAGGCAGAGGTTATGGAGAAAAGAAAGGCCATTGCACAAAAGTATAAGAATGTTCAGCCGACCCGGTATGGCATGGATGGCGGGCAGGAGCAGAAGGAACTTGGAGAAATAACCAGGTGGTTTGGCCAGGAAGTAAAGAAGCTGCGAGAGCAGTATGGGATTAAGTAAAAGCACCCGTCAGGGTGCTTATTAAATTGCAGAAATCGGGACATTGACACCTTTTAAAAGCGTTTTAAAGGGTGTTTTTGTTATATAAAAAATCAGCCAGGAGGTAGAAAAATGGATGAAACGACCACGATGCAGGAAGCTGGGAAGGAAACCCAGGCTGCTGCTACAGAAACCCAGGCACAGCAGACAGCAGAAACAGCGCCGGAGAAAGTAAGTGCCCTCCAGAAATTTATCAATGGACTTTTCGGGAGTGGGAAAGAATCAGAGGCTGCAGGGGAAGAAAAGAAAGCTGCTGAAACAGAAACCACTGAGGATACGGAAAAGGAAACTTTTTCCCGGGCGGACATGGACGCAGCCATCGAAGCTGCAAAAAAGCAGTGGGCAGATGAGGCTGCAGAAGCTGAGAGAATCAAAAAGCTGTCGCCGGAGGAACGTGAGGCGGAAGACCAGAAGAAAAAAGATGCAAAAATCGCGGATCTGGAGGGGAAGCTTCTGAGGAAAGAACTCCGCGAAATGGCTGTTAAAGCGTTGGAGAAGGACGGATATTCCGCGGGTCTTGCCGACGTGCTGGATTATTCCAGCAAGGAACGGATGGAGGAAACCCTGAAGAATACGATGCAGATCTTTAAGGACAGTCTTGCATCGGCAGTGCAGACCAGGCTTAAGGGCAAGACTCCGGAAGGGCTTGGGAATGCTGCTTCCGCGGAGGGGCTGCTCCGAGATCAGATCGCAAGGAATATCAGAGGACTTTAATCAAAAATCTTTTGAGAAAGGATGAGAAACAATGAACAAAATCGAAACAGCATCTATTATACAGAGCGAGCTGGACAAGGCTGCTGTGGAGCAGTCCACCTCCGGCTGGATGGAGGTAAATGAAAAACTGATCAAATATAATGGCGGGGAAGAGGTTAAGATTCCCAGCCTTGACATGGACGGCCTGGCGGATTATGACCGCAAAAATGGTTTTGTTGAAGGCAGCGTGGACTTTAAGTACCAGACCATGACTATGACACAGGATCGTGGCCGCTCTTTTTCTTTCGACGAAAATTCCGTGGATGAGACCAACTTTGCCCTGACAGCATCCACAGTGATGGGACAGTTCCAGCGGGAAAAGGTGATACCGGAGATTGATGCATACCGTTACAGCAAAATTGCTGCAAACTGTATCACGAAGGGCAGGGCATCCGGCGGATATGTTCCTGCAGAGTCGACGATCCTGCAGAAGCTTTACTATGATATCGCCGCAGTTCAGGATGTGGTGGGAGAGAATACGCCGCTTGTGATCACAATAGACCGTATGACGGCAGCAATCCTGTCTATGAGTGAGAAATTGTCCAGAAAGCTGGATGTAACTGATTTCCGGCAGGGAGATGTTACTCTGAAGGTGAAGAGCCTGGACGGGATTTATCCGCTGATCCCGGTAGGATCTGACAAGATGAAAACAGCTTATCTGTTTAAGGATGGTAAAACGGAAGGACAGGAGAGCGGCGGTTTTGCCCCGGCGGAAGGCTGCAGGAGCATTAACTGGATCATTACCCCAAAGACAGCGCCCATTGCGGTATCCAAGACAGACAAGACCCGGATTTTTGATCCGGAAACCAATCAGAAGGCCCGGGCCTGGGCAATGGATTACCGCAAATTCCATGACCTGTGGATTACTGAAAAGAAAATCGTACAGTGCTTTGCAAACCTGAAGGAAGCGCTGGAATAAGGCTGCAGAATGTGCAGCCAGGTAAAAGGAGGATGCATACAGTGGGAAAGATCATACTGCGCAGAGAGAACGTGGTAAAAGAAACCGGATCAGAAGATACGGCCAGGGCTTTGGAAGCGAAGGGATTTATCCGGTATAGAGGTGATTCTGGAAAGGGAGCTGCCGTGCTGACAGATACGGAACAGGGAAAAACAGAACAGGAACTGCAGGATGCCAGGGCAAATCTGAAGGCGGCTGAGAAAAAGATCGCCGGTCTGACACAGGAGCTGGAGGGTACCAGGGAGCAGCTGGAGGCGGCAATAAAAAAGAATACAGCCGGTACCGGGAAAAAAGAAAAAGGGGGAAGCGGCCGATGACGAAGGAACAGGAGGACTGGCTGACAGCGGAACTGATGGACAGCATGAAGCTGACTGAAGAAAAAGAGCGCACAGCCAGAAGGTATATCCGCAGGACAGTAGACAGGATCCTGATCTACTGCAACCGGGAGGACCTTCCGGATCAGCTTCTGAATACCGCAGCTCAGATGACTGAGGATATGATGCGTGCTGATCAGGAAGTCAAAAAAGAACAGGCGGTAGCAAGTATCACTCGTGGAGATACAGCTATTTCTTACCGCGATGGAAGGAGCAGTCAGCAGGCTGCCGTTAATTTAATGAAAAATTATGAAGCATCCCTGAACCGCTACAAAAAAATGAACCTGCCGAAGGACAAAAGGGAATGACAGAAGCGGATATTCTGGCCATGACCTACGAAGATGCCGTGGCGGTTTACAGGCCTTATAAAGATACCTTGCCAAACGGGGAGAGCATTTTCCGGTCAGGCAGTGATGGGAAAAAGGTTTATGAGGGCAGCTGTGCAGTTTCCACCCATACAGGAGGAAAACTGGAACGGTCCAAGTCTACTGCAAAAACAGATACATCATACTGTCTTTTTACCCATCCGGAGGCTGACATCCAGCCCAATGATTTTCTGGTAATCAGGAGGCTTGGGGAAAAAATCGAAGCGGTGGCAGGCTTTCCGGAGCAGCACCCATCCCATAAGAATATCCCCATCAGGCTGGATACTGCTCTTGTCTGAGACTGCTTATGAATTTCAGGGGCTGGATAAATGGGAACAACAGCTGTCGCAGGTAATAGAGACCCGGTACCCGGAAGAATTCCGGAAGATGGTCGTTGACGTGGCAGTACAGCTGTCTGGGCTGGTAAAGGAAAAGACCCCGGTTAAAACCGGCCATCTGAGGAATGCATGGCAGGTTGGGGAGATCCGGAAACGGGGAAACGAATACTATATTGAAGTCTGTAATAACGTGGATTATGTGGAGCCGGTGGAGTATGGGCATCGCACTCGTGGAGGCGGAGGGTTTGTCCCGGGTGCACACATGATGGAGCTGTCCCTGCAGGAAGTGCAAAAACATCTGCCAGGGTATCTTCGGGAATGGATGAATGACTTTATCAGTAACCATGAGCTATAGGAGGCCAGGATGGAAGAGGTGCTGACGCAGATCAAGGATGAAGTGATCCGGCGCTTAAAGAAGCTGGATCCGGCTGTGGACATTTTTTTTGAGCAGATTCATAGTACTGATGATGAGCATGGTATCACAAGGCCAGAGACTTATTACTTTATAGATATTATGCTAAGTAATAGTACGGTAGACAGATTTTTTGTGGAGATGGGAGTGCTGGTGGATGTTGCATACCACGAGAAAAATGAAAGCAACACTGCCTATCTGGTAAAAGCCGGTGAACTGGGCGGATTATTCTGCCCTGTTTTTTCATTTGGGGGCAGGCATATCACAGTGCCGTCCGCCAGTCATAAAGTAGCAGATCATGTGCTGCATACCAGCTTTGCGCTACAGTTTCGGCATCCGCTTCCGATGGAAGCAGAGTCTGAACTGATGAGAGAGCTGGATGTAGCTGTAGAAAAGGAAAGGAATAAGTTATGAGTTTAGGATTACCCAATTTCTCGATGGTTTTCCGGGGAAAAGGAGTCAGCGCTGTGGAAAGAAGCGCCCGGGGAATTGTCGCACTCATCCTGCAGGACAGCAAGGAGGGCGGTAAGGAGCTCAGCATATACAAAAAAGTGGATGAGGTGGATTTTGAGAACTGGACGGAAGAAAATTATGGTTTTATAAAACTGGTCTTTGCAGGGGCCCCGTCATCAGTCATTGCAGTAAGGATATCTGACACGGCAGATATAACTGCAGCGCTGAAAAAGTTGAAAAATCTGAAGTGGAATTATCTGAGCGTCCCGGCGGTAAAGGAGGAGGATCTCACTGTGGTTACTGCCTGGATCAAGCAGTGCCGGGATGATGACAAGAAAACATTTAAGGCTGTGCTGGCGAACAATAAGGCGGATCATGAGGGAATCATTAATTTTACAACGGAGAATATCCACTCCACCATCACCGGAAAGCAGCATACGGCCGCTGAATACTGCGCAAGGATTGCCGGTGTGCTGGCGGGGCTTCCGCTGTCCCGGAGCAGCACTTACTACGAATTGACGGATATTTCCGGCGCGGATGTACTGAATAATCCGGATGATCACATTAATGACGGCGAACTGATTGTGATTTTTGACGGGAAAAAATATAAGATCGGACGCGGGATCAACAGTCTGGTTACCTTTACCGCAGAGAAAACAGAGGATGTCCGGTATATCAAGATTGTAGAGGGTATGGACCTGTACATGGACGATATACGGGATACATATGAAGAAAATTATGTGGGTAAGGTCATTAATGATTACGATGGGAAGCAGATGCTGGTTGCTGCTATAGGAGCCTACCACAGGGAGCTGCTTGGAAATGTGCTGGACAGTTCTTATGACAACGTGGTGAGTGTGGATGTGGAAGCACAGCGGACTTATCTGGAAGGCCGGGGAATCGATACCAGCGAGATGGATGATATAGCGGTGGCATCAGCTAACACCGGAACCAGAGTATTCCTGACCAGCAACATCAAGTTTGTGAACGCTATGGAAGATCTGACCATGGGTGTCAATATGTAGGAGATGGAGGAATTGGTATATGAAGATCAGAGGAAACAAGACGCTTTCCGGAACATGGGGTGAGCTGTGGATCGACGGGGAAAAGATCTTCGAGTTTTCAAAAATAGAAATGAAGGTTACAGCCAATCGTGAAGATGTTCAGATCGGGCTTGATGTGGACAGCAAGATCACAGGACTGAAGGGAGAAGGCTCCTATACGGTGAAAAAAGTATATACCAGGGCGAAGGCGATATTGGAGAAATGGCAGAAGGGGCAGGATGTCAGATGCAGCCTTATTGCCAAACTGCAGGATCCGGATGCAGAAGGCAGTCAGGTGGAGCGCTGGGCCTGTGATAATGTATGGCACAATGATCTGCCGGTGATTAACTGGGAGAAGGGCGGAATCATAGAGGAAGAGGTTACGATCGGATTTACCCCGTCAGATTTACAAAACCTGGATGCAGTTGCATAGGAGGCAAGGTATGGACAGTAAAGAAAAAGATAAAGTATTTCAGAGTTTTGCGGCGAAAGCAGTGAAACGCCTGCAGGAAAGAAAAACCAGAAAGTATGAGACGCTGCATATCCCTAGCCTGGATGAGAATATCAAAATTCAGAGCCTGCTGTATCCGGAGATTGTGGAGTGTACTGAAATCGAAGATGAAAATGATCCGAATGCGGCGGACAAGTATGCAGTGTATCTGGCTGTGGTGGAGCCTGATTTAAAGCAGCTGGCTGTTGAGCTGAAGGATCAGAAAGAAATCAGGGAGTACACAGAGGTAGTTGACATCTTTGAGATGAGTGAGATTTCCCAGATTGCCATGGAAGTTATGAAGATTTCCGGTGTGACCGGGGATCGGAAAGTAACGGTGGTCAGTGAATTAAAAAACTGATAACTCAGGATGCCGATATGTATTTCCTGCATTACTACATTCAGCGCGGCTTTAGTCTGGAATACCTGCTTGGACTTGGCGTGGAAAAAAGGTGTTTTTATATTGCATCTATGCTGGAAGCCCTGGAGGAACGGAAGAAAGACATGGAAGGCTGGGGGGAGGTTACGTGAGCGTTGTAGGAAGTATCAGCATCAGGGATAATGCCACTGCAGTACTGAAAAATATACGAAAAGAACAGGCTGCTTTGCGGACAGATGCAGCAAAGACCAAAAGCGGGCTGAAAGAGATCTGGGACAAAACCTATACCGCAAAAGTGGATACAGCATCTTCCATGGCAAAAACAGACGGACTGCTTGGGAAAATGCGGCAATTGGGGAGAGAAGCAGCATCTCCTGTCATTAAGGCAAAAGATGAAGCCAGCGCAAAGATTACGAAGGTAAGCAATGCGGTTAAGTCTGTAGGAAAGAAAATAGTATCCCCTGTCATCAGGACAAAAGACGAAGCCAGTGCAAAGATTACGAAGATAAGCAATGCAGTCAGGACAGTAGGGAAGAAAATAGCATCCCCTGTTATCAGGGCAAAGGATACCGCCAGCAAAGTGCTGGGAACAATAGGTTCAAAGCTGAAATCTGTCGGCAGCATGGTTGTCAGGCCAATCATAGCAATCAAAGACGGGGCTACGGCGGGGCTGTCATCCATAAAGAACATGCTTGGTGGCATGGCAAAAGGTGTAACGATTGCCGTGGGGATTGCCGGGGCAGGATTTGCGGCCATAGCTGGCGGGGCATTGAATAACGGAGCCGATCTGCAGCAGAGCATCGGGGGCGTGGAAACGCTTTTCAAGGATAATTCCGATGTGGTTAAAGCGAATGCGGATAAAGCGTTTCAGACAGCCGGATTATCGGCTAATGCGTACATGGAAACCGTTACCGGCTTCTCTGCCAGTCTCCTGCAGAGCCTTGGGGGAGATACCACGAAGGCCGCTGATCTGGCCGATATGGCGATCATAGACATGGCGGATAATGCCAATAAGATGGGCACCAGCATGGAAAGCATACAGAATGCTTATTCAGGCTTTGCAAAGCAGAATTACACTATGCTGGATAACCTGAAACTGGGTTATGGCGGCACGAAAGAGGAAATGCAGAGGCTATTGCGCGATGCCCAGAAAATATCCGGTGTGAAGTATGATATTAACAGCCTGGCGGATGTATATGAAGCGATCCATGTAATCCAGGAAAGCCTGGATATCACCGGAACAACCGCAAAAGAAGCCAGTGAGACTTTCAGCGGATCTTTTGCTGCCATGAAGTCTGCCGTCTCCAACCTGATGGGGAATCTGGCAATCGGCGGAGATGTAAAGGCATCCATGGAGCAGGTAGTGGATTCCGCATCTACATTCCTGTTTAAAAATGCATTGCCCATGATCGGAAATGTGATCAAGGCATTGCCCGGGGCAGTCAGTTCCGGAATCAAGAAAGCAGCCCCTAAGATCAGGAAGGAAGCTCCTGTTATTATAAAAAGCCTGAAGGATGGGCTGATGGAGGCTTTTCCTTCTCTTGCTCCAATTATTGGAAAAGGATTTGACACGGCAACGGCAGCATTTCCGAAGTTTATTTCTGGAGCACGAAACGTGGCATCTGTAATCGGAACGTTTGCCGGCGGCTTTGCACCAATGATTCCGCAGCTGACTGCTTTTGCCAGCAGTATGGTATCAACAATTCAGACGGTAGCCGCCGCCTGTCTTCCGGCCTTAATGAGTGTCATTTCTTCTGTGCAGACAATGTTGCCGGTGATCCTTCCGGTTATCGAGACGGTGGTCACCACGATCGGCAATATCATTGCACAGGCAGCTCCTGTGATAGCAGGCCTGGTATCCGGAATCGGGACAGTGGTTTCCGAACTGGCTCCGGTTTTCAGGACGATTTTTTCCGAGATCGGAGATAAGGTTGGAAGCGTGATCGGATTTGTCGGCGAGAGGATGGGCTTTATCCAGGAAGTGATCGGAGCAGCGGCCCCTGTGATTGGGGATATAATCAGCACTGCCTGGAGCGTCATTTCTCCAGTGATGGATCTTGTAATTAATGTGTTTAAAGTCCTGTTCGGTGTGGTAGAAAAGGTATTTCCTGGTATCCAGTCAATAGTGGAAACCGTCTGGGGTGTGGTAAAGCCGATTGTAGAAGGAATCGGAAAAGCTGTCAGCAAGATAGCCGGATGGTTCGGAAATGTGGCTGATGCGATCAAAGGCGGAGGAAATGCGGATACGGAGGTGGGGAAAAACGCCCAGGGAAGCAACAACTGGAAAGGCGGCCTGACTTGGGTTGGAGAAAAAGGCGCTGAACTGGTTGATCTGCCGAAGGGCAGCCGGATCCTGCCTCATAAAGAAAGCGCAGCTATGATGGCCGGCAGCATGCCAGGGAAAAACGGCATAGTAAAACGCACAGTGGCTATGGCAAATATGAATCAGTCCGTTGCATCTGGGGAAAAACCGGAAAAGCCGGACATAAAGGGCATCACGGATATCCTGAAGGAGATTCTTGACAAAATCCGTGAGGATAAGGATAAAAAACCGGATCCTGATGCTCCCGAAAAACACAGGCCATTTGGAGGTGGTGCACAGGTTATCATCCAGAAGCTGGCGGACAGAATTGAAGTCAGAAAAGAAGAAGACATTGACGAGGTTGCGGACCAGGTGGCAAAGAAAGTACTGGAAGTTGTTGTAAACATGGGTTAGGGGGGTGGCCGGGTGAAAAGCAGAACAATTGAACTGAGTGCGAATAACCGGAATGATGCTATATTACTGCCTGTGAATCCGGCGGTAGTCGAATTTACAGAAAAGCAATTGAATCAGACGATTACTCTCCTGACGGCCGGGGAGGCGAATCTGAAGGGAAATCGAGGGCTGAAGCATACGAAATTCAGCAGCTTCTTCCCTTCGGAGAAATCCCCGTTTTATAAATATGCAACCAGGGCTCCGGGCAAGTATGCTGCCCTGCTGGAAGAATGGATGACCGGCGGGGCAGTCATCAGGGTGATTATTACGGATCTGAAGATTAACCTTGCAATGCTGATCGATGAGTTTAATTATTCCATGAAGGAAGGAGACAATGATATTTATTATACCATCTCACTTTCGGAGTATAGAACGCTGAATGTACCCTCTGTGCAGACTGCCACGAAAGTGCGGTCCAATGGTCTGCTGGAAAGACCGGCGGTACAGACATCCGGCGGTACACATACAGTTGTGAGCGGGGATACACTGTGGGGAATTTCGAAGCAAAGTTACGGAGCCGGAGCACAGTATACAAAAATTTATGGAGCTAACAGTGGGATAATAGAATCCAGTGCAAAAAAGCACGGCAGGTCCAGTTCCGGCAATGGACACTGGATTTATCCGGGTGATGTATACGTAATCCCGGGATAAGGTGGTGAGAAGTATGAAACTGATTACTGGAGGAAAAGATCTCAGTGAACTGATCGAAACCATTACATGGGCAGGAGATACCAAGCAGGTAGCCCGGACACTTAAGTTTACAGTAGCAAAGAATAAGCAGGACAAAAATTTCCCGGCTGTAATTATCAACGAAGGAGATGAAGTCATCCTGCAGGATGATGCCGGGAAAGATATTTTTGGGGGCATTATCTTTGATATTGATAAAGCGGCGGCTTCCAGGGTGGAATCTTACCTGGCCTATGATCTGATGTTTTATATCAATAACTCGGATATAAACCAGCTGTTTGACGGGACTCCGGAGACAATTGTACCGGAAATCTGCCGGGAACTGGGAATCGATGCAGGAGAAATGGCTGTCACGGGCATCCATGTGTCTGTGCCATGCTTTGGAAAAAAGGCATATGAAGCCATAATGATGGCGTACACGGCAGCATCCAAAAAGAATGGCAGCAAGTATATCCCTTTAATGGCAAATATCAATAAAGTGAGTGTGGTGGAGAAAGGGAAGCTTTGCGGAGCTGTGATGACAGGAGACTATAACCTGATCGAAGCGACTTATAAAAGTACTCTTCAAAACCTTGTTAACAGGATTTTAATTACGGACAAAAGCAATAACGTGGTTAAAATTGTGGAGGATACGGCATCCATCCAAAAGTATGGATTGGTACAGAGGACTCTGAAGCAGAATGATGGAGAAGATGCTGCAGCAGACGCACAGAAGATGCTGGTGACAACAAAAGGGTCTGCCAGTGTATCAGGTATACCGAATGATTTTCGGGCAGTATCCGGGTATTCCATTATTGTCCAGGAGACAGATACCGGACTGTATGGACAGTTTTACATTGAGAGTGACAATCACACTTTTTCGGCTGGAAAGGCACAAATGGATCTGACACTGGCGTTTGAAAATCTGATGGACGAGAAGGAGATAGAGAACAGTTAGGAGGCGGCCGGATGGCAACGAACAGAAATATTGTGGACATGGTAGAGGCGATCCGAAAAGGAAGAGGAAATTCTGAATCCGGGGGCGTAGATGGTATTTACCTGGCAGCAATTACATCGATAAAACCGCTTACTATCCAGATGTATGGCAAATCCATTTCTAAAAATATTTACATTAATCCGGCACTGACGCTGGAAGCATCCGATACTGGGGAAAAAATTGGGGAGATATTTCGGGAACCTTCTGAAATTCCGGAAACATACCGTTTTTTGAAGGAATTTCATGAAAGATATGCATTAAAGAAACGCGATACTGTTATTGTCTGTATGGTGGGATCTTCTTTTTATATTGCAGGGAAGGCGGTCAGAGTATGAGTGTATTTCCTTTTATTGACTATAGCGGTTCCGGATCGGAAGAAAAAAATGCTGAAACGCTTCCTTTATTAAAGGAATATGCTTATGATTTTAAAAAAAATGAATTGAAGTTGGATGAGCATGGGTACACCTATATGGTGGAAGGGAATGAGGCACTGAGAATCTGGATCCTGAAGGCACTGACAACCGAACGATTTCATTATACAGCATATTCTCATGCTTTTGGGGCTGAATGGCAGGACCAGCTGATCGGACATGCAATGGACGGGGAGATCCTGAAGCTGGAGCTGGAGCGTTTTATTGTGGAGGCCCTGATGGTAAATCCATACATAAAACGCTTGGATAATTTTGAGTTTGAACGTTATGCTACAGGGATTATGGTTACTTTTGAATGTACCAGTACTTATGGAACTGATACAATCCCGGTGCCAGTGATGGAGGTGAGAATCTGATGGACTTCAGCGCGGAAGGAATCCTGGCCAGAATGAAAGCAAGTCTGAAGAATGAGGATACCAGAATAGAGGGAAGCTTTACAATGGACAACCTGCAGGCGGTAGCTGAAGAGCTTGCGCGGTTTAACGCCATGCGAATCGTACCATTGATGTCTGATCTGGCTGAAAAAGAAGATGATATGGGAACCAGTGGAAATGAAAAGCACTATGTAAGGTGGGCAAAAGAAGCCGTCAACGCATCCGGGAGCAAAATTGTGGGCAATGCGAAAGTCAATGCTCCCCGTGATGGCACAGGTTTTGTATCGGTTGCAATAATTTCTGTTGAGGTAAGACGGCCAACGGCAGATGAGATCAGGATCGTGCAGGAGTATATTGACAGCATGCGCCCTGTTGGTGCGGATCCGGTGGTCTCTGCAGCAGAAAGCGTCCCGGTCGTGGTGGCCGGGATAATACGCAAGGAAGCAGGTTATACAGCAGAAACGGTTCTCAACAATATAAAAAGGGCACTTACTGATTATTTTGCTCAGATTGCGTTCCAGGCGGGAACTGCAGAACTGAATTATTTTACTGTCAGCAAGATCATCAATGCCACAGAGGGTGTGAAGGAGATTGAAAGTCTGACAGTAAACGGTGCCAAGGAATCAATTACTGTGGAATATAACAAATATTTTGCGCTGGAGGTGCCACAGATCGATGTTGAACAGTGAACAAATGCTGCCTGCAAGAGTACGCAGGATGCGTCAGATGCAGGAATTGCTGGAAGTGGAAGACATTATTTTGACAGAGCTGGAAGGTATGATCAGCGAGATGTATCAGAGAGCGGAATATCTGCATGAAGAGCTGGTTAATGAAGCATGGCTGGAAGATCGTATCCAGAGCATCACCGGAGGAACTGTTGAAGTGACAGCCAGAAAAGACAGCCTTTTGGTGGAAGTAGTGATAAACAAAGGTGATTTGTCGGGTGCTGAGTCCAATCCTGTAACAGAGTTTTTGAATAAATGGCTTCCGGCTCATCTGGCATATGAGATCACATATGAAAAGCTTCTGAGCGCGGTAAATCGTCACAGAGTAATCTGGCAGGATGATGAAATATTGATGTTAAGGCAGGTGGTCATATGAGTTTTGGAGGATTGATCCTGACCAATGCAGGCAGGAATGAATTGATAAGAGCAGAGATGGGTACAAAATTTGAACTTACTCATGTCGTGCTGGGGGAAGGCAGATATAATGGGACATATACAGCAATCAGCAGCCTTGTGAACAAAGTAATGGAAATCCCGATCACCCGGATATCGAGAACAGACGATGAGGTGCTGCTGGAGTGTGATTTCAACAGTGTTGATGTTCCCAAGGCGTTTTACCTGAGGGAAATCGGAATTATGGCAAATGGTGCTTTATGTTACTATGATAATTCCCGGGAAGATGCAGAATATATTGATCCTGAATCAGATACAATCGTCAAGCAGAAAAGGATGCGGTTTGTACTGCTGATTTCTTCAGAGATTACAGTTAATGTCAAAATCGAAAGTACTCTGTATGCGCTTGCTGCTGACCTGGAAAAAGTGGTGACGCCTGAATATACAGAAGCGGCGGAACTTGCGGTACCGGATGAAGACGAAGATATTTGGGAAATCCTTGGCAAGTCCAAGAAAGCTGTAAGAGAGTTGATAGGGCACCTTAAAGATAAGAATAACCCACATCAGATAACTGTAAAACAGTTAAAACTTGAAAAAGTAGATAACACTGCAGATATGGACAAACCTGTATCTACAGCCCAACAGGAGGCACTGGATGACCTGTACCAGCAGCTGACTGCCTACACGCGGCAGAAGATTGCCGAGCTGATCAACGGCGCGGACTCCGCCATGGATACTCTCAAGGAAGTAGAGGACGCGATTGCCGCACATAAGACGGTTATGGACGCGTTGGATGCTGCAATCGGCAAAAAAGCCAATGCCGCAGAATTTGACAGCCATGTAAAAGATACTACGGCGCATATTACAAATACTGAGCGAAATTCGTGGGAAGGGAAGCTGGAGACTACCGGGGATGCAAGTAATGTTACTGCTACTTTCGACCAAGCAACGGTGCGGGCAAATTTGGCGTCCAAGGAAAAATTATCTGTATCTATGGGAAAGATCATGAAGTGGTTTGCGGATCTGGCATCCGGCGCGGCCAGTACACTGCTTGGTAGTAATCTGACAAAGAGCAGGGCTCTGATATCTAATGCATCAGGAAAGGTTGGAGTATCTAGCGTCACAGCCACGGAACTGGGGTATCTGAGCGGAGTAACATCGGCGGTGCAGGATCAGATTGATGAACTAAACACAGGTATGATAAAGCGTGTTATAACGCATGAGTCCATTCAGGCCGAGGCAACGACACATTTCGAAATACAAGAACCAGGAATGTATCTGGTGTCAATTGCAAATTCATACCGCGTTGGAGCACTATATATTTTACAGATAGGCGACA
>CAJTVK010000049.1 GCA_910579645.1 uncultured Lachnospiraceae bacterium | reverse complement strand
CATCGTTGACCGATGACAACGCGGCACTGGCACAAACAGCATGTGCTGATTACTTTAGGATTAATACAATTTCTGTCCGGATGACCAGAGCGTGTTTGAAAAATCATTTCTGCCATCTGCAAAACAATGTATCGTTTCACCGCTTTGCGTAATGTTTGCATCGGAGCAAAACGGTTTAAGACACGCTCAGCCCTTTCACAATCAGCAGCTTATCCCCCGGCCTGATTTCATCCGTAGTCATGTCATTGGTTTCCTTAATCTGCGAAATCGGCACATAATAACGTCTTCCCACATCCCACAGGCTATCCCCCTCTTTCGCAATATAAATGACAATGCCGGGCAGCCCGTTCAGCTTCTCCATATCCAATTCCGAAACTATAATGTCCGTCACGATATCTTCCTTCTTTTGCTCAAACACAATGGCCCTGAAATCCATCACTGCCTTTATGTCCAGTTCACTGCTGTCCAGCATGGCCGTAGCCAACTGCTCCAGCCCGGTCTGTATCTTAACGGTGCAGTTACTGTTAATATCCGGCACTTCCAGCAGGTAGCTGAACGGAAGCTGGCCTTTTACGGAACCGTAAGGAACCCTTTCATCGCTGCTGAAATACAGGCATTGCACATTCAGCGTACCCTGTATATGAATGCCGTTTTCCACAATTTCCTCGTCCGCAATCTGTATCTGTGCCTCACTGTGCAATAGCTGCACCATGGGCACATCCGATTCCCCTGTCTTCAGATGTTCGGCAATCTTCATTTTACCGGAAGTTCTTGCCAAGATTCCCCTGAACTGTGCCTGCTTACTGACAGCCTCCACCTCTTTCACAACACCGTAAACGCCTGACAGGATATCCAAACGTTCTTCTTCGTATAAGGCAATGTCCAAATCCATAGCTAACTCCATGGCGAACACTCTCTGTTCCCCGTCGAAGTCCGGACGGATTTCCACTTCTTTATGCCCCAGAAGATAATCAATATCCACTGCCATCCCGTCTTCGCAGCCGCTGCAGTCCACCGCGCCGCTGAACGGAACCGATGTTTCATAGCTTCTTACCGCCTGCTCTTCCCCTTCTGCCGCCGCCTCCGGTTCATATAGGAAAAACACATTCAGATCCCCCTGTATGGAAATCTTCCCTTCCTGCGCCCGGAATTCCACATTGGTAGGCTCTATGCTCTGCCAAATAATCTGGAATACATTCGGATAGTTCTGCGGTAATTCCAGTTCCTCCTTCATGCGGAAAATATCCCTCTTTTTCACTGCCATCTGCGCAATACGGAGCGGCTTTCTTCTATATTCCACCGGTTCTTCATGGTATAAATCCACTGCCGTTTCTTCGTCATACATCATTTCCGCCGATATCCGCAGCGAAATCAATGCCTGTACGCTGAGTTTCCTGGAATTGATCAGACCCACCGTCAAATCCTCCAGATTCCACTTTACATTGGCGCTGTCTCCGCTCTGTACCCCTTCCGCATAAAGCTGTTCCTCAAAAGGCAGGCTACCCTCCAGACAGGCCGGGACGGCATGTTCCCCTTCCGTCAGATACATTACAAGAAACTGCATCTTCCCCTTTACCGTCACATGGTCTTCCGTTACCTTCACTTCCTCCAGCGTCACGCTTCCTCTGTCATATATCAGCTTGCCTGCATCCGGCTTAGAGTCCGAGATATTCACATCGTCTTCCAAAGTAATCTGCGTTGCCGCCTGGCCTTTGATTTGGTCCATATGTATATTTTTTTTCACTAACTCCACAAAAATACCTCCGCGCCATCCATTACTATTCCTTGTACTTATGGTAATTGTATGTTGCGCCGGAGAGATTTATGCCTTATTTATCATCCGTTCATAATCTTAGTTCCGCAAGTGTCAGATTATTTTTCATTTGCGGAATTTCAACAATATCTTTGTCTATCATGCCGGCTATACGTTCTCTCTTTTTATTGGCCGGATTAAATATATCATTTGCTTTGGCATATTCATATGCAGCATTCAGAT
Organism: uncultured Lachnospiraceae bacterium; assembly: GCA_910579645.1. GTDB lineage: Bacteria > Bacillota > Clostridia > Lachnospirales > Lachnospiraceae > Kineothrix. The sequence goes on along the minus strand of CAJTVK010000049.1, from coordinate 27,292 downwards.
TATTATCCCCTTCCGGTATACGATTCCCTGTATCAGGATATTTCCCTTGTAAAAAAGAAAAGAAATGATATAGAAACTCATCAAATATGAAATTTTCCTTTTGCAAATCATGTATTGTTTTTACATGGGCATAAGATACCTTCCCATTACTATTTGCTGTAAATACACACGATTTCTTAATATTATATTGCAGAAAGTCCCCTGCAAAGCATTCGCCCAGCACAATAATTTTTTTCGCGGCAATTCGATTCAGATGCCAAGCTAATTCCTGAAACTTTATATATTCTTCCCAAATTTCTTTCCTTGCAGCCTGAACCCTTACCTGCCCTACCGAAAGCTGAGACAATCCGTCCCCAAACAGCAACGCTATATTAATATCAGAAAAATTCCCCACGCCCTTCAAAACAGAATAGGCTAACTCTAAGTCATTGCCATACCTAGAGCGTGTTTGAAAATTCATTCCTGCCATCTGTACGTCCCACTTTGCGTGATTTTTAACCCAAATTCAGTCAACGTAGCCCGCTACGCCTCCTTCATTTGGGTCAAAACTCGCACAAATTGTGACGCACATCTGGCAGAAAGCAATTTTCAAACACGCTCTAGCGTAATTATATTTATTACTAATACCGCCGGAAAGCAATATTGCTTGTTTAATCATAAGTTTATTTTCCCCTAGAAACATTCCGACATAAGTGGGTAATTAAATACTGGTTCAGTATTTCCTACTGCACCCTCTCCATTTTTATACAATCACACAATCCACACTTACTCTCCGTTTTTTCAAAGCAGTATTCGTTTACAACAAAATAATACCAACATTTGTGATACCAATTAGCAAATGGAGTAGGATCATATTGGACTAACCACCCGGATATCCTCTCATTAATAAAACCGAATATTCTTTCCTCTCTGAAGTCCTTAATATTGCGTGCCTGTATAGGTTCCAATGATACATAATAGTTTGACAGTTGTTTTTCTTCAAAGCCACTTCCCATTTTCTTCACCATATGCACGGCTTCTTGCCTTGGTATCACTTTATTCATATAAATATTTCCGTCTACATTAAAAACAACGGAATATGTGGATATCGGAGTTTCGTCTACTTCAAAAAAAAGCTTACACACATCAATCCTATTCACCAAATCTTCATTCATCATATCCTCCCAAGCATCACACTATCCTTTCGTCAATTTTCAAAACAGAATAATGCGGCAAGCCGTCTAAAATATATGGTGAATGTGTCGTCACTATAAATTGACAGTTAGGAAATAGTTCCCTTAATGACGAAAGAATCTGTTTCTGCCATTTAGGGTGAATATGACAGTCAATTTCATCAATCAAAATAACCGCTTCCTTCTCATAAAACAGTTCACCGTCAAACACCTCTGCCAATGAAAGCCTTCTGATTATGTCAATGGCAATAAAAAAACACTTTTAAAACCATCACTTAACATATCCAAAGAAATGTTCTCATCTGCTTTAGTATCTTCGAAAACAATAGTACCGTCAGCATCTATATTTTTAAACTTCAATGGCTGCATCAGCAATTCAAATACTTTGATCATATGTTCATAAACCATCAAATTTTTGGATGTAGGATTTTTCAGTCTTTGATAATCCACATTAACTATCCATTGCTTTAATTCCAAGTCACGGGATGCCAGCATCCCCTCTGCTGAAATATTTGATTTGAGAGAATTGCTTTTCGCGTCCTTTTCTAGTCTTAAATTGGGGCCTGCCGGTTTTTTTGCCGATAAAAACCTAAACGGGTCATAATACATTATGATCCCCATCCGCATGTCCGATTCTATTTGTTCTAATATTTTTCTGTAATTATCTGCCATCATCCCCCGCGGGCATTTCAATTCCGGTTTTTGAGTTCCCCGCTTATAATGATATGACACTTCAATAACATCGGCTTGCTGCTTCAAAGTTCTTTTCTCATCCGTATTTAATTTGATCCTCAATGTCACCTCTAAAAACTCTTTCTTCCAATATATGTCTTCCTCACGCATCAAATCGCCTGCATATCTTTCGTCATTCAGCCCTGTAAAAACCGCAACAATTGCTTTTAAGACAGAAGATTTACCTGTACCGTTTGCACCCACAAACACACAGACCGGAAGTGCTTCGCCTGTTTCCGGAATAAGTAAATTAAAGCTTTCTGCCTGAAAGCACTTAACATTTTTTAGGTCAATACCTGCTATTTTCATTCCAATAACCCCTACTATTTCTCTCTGCTAATCCTTTTCACATGCTGCAGTCAATACCCCGCCGCAAGCAGGGGGTATTAATCCTCGCCGAATATCCTCAAAGATGTGGCTGCTTGGCTCATTGCCCGCGAGAATAAAAACCGTTCCTAACCCACTTTCTCATATCTGCTTTTATTATATGCGTCGGCCGGCATCTCTGCCATAAAAGCCAAAACTTCTCGTAATAAAAATATATACCCGGATTCCCATCTTAAAGCATATTTTATTCCGTTTATTTTACGCTCCCAATCAAAGAGCCTATATCCTCTATCCCATAGTCCTCCATATACTTCTCTATCCCTTCCACTACCTCTGCCGTCGTATATGGATTGACAAAGTTCATGGCACCCACCGCCACCGCCGTGGCTCCGGCCAGCAAAAATTCCAAGGCATCTTCCGCGTTGGCAATGCCCCCCATGCCGATAATGGGAATCTTCACCGCCTGTGCCGTCTGATACACCATACGCACCGCCACCGGCTTCACTGCCGGGCCGGACAGCCCTCCTGTCCGGTTGGCAAGCACGAACGAACGCTTATGCACATCGATTTTCATCCCTGTCAGCGTATTAATCATGGACAGCGCATCCGCACCTGCCGCTTCCGCCGCCCGCGCCATTTCCGTAATATCCGTCACATTAGGGCTGAGCTTCATGATAATGGGCTGCTTTGCTTTTTTCTTTACCGCAGACGTAATGCCAAACAGGCTGTCCGCCTTTTGGCCGAAGGCAATGGCCCCTTCTTTCACATTAGGGCAGGATACGTTGATTTCCAGCATATCCGCCTCCGTATCGCCCAAGCGTTCCACCACTTCCAGATAATCTTCCACCGTCTTGCCGCATACATTTACGATAATCCGTGTATCGTATTTTTTCAGAAAAGGTAGATCCCTTTCGATGAGCACGTCAATTCCCGGATTCTGCAGACCGATGGCGTTTAACATGCCCCCATACGTTTCCGCAACCCGCGGGGTAGGATTTCCTTCCCACGGAACATTGGCTACGCCTTTCGTCACTACCGCCCCCAACCGGTTCAGATCCACAAATTCCGAATATTCCATCCCCGATCCGAAGGTTCCGGATGCCGTCATCACAGGATTCTTGAATTCCACGCCTGCTATATTTACTTTTGTATTCATTTTTTCCTCCTATTCCGTTCTGCACCCCATTATATATCCACATCCTTCGCCGGAAATACCGGCCCGTCCGTACAGATACGGGCATTGTTCACATGAGAATGGGCATCCTTCTCTACCGTCCTGCATACGCACCCGAGACAGACTCCCACCCCGCACGCCATCCGTTCTTCCATGGAAATATAGGCTTCCGCCCCATGCTCGGCGGCATACCTTTTGACTGCCCTCAGCATAGGCATCGGGCCGCAGGCCATAATCACCTCCGCCGTCAATCGCTTTTCCTCCATAACATTCATTACATTGCCCTTGGTGCCGGCGCTGCCGTCCTCGGTAGCCACATACACCCGGGCATATTTCTCCATATCTTCTTTCAAAAACAGCTGCCTGTCCCTATAACCGGCAATCACCGATATCTCTGCGGCTTTCCCTTCCTGCCGCAGATCCTTTGCCAACTGCAGCATAGGCGGAATCCCGATGCCCCCGCCCATCAGCAGCACACGCTTCCCTTCTGCCGCTTCCAACGGAAACCCGTTGCCCAGATTGCCCAATATATCAATGCTGCGGCTGACATGGTAACGGGAAAGCTCCTCCGTCCCTTTTCCGGCCACGCGATATACAATCCGCAGCTTTCCGTTCTCCCGATCCGCCTCGCATATGCTGATGGGACGCGGCAGCAGCGTGCTTTCATTATGAGGATAAATGCAGAGAAACTGCCCGGCCTTAGCCGTTTTTGCCAAATCCGCCGCCATCCACATATCATATATATTATCCGCTATTTCCGCCTGTGATATCACTTTTGCTTTTATTTTTTTCTTCTGCCCCATAGAGCCTACCCTTCCTTTCGATAAATAATATTTCCGTCGCAGATTGTGGCATATACTACGCCGGGCAGTTCCATGCCGGCAAAAGGCGTATTTGAGGATTTTGACCGGAAATTATCGGCAACCCAAGTTTCTTCCCTGTCAAAGATTACCATGTCCGCCGGCCCCCCTGCTGCCAGATATCCGGCATCCAAACGGTAAAATTGCGCCGGCTGCCATGACATACGGCTCACCAATTCTCCCATTGTCAGATATCCTGCCTTCACCAATTCCCGGATTCCCAATGACAGCGATGTCTCCAGACCGATAATCCCGCTGGGTGCCTCCGTAATCGGTTTCCCTTTCTCTTCCGCGCTGTGAGGCGCATGATCGGTAGCTATCATATCAATCGTCCCGTCCTGCAGTCCCCGGATGACAGCCTGCCGGTCTGCTTCTTCCCGCAGCGGCGGGTTCATCTTCGCCAACGTGCCATATGCTATGACAGCCTCCTCCGTCAGCGTGAAATGATGAGGCGTGGCTTCCGCATGGATATGGGGGTTGATCTTTTTCGCCTCCCGCACCAGTTCCACCGCTTCTTTTGTGCTGATATGCTGTATGGAAATATCCGCCCCTGTGCATTCCGCCAGTTCCAAATCTCTTTTCACCATATCAATCTCAGCCTGCCTGTCCGATCCGCCAATTCCGAAATATGCCGATGCCTTCCCTCTGTTTACTCCGTTATTTTCAATAAATGCCGGATTTTCCTCATGGAAGCTCAGCGGCACGCCCAGCCTGGCCGCCTCTTCCATCGCCCGCCTTACTGTTTCCGCATCCAACAGCGGTGCCCCGTCGTCCGTAAACCCTACGGCTCCGGCATCCTTAAGCCCCTCCATGTCCGTCAGTTCCTTGCCCTGCATCCCAACGGTAATCGTTCCGCAGCTTTTTACCCTCAGCCCTGTCCTCGCACCTTTGTCCAACACATAGGACAAAATTTCCGCACAGTCCGCCGCTGGTTTTGTGTTCGCCATTAAAACCACCGTGGTAAAGCCCCCTTTGGCGGCAGCCTCCGCGCCGCTGAAGATATCTTCTTTATAAGTGAATCCCGGGTCCCTGAAATGTACATGCACATCCACAAGCCCCGGAGCCACTATTTTGCCCTCTGCATCCACTATGTGCAAATTTTCCCTTTCCGCCCCCTCTAAGGATGCTTCCTCGATTCCGGCTTCCATCCGTACAATCTTCCCACCGTCCGCCAAAATATCCAGCTTACGCTCCGTTCCGCTCCGCGGGTCTATCACAAAGCCCGATTTCACCAACAACATATTTTTTCTCTCCCATCTTTTGCCCTTACTCCCGGAATCTCTTTTTCACCTGTCCCCATGGCCGGTTTCCCGTCTAATGCACCCAAATCCGACCTCCCGGTCAGCCTACTGTTCAAAAATAACTTTTCATATTGCTTGTCTTTTTCTCCGATGGCACCACTCAAAAATCAGTTGCATAACCCGGTGCACCTGCTCAATTCAATATTTTTTCAAAAAGTTCCCGATTCAGTTCTTTATGAAACTGTTCCAGCTGATCGGCTATCATTTCACAGCACCGGCACACTTCCGGATTGGCGCCGCTTGCGGCATTCCGCAGTTTATATACATGAGCCCACTCCGTAAGATTCACCTTGAAAATGAAATTACTGGGAATGCCCAGCATATACAGGCCGCGCTTCACATCCGGGCTGTCCTTATACTCTTCCAAAATATACCCGTTCACGGTTTTCACATAAGTCTTCCCCTCATAGGTCATTGTCTCGGGAAGGGCAATGTTCAATGCCTGTGCCGCCACATCCGTGGGCATCACTTTATCTTGATAATAGGCGGACAGTTCATACTGAAAATCCGAAAATTTTGTCCGTGTGCTGTTACGGATAATTCTGTTGTCAAATCTCTTGGCATGGGAGTCCCAATCATCCTGCCCCGCCCTGTGCAGTCCCTCCACGCTAATGGTAAAATCTATAAAACGCAGCATAGTGGTATGCTTCCAGCCCCATTTCAGCAGTTTTGCAAACCAGTCGCCGAATTCCTCAAACTCCTGACTTAATTCTTCCCGGTATTCCTTCCGCCTGCCGTCGGCATCCAGCACTTTACGGCAGACATCATAAATATGCAATTCCAGTTCCCTTGTCCACGAACGCCGGCTCATAAACATAGATACAATAGCATCGTCAATTCCTGTAATTGCATTCAGATAGATGTTCATAAAATTTTTCTCCTATTTTTAGATATGTTTTCGGTTACGGAAAATTCCCCGCCGGCTCATAAATTTACATTTGCCGGATATCCTGAAGTGACTGAAAACCGCTTCAGCGCCATTCATAGATTTTACCAACAAATCCGCTTTATTTCAATCATAATATATTGCATGTGCCGAAGAGCGATAGCACGTCACTGCGGCACTCCTCCAATCAGCACTTTTTTCCCGCTTTCCCTAAGGTTTCCTACACAATCCGCCCCTTATGATCGGCCAGCACCCACCCCCTCCAGAGGTCATGCATCTGCCCGGCATGAAACTGCTGTGAATTCTTATGAATCCACGGCCTTATCATAATCTTATCCGGATTTTCATTCAGCCTGGCTCCCCAGAAACTGAAGGTGGAATTGGCACATATATTATGCTTACAGCTGCTCATCAGCCAAATATCATAAAAACTGTCCCTTCCTTTATTTATGTCCACAATCGTGTATTCTTTCCCTTGGTACTTTTCCCGCACATAGGCAATATCATCCGAAAACACATAAAATTTCGCCGCAGGACACCTCTGCGCAATATAACGGCCAGCGCCTTCATAATAAGCTTCCGTGCAGATATTCCCGAACATAGCCTTATTTTCCGGATCCAAATAATCTCCCCTCCTTATATGAACGCTCACCGATTCTCCCGCCCGCATTTCTTCGGCCAACGCATGATTCCTGGGATTCCCGGATTCCGGAAAGACAAACCGCTGCCTCAGTTCCCCCAAAATATCCGCATAATACTTCTCGCACGCAAAATACCCGCACAGATACTTACTGTCAAAATCAAAAATCTCCGGATGATACATTTCCGTTTCCTGAAACACTTTCCCGGAACGAGGAAACAATTTCCCTTTCGCTTTTTCCAAAATCCTGCCTGCCAGCCCTCCGCTGCCAATCAGCGCCCTCTTTTCTTCCTCCGTACAGACCTCATAATCCAAACCCATAAAATAATCCAGTTCCAACAGCCTTTTTGCATATACACCATCCTGACGGAAACTCTGGGTAAACCATGAAATATCCAATTTTGCATCTTTGCCAAGACTAATCAGTTTCCGGTACAGCGCATACTGCTGCATCTGATTTCCCAAACCTCCGGCCACCTGTACTATAATCATCCCATTCCTCCGATTTCCGTTGACTTTATATCATTATGCTTGCTTTATATCATTAAATATCCCCTAGTATGACCCGCACCAATTAACCATATATTTCGCTCGTCTAAATTTCCATCTGCCGCGTTGTCATCGGTCAACGATGCCAACGCGTCGCCTCCCTCTTCCGCCTTGCAGACTGAAAATTTATCCTGCGCGAAACATATAGCTAATTGGTGTGGGTCATACCAAACATGCCTGCAAATTCCCTATGCTCCCGGAAATACGGCATTTTTCAAACACTCTCTAGACACACTATATCATCCGGTAAAACCAAAGTCAATTCCGATGCATGCTTCTTTTGTGCCCATGGAAATCAATTTAGGCTTCCGGGGCTGGCAGCTGCGCAGGCAGAGAACCCTAAATTAATTTCCGTGGACTTCATGAATAAAAGTTGATAAGCCCCTACCGTTATGGTATAATTTGTTATTGTCCGGCAAAGTGAAAACGACGGAACCGAAGTAGGAGAACAAAATGAACCATGCATCCTTTACGATAAAAGAAATTGCATATTACATTTATTTTTCGGTAATGCTTTTTGCAAAAGGCATCGGCTTGTACGACGGAATGACTGTCTACAACTTCTGCCTTGTATTCGCCACAGGAATGCTGCTGCTGAAAATGGCCATGGACAGCTATACCATAAGAGAAGCGGCATGGATAGCGGCATTGGCTGTCCTAGGCATTATCGTATGGCAGAAATCGGGGGAAAAAGGACCGTTTTTATATATTCTTCTTATCATCGGAATGAAGGACATCCCGGTAAAAAGAGTCTTCCGATTAGGTTTCGCCGTATGGGGGCTTGCTTTTGCCATGCAGCTTATACTGGCTCTGACAGGGATACGCACCGGAGCAGTCATGGCTCATGAAAAACTGGGACTGGGCCATATTCTCCGTTGGTCTTTAGGATACCCTCATCCAAACGTATGCCACATCTCTTATGTGATTTTAATTGCATTTTTATTATATGTCCTTCCGCTGGAAGGGAAAAAACTGATACGGGCTACCGTACTTTGCTTTATGGGAAACCTGTATGTTTTTCTGTACTCCGTAAGTTATACCGGCTTTCTTTTTGCCACAATCTATCTGGCCGGCAATTTATATCTGAATCTCAGGGCGAATCGGACGAAAGCAGAGAACATAATGCTGCACGCATTATTTCCCTGCTGTGTTTTATTTTCGGTTGCCGGGCCGATTGTACTTCACGGGAAATTATTTGAAATTTGTGACAAAATACTGAACAGCCGCTTTTCTCTTTCCAGACGCTACATGCGGAACGGCAATTGGTCCCTCTTCGGGGACAGGCAGCTGCCGATACGGGAGGAAAGCCTAAATTATACCTTGGACTGTTCCTATACTTATTTATTGATGTATGGCGGAATTGTCATTTTTTCCCTGATGTGCCTCGGCTATTGCCTTATGATTCACCGCTATATAAAAAACGGGAAAAACAAAGAATTGGCAATTGTCTTCGGACTGCTGATTGCAGGCATCTCGGAACCTTTTCTGTTTAACACCGCATATAAAAATCTGTCTGCCATATTTATCGGAAATTTTCTGTTTGAACTTCTTCAGAAACAAGAATGCGGAAGTCTCCGCATCTGCCTGCTGAAACGGAAAAACAGGAAAACGGAATTCTTCTTCCTCCGCAGGCAGGACGGCGCCATCCGGTGGCTGCAGGCCAAAATCAGGGAAAAAAAGACCCTTTTAGCAGGCATCGGCGCAGCGGCCGCACTTTTGGCAGGCGGAGTATATGCCGTGTCGGCAGAACAGCCCGACAGTATTTATATATTGCGGCAGGGAAGCGACCGGTATGAAGAAATTGTCTATTTAGACGCAGAGCATCTGCCGGAAACATTCAACAGCCGTATCGTCAGCTATAAAGACCCCGAAACCCCTATGTATGAATTCCGGGGAAATATGCTGACTGTGGAATATGTCCGGGGAATTATCAGCAGCGGCCTATGTGCAGGCGCAGTTTTCCCCATACTGTACCTCACATATCTATGCTTTACAGACAGAAAAGACAAAAAACAAATCGGATAGGGAGATAACAAGTGAAAATATTAATGGTAAATAAATTCCTATACCCCAACGGTGGGTCGGAAACCTATATTTTCAAATTAGGAGAAGAATTCGTCCGGCTGGGACATAAGGTGGAATACTTCGGCATGGAGCACATCGGCCGCATTGTAGGCAACCGTGCCGAAAGCTATACCGGCACCTTGGATTTCCATACCGGAAAATTGGAAAAACTGCTGTATCCGTTTAAAATTATCTACTCCACGGAAGCGCGGCATAAAATCAGAAAAGTCTTGGAAGACTTTATGCCGGATGTGGTGCATCTGAACAATTTTAATTTTCAGCTGACGCCTTCCATTATTTATGAGATAAGAGCCTATGATAAAAAACGCGGGAAAAAAACGGCATTGATATATACCGCACACGATTATCAATGGATATGCCCAAACCATATGTTCCGCATACCGGCGCAGGGCGAATTATGTATGAGATGTGCGGAGGGAAAATACCTAAACTGCGCCAAATACCGCTGCATCCATAATTCCAGGGCAAAAAGCATCCTGGGAAGCGTGGAAGGAAGCATTTATTATCTGCTGAAAACTTACCAAAAAATAGACAAAATAATCTGCCCCAGTGAATTCATGAACAGAGCCTTATCGCGGAACCGGATTCTCAAAGGCAACACCGTCACTCTGCATAATTTTATTGATGCCGTGCCGGATAAATCACCGGCCGAAAAGAAAGACTATGTGTTATATTTGGGGCGATACGCGGAAGAAAAAGGAGTCAGGACATTGGCCGAAGTCTGCAGGGAACTTCCGGACATCCCTTTTCTGTTTGCAGGGAGCGGCCCGTTAAAAGAGGAACTTGCCGCCTGTCCCAACATCAGCGAGAAAGGCTTCCTGTCGGGCGGTGAACTGACTCAAATCATCCGTGAGGCAAGGTTTATGGTCTTTCCGTCGGAATGGTATGAGAACTGCCCGTTCTCGGTAATGGAAGCACAGATGTACGGAACGCCTGTCTTGGCGGCTGATATCGGCGGAACCCCCGAACTGCTGCAAAACGGAGTGACCGGGGAACTGTTTGCAAGCGGAAACAAAGCGGATCTGAAAGAAAAAATCCGGATTCTATGGGAAAACAAGGAACTCTGCCAGAAATATGCAAAAAACTGTAGGAATATTACCTTCGACACACTGGCAGAATATGCGAAAAAACTCATCAAAATATATGGACAGGAACTAAAGAGCTGTTAAAGAATTAATCTTATCAGTTCCTAAGGAGCCGTTAAAGTTATTTCTCAACAGTTTCTTAGAGACAAATAACCGTGTCTGTGGCCGGCAAATCACAGAACGCAGAAAGGCATGGTCAATAAAATGGCAAGAAGAACATTATACGGAACAGTGATTGTGACATACCGATGCAATGCACGCTGCAATATGTGCGATTGTTTTAAAGATCCCACCAAACCCAGTGAGGAAATCACTTTGGAGGATATTAAAAAACTGCCGGAAATGGCTTTCACGAATATAACCGGCGGAGAACCGTTCGTGCGTCAGGACATACCGGAAATCGTAGAAGAATTGTATAAGAAATCCGACCGGATTGTAATATCCACAAACGGATATTTTACCGACCGGATTATTGATTTGTGTAAAAAATTCCCGAAAGTGGGCATCCGCATCAGCATTGAAGGGCTGCAGGAAACCAATGATAAAATCAGGGGCATCCCGGACGGCTTCAACAGAGGATACCGTACCTTGAAGACTTTGGTGGAAATGGGCCATCCGGACGTAGGTTTCGGCATGACCGTACAGGACATGAACTGCCAAGACCTTGTGCCGTTGTACGAGATTTCCAACGAACTGGGCATGGAATTTGCCACGGCCACATTGCACAATTCCTTCTATTTCAGAAAAACCGACAATAAAATCAATGACAAGAAAAAAGTAGCGGAAAACTTTGAGAAATTAATCAATGAACTGTTGAAGAGCAGTTCTCCGAAAAAATGGTTCCGGGCTTATTTCAATCATGGACTGATCAATTATATTTACGGAAATAAGAGACTGCTGCCCTGTGACATGTCAAAAAATGCATTTTTCATCGATCCGTTCTGTGATGTCATCCCCTGTAACGGCATGGAGAAAAAAGCGGTGATGGGCAACCTGCGGCAGCAGACTTGGGAAGAACTCTGGCACTCCGACCAAGCGGAAGAGGTCAGGAAATGCACACGGAACTGCGACAGAAACTGCTGGATGATAGGAAGCGCCTCCCCGGCTATGCACAAATATATCTGGGTTCCCGGCTGGTGGGTAATCCGGCACAAATTCCTGAAAAGAGGGAAATACAGCTTAAAGGAAAACAAGTTTATTTAACCGTCCTTAGAGCGTGTCTGAAAAATCATTCCTGTCATCTGCACGCCCTAGAGCATGCCAAAAATTCACCTCTTCAGCCCGCAGCCCCCGGCCGGCATACTGCCTGAAGATAGTTGGAAAGATAAGAGGTACCCGCATGAAAAAAATTGCGAGACAGCTGAATTACATTTTTAACAGAAAAGAAAAAATAAAACTGATATTTGTCCTATTCATGGTCATCATAGGCAGTTTTTTTGAACTGATAGGCGTCACCAGCTTTATGCCCTTCATCGAGATATTGATGGATGAATCCGTCATCCATGAAAATGAATATCTGAATTTCTTCTATGGGCTTTTTCATTTCACAAGCAACCAGTACTTCCTGGCTGCTTTAACAGGCGTGATTATATTCATCTATATATTTAAAAATGTTTTCCTTGCCTTGGAAAAGAATGTCATATACCGCTTTTGCTACCGTACGCAGCTTCAGATATCTACCAGATTATTAAAGGCCTATATGGAAGAACCTTATACCTTTCATCTGCGGAAAAATATTGCGGAACTGCAGCGGAGCATGCAGGAAGACACCGATTTATTCGCCAAAGGCATTATCCACATACTGGAACTGATTATGGAACTGACCGTATGCGGAGTCCTTGGCATTTATCTGTTTATTGTGAGCAAATCCATTGCTTTCCTTGTACTTGCCATGCTGCTGCTGTGCACCGGCACTTTCGTAGTGGTATCGAAAAAATATTCCGCGCGGATAGGCGCCGAATGTCAGAGATACAAGGGGAAATTGTATCAATGGATGAACCAGTCCTTGGGCGGAATCAAGGAAGTAAAAATTCTTGGCCGGGAAGAATACTTTATCAAAGAATATCAGACCTATTTCCACAAGTTTGTCCACGGGCTGCGCATCAACCGCTTAATCGGCGAGATGCCCAGATACTTTGTGGAAGCGTCCTGCATGACGGGGCTTCTGGTAGCCATACTGGTGAAAATGTTTTTCGGCTATAACGACATTACGGTATATATCCCTCAGCTTACCGTTTTTGCGGTAGCTGCCTTCCGTTTACTGCCCTCCGTAGGGAAAATCAGCGTGCATGTGGCGGATATCCTTTATTCCCTTCCTTCCTTTGAACTGATTTACCATGATTTAAAGGAAATTGAAGACATACCGGCTAAAACACAGGACAAAGTTAAAGATTGGGACTTCGAAAATGCAATATCCGTCCGGGACGTAGTTTATCATTATCCGGATTCGGAAGAACCGGTCATCAGCCATGCCAGCTTCCTAATCCCCAAAGGAAATACCGTTGCTTTCATCGGTTCTTCCGGTGCCGGGAAAACTACCATGGCCGACATCATCCTTGGGCTGCTGGAGCCTAACGCCGGACAGGTATTGGCAGACGGAATGGATGTGCATAAGAACCCTAACATGTGGCACCGTTCCTTAGGATATATCCCGCAGGTAATCTATCTGTCGGACGATACCGTCAGAAACAATATTGCCTTCGGCATAAGCAAAGAGAAAATCAATGACAGTGCCGTCATTGCCGCATTAAAGAAAGCACAGCTCTATGATTTCGTCAAAGGGCTTCCGGAAGGGCTGGATACCTTTGTGGGAGACCGGGGCATCCGTCTGTCCGGCGGGCAGAGGCAGCGTATCGGAATTGCAAGGGCTCTTTACCATGACCCGGAAATCCTTATTTTGGATGAAGCGACTTCCGCTCTGGACAATGAAACCGAAGCCGCCGTCATGGAATCCATTGAAAACCTGCAGGGAATGAAAACCATGATTATTATCGCCCACAGGCTGACTACCATAAAGAATGTGGACATCATTTATGAAGTTTCCGACGGAAAAGTACTGCAAAGGTCGGCAGAAGAAGTCTTTGGGCATAAGGCATAAGTTGGAAGGCTGCATTCTTCCGATTGGGAAAGGAGCATGGAGGTAAAATGAAAATTGTATTTGTAGTTCCCGATATGATCGGAGGCGGGACGGAGCGGATTGTCTCTCTTCTTGCAAACGAATATGTAAAAAGAGGCCTGGAGGCATCCGTCCTCCTATTTGCCGGAAACAAAATAGATTATCCCTTGGATCCCCGTGTGGAAGTCGTCATTGCAGGAGGCCCTTCCGGCGGAAATCTTGGGATACGGCTGAAAAGAATTAAGTTTATGCGGGAATATTATAGGAAAAACAGAGATTGTGCCATTTTTGCCTTCAGTGTCATGGGCGCCGTCTTTTCTTCCATAGCCACCATCGGAGAAAGACATTGGACCTTAGTCTCCGAAAGAAGCGATCCGGATGAATATGACCATAAACGAATCCGGGACTTTTTTTACCGGCGGGCAGATAAAGTTGTCCTACAGACAAATGATGTATTAAAGTCTTTTGACCGGAAAATACGGGCCAAAGCAGTTGTCATCCCCAATCCCATCGATCCCACGCTTCCCCCCGTATACACAGGCCCCCGGCAGAAAAAAATATGCTGCGCCGCCAGACTGGAGCCGTCCAAAGACCATAAAACCATGCTGAAGGCTTTTTACGATTTCCAAAAGGATTTTCCGGAATATACTTTGGAAATATACGGAAGGGGCAGCTTGGAAAACGAGCTGAAAGCTATGGCAAAAAAATTGGGTTTGGAAGAAAAAGTTCATTTCCATGGTTTCTGCCCCACGGTCCGGGAGGAAATCCGCGACCATGCCATGTATATTCTGTCCTCGAAATTTGAGGGAATATCCAATGCCCTTATTGAGACCTTATCTATGGGAATGCCCGTCATTGCCACTGACTGCCCGGTAGGCGGCACCAGAATGTGCATCCGGGATCATGAAAACGGCATTATGGTTCCCATAGAAAATCCCCGGGCATTGGCCGCGGCAATGAAAGAACTGGCTTCAGACGAAGAACTGTCTCGGAAAATTGCCCGGAATGCAGCTAAATTGAGGGCAAAATTTTCTATCGAAAGAATCGCCGGGCAGTTTTTGGAATGTATGGAGGAAAACAGATAGACATGCGCATCCTTTTGATAAACCCTATTTTATATACCGCAGAAACAGACGAAATTCCCAAGGTGACATCCATTAAAGATACCATGATTTATGCCCTGTGCCTTGGATTTCTGGAAAACGGAGATATTCCTGTCTTAATAGCGGCTTCGGATTATAAGCCTGCCGTCAGGGAAGACTATCCCTTTGAAATTGTTTGGATGGATACGGCCCTGAAAAAGCTTTTCAAGCCCAGATGCCTTCCCTGGCTGCCTGCATTGGGTGCCTATATTAAGCAAAACCGAGCACAGATAGACGGCATTATATCAAGCGAAGTGTTTTCTCTCTGCTCTCTTACTGCGGTGCGGAAAGCACCGGGAAAAACAATCATATGGCACGAACTGGGCGCCCATAATAAAATTATGCATTACATCCCGTCCAAAATATGGTATCATATAGTGGCAAGAATATTTTTCCGGAAAACACAGATTATTGCCAGATCACAGCGAGCCAGCCAATTTATCGGCCGGTTCTGCCCGCGGGTCAGCGGCACTATCATTGACCATGGCGTAAACCTCCATGAAATCTATGCAAAGGAGGAAAAAGAAAACCGCTTCGTGGCAGTTTCCCAATTGATTGCCCGGAAACGTATTGACCGGATTATTGCCGTATTTGCCGATTTTATCCGGCAGGAAGAAGGGCGGCAGAATTATATTCTTGACATTATAGGCACCGGGGATAAAGAGCAGGAACTAAAGGACTTAGTCTGGCATGCCGGGATAACGGAAAACGTAATATTTCACGGAAAGCTGTCCCATCAGCAAATGGCTCCCCTTGTGGCAGGCGCAAAGGCTATGCTGGTTTATACGGAAAAAGACAACAGCATGGTGTCCATCGCAGAAAGCATCGCCGCCGGCACTCCGGTGGTGACCACTTCCGTTCCTTTTAATTCCTTTTACATTAAAAAGGAACATTTAGGAATCGTAAAGGACGAGTGGAATAAGGACGACTTGGACAGAATCTGCCGCCAAAACAGTAAATTTGTCAGAAACTGCATGGCCTACCGCGAAAAATTGTCCGCAGCCTACGGTGCCGGACAATTTGTTGACATTTTCCAAAAATCACGGACCCAATAGAATGACAGTTCAGCCCAAAACTACTACTATATCAAGGAAGGAAACTCTCTTATGCGTGTATTATATATGTCACACCGGTATCATACAAATCAGAACACCATTATGAAAGGCTGGGTGGAAAACGGGCATGAAGTCTGTTTTTTAAGCCAGTATGCAGGCAAAATAGAAGATTATACTTATGTCCGGCCTGTCATAGTAGGGTATTCTGCCTTTTTCCGTCTCATAGATTACATTTATGTCCACATTTTGTTCCGCAAGGATCCCTATGCCATGGACATGAAATTGAAATGCGGCATACCGCCGCTCCGGAAACTCTATCATCTGATCAAGGACTTTAAGCCGGATGTGGCTATTCTGAGGGAGCGTTCCATATATACCATCTGCACCACAGCCATCTGCCGTTTGCTCCATATCCCTACCATTTTATATATACTCAGCCCGGTCTGGGAAAAACCTAAGAAAATGGATTTGGCTCACAAGCTTGTATGGAAACTGGTTCCTGAATACCGTATGACCCCCTCCCTGCTTGTAGGCACGGATTATTCCGGTTTAGTGAAAGATAAAAAGGCCTTTTTTGCCCCGTTCCTGATGGAACCGATGATATCACCGGAAGAGAAACGCTATTTCAAAGACGGCCGAATCAATATTTTCAGCATCGGAAAATATTTGGAGCAGAAAAATCATTTTATGATGATAAAAGCGGTGGAAGAACTGCTCGGCAAATACCCTCTGCACCTGACAATAGCGGGTGAGGTTTCCAACGGCTTTCATAAAAAGCATTTCCGCAGCCTGCAGAAATATATAAAAGAGCATCATTTGGAAAAACATGTCACCTTGCTGCAGAACCTGAATAAAGAACAAGTCTTTGCCCAATACGGACAGGCCGATATCTATGTGCTGCCAGGCACCCATGAAGCGGCATCCGTCACCATGATTGAAGCAATGGCCTGTTCCGTACCTGCCATAAGCGGCTCGGACAACGGCACAGCAAGCTATATCGAAGAAGGCATTACCGGCTATGTATTCAAAGACTGTGACTTGGAAGACTTAAAGAACAAGCTGGAGCTGACAGTAAGTGACAGGGAAAATATTATAAAAATGGGAAAGGCCGGCTATGAACATGTCCTTGCCCATTTCCAGTTCGCCAATTATTACCGTGTCGTAAGAAAAATATTGCATAAATCAAAACATTCCTAAACCTCAGAAACCTACAAAAATGTCATGCCTGATTCGCCGTTTAAGGGAATCAGGCATGTGTAATGTCATACCAATAAAAAATACCGCAGATTATATGGGAAAACAATAAAATATTTCCGCCGTACAGACAAATCTTTCTTCTTACCGTTCCTAATCTGTCATCGGATGTCATATTAAAATATTCAAATAACATAAGCATCCATACAATAAACATAGAAAGATAGGAACCCCACAGCCAGTTTCCATGCATCTCCCTCTGTCCGCTCTCATACAGAAAAGCGCTTTCTCCCCATGCACAGAACTCATAACACAGCATCACTTGGATATGGATTTTCTTTATAAGCCTCTTAAAATCAAGCGCAAAGATAAACAAAGGAAACGCAAAGGCCAAAAGAAACGAAACCAACAGATTCGGCGACCAGTGTCCCAAAACACGTCCAAACTCTACGCCTATACTTCCGCCGGCATGAATTTCGGTATCGGCAAAAAAGGAAAAAACCAACTGATACAGCAACAGGCATACAGCCGGAATGAACATGTCTGCCATCATGAAATATTTCGCAATCCGTTCCTTTTTCCCTTTGGCCGCTATGACAGAAATAATAAAATACAGCCCAAGACCCGGTATCATTCCCTGCAGAAAGGAAGGTTTGGCAAATGCGCTGCCCAGCAGCAGGATGCTAAGCAAAATATATCTGCTTCTTTCTTCCCTGAATGTCTTCTCGGACTGCAATAGCTGCACAATAAGGATAAAGCACAATATGCAGAATCCTTTTACGGCAATATTGGTCGGATTATGCCAGACATTTCCGCTCCCCTGCCCCAGATAATAGCGGTCGCTGAACCAAGGGGCATAAAGCGGCCCCACCACCAATAAACAGCAGGACCAAAAAGCTTTTGCATAAGACGGAATCCCGAAGTCTGCAAAAAAGTCCCATGCCCGCATAACGCACCAATATGCAAAACAATTAAAAAGCGCCGTAGTTGCCGCCGCCGCGCCAATTAAAGGAAAATTCAGCACTTTATAAAATGTCTTTGTCACAATGTGCCATAAAGGATATGCCGCATAACTCTGCATAAAGCGCAGCAAATGCCGGATGCTGAGTTCCGCTGCCCAGGCAGAATGCTTTTCATAATCACTGCTGTCCACCTGCAGCACGGCATAAAATGTTATGATGAAAATAAATAATGTTCCCATAAAATAGGCCGCCATACGGCTCGTATTATCCTCTGTATTCGATTTCATGCTTATCCTCCAGTCCGTTTCTATCCGAATCAGGCTAATTACTATTTTTTAATCACGCTCAAACACTAAAAAATCATCCGTTTCCATAATTATTTCATATTCCTCTGCCATCAGACGCTCGCAGGCCTTGCTGTCCTGACAGGTCATTACATATCTGGCCTTTATTTCATTTTCCGGATTTTCCAGATAATCTGCTTCATCATATTGTATTCCCATTCCGTCGGTAATGCAGTACATCCACCGCACATCCATACTCATATCATAGGCAATCGTATTATCCCATGAAATCCTGCCATCCTTATGCACCGGAAGCAGTCCGGCAAACATATCCGCATATTGCCTTAATGCCTGTGCCGTAACTTCCTCATACCGCAGCGGATACCTAGGTTCCTCCCATTTTATTCCCAGATAAATAAAAAACATCCCGATTGCTGCCCAGACGGCCGCTTCCCGGTTTTCAATCACCAAAACATCCACAAGGCCGATTCCCAATATGAGCATATGACGCGCGCCCTGATACACCGAGTAGAAACTGGAAATAGTCAGGAAAATAAACAGAGTCGTCAATAATATTTCCGTCTTCAGATAATTCTTCCGATTCTTCCTATTACCGATTGCCATGCACACAACCAATATGAATACCAGAAGAATTGTGTCAGCATATACAATTCCTGCCAATCCTTCACCTTTCTGACAGTCCTCGAAAATATACAGAACAGCCTGCCGCATCTCCTGAACCAGCAAATGAAGATAAACAATGCATCCTTTCACAATATGTCCGGAGAAAATTAGCTGCAGACCCTCATTGGAAATACTGGAGTATAAATACGGTGCGGAAAGCCTGCGCATGAAAAAGACACTTAACGCAAAAGCTCCCGCCCCCGCCAAACAGCTGAATGCCATGGCCTTATAATTTTTCCTCCGCATAAAAATCATAATAGGGAATATAAGAAATACAATTCCATATGGGCGTATTAACGTATATATGACAGCCAGTGAAATCAAACATATCTCCCTATATAAGCGACGGTGCTGCCACTCGGCATAGCTAATTCCTATCAGCATCATAATGATAGCATATCCCAAGGCCTCCGACATGCCGGACATCACATATCGCACCGGCAGCTGCATAAAGCTAATCATCAAAGCAATCAATACCTGCTGCTTCCAAGATATTTCCGTGCAATTTACAAATACAGCCCAGCCTGCCAAGATAAAGATAATATTGCATATCAGCATCATATTGGGAGTTATCCCGATAATAGATGCCGGAACGGCATAAATATAAAACAGTACCGGCCCCCAAGTCCCGAAAGAGCCGATAGCGGCATGGGATTCATTATAGCCAAAGTACCCTCTGGGGTAACCGCACTCAACTACCGATGACAGTTGTTTATAATATAATGCGTCATCATTCCATGTTGTATTCGGGGCAAATATCTGATTCATCGGCATTCGGTAACAGAAACCAAGATAAAGCATTAAGAATATGCTTCCCGTGACTATCGGCAGCAACATATTTACCATAAAATTTTTAACTTGTAAGCGCACTGTTTTCTTCACGATCAGTATTTCTCCAATTTATGCAGAACCTTATTGACAAGTTTATTATAACCGGAAATTTTTTTAACGGCTTCTATAACTACCGACACTGCCATGCATATAATAACTATCACAGCAACAATGCACCAGTCCTGCTCAAACCAATATATTTCATCCGTATACCAATAATAATATATAAACGTATGAATTAAAAAAATATTTGTAGCATTGTGGCCGATATGCTTTAATATAAAGTTGATAACCGGTACTTTGGCAATGAATTCATATACGGCAAAAGGTATAACCACTATAAAAGCATATGCAAATGCCGGCTCCACATCAACCCAGATATTAAAAGCTAATACGACAGCCAAGACAGCAGCTATCAGCTTAACCGGCTTTACCCATTTATGTTTTTGATTCCATGCCTTTATTTTTTCAAACCATCCTTCAAATGCAAAAGCGATTCCCAAAAAAACAGCAGGAAGCAGCATGGCATAATTGCTTTGCACTCCGGCCCTGACTTCCAAGGGAGAAACAGCCATGGGCAATAAGCAGACCGTTGGCAGCAAAAGGTACCGGAACCTTTCATAAAGCATATAAAGAAAAGGCATAGTAACAATCAGCAAAATAGCAAAATGCAAATACCACCAAGTGACATTGATTTCCGGAGTCCCAAAATATGTTGACATCCCAAGCGCATCTATGACAATATAAATCGGATTGAATCCGTTACCGTTATCATATAACTTACGGATAGACTTTACCACAACTAATCTTCTGTATAAAAAAGCCAATGCATAAATGAAAACAATGGTAGATTCCAGTTTGACCAACCGGGCGCACATACTTTTCAGATAGAATTTCCTCGTTCTGTTCTCTTCTTTTTTAAAATGCATTGTCATCCCATATGCAGACAGAAAAGCAAAGCCCGAAATACAGATTTTACAAAACCGGACTATCTCATCCAGAAGAACACCGTCCGAAATCAGTGACTGCACCTGATATTCCTCAATGTAATAATCGTCCAATACATGACGGATTACCATCATGATAATCAAAATGCCCTTGACAATGGCCGTATGCTCTTTCCCGAAAGGCTTCTCTTCTTTCCTCTGCTCACTGTCGGTTCCGTTTATCATCCCCGACGGATCGGAGATGAGTTCACAGTCGTTTTCTTTTGCTATGCTGCATACATCCTTAACGCTCTCTTCACTCTTCTCTTTTAACATTCTGTATTTATCCTTTTTAAGTATGCCGGCTTCTATCTTTAAATTTACGGCATATTACCTGCAAACCACATTAACCGCTGTCGTTTCAAGATTCCGTGACTGCCATAAAATCTCAGCCCCTATAAAACGAAAGCAGCACTAACAGCAGCGGAATCAATGCCCGCACCCACAGAAGCACCCTTACGCTAAGCCCGCTCTCATCTTCTTTTACCTTAACCGTCCGCCCAAATCCGGAAGAATTGATAAAAAACAACAATACGAAAGCGGCAAAAACAACGGAAGAAGCCATCACATAAGCCGGGTTTCCGTATTCCATCACATTCTCCTTTATGCCATGCACCTGTTCCAGCCAGCCAAGCTTTATATCGGGAATAAACTTACGGACAAAATCAAAAACATACCAGTTAGAGAAAAAACCTCCGTTCGTAAGATAAAATTTCACTGCAATCCCGATATTTATTATGCACTCTGCCAGAAGATTATAAAACAGCCTGTCCCTTTTTACGGCAAAAAGAATGTATAAGAACGGGAAAAGATAAATAACTCTGTAATGTTTATACTCCGCAAACATAAAAAACAGAAGAAACGGACAAACCGCGGCATAAATAAGTTCTTCTGCACTTTGCCCCTCCCACGGACGAGTATAAATCAAAAAGTAAAATACTATCAGAAAAACCAAAAATAAGGAAATGCTGATTCCCGACGGGCTGCTGACTGTCATTCCTAACGTAGCCTCCAGCTGCCCTGCACCCGGCCCCTTGCTCATGGACTCCTGATACATCGGCGCATTTCTATAAATCAGATGGAACAGAAGCATGGGGCTCAGGCCGATTATAATATCCCGTAAAATTTTCCAAATATTTTTTTCCGTAAGAAGCAGGACTGCCACATAGGCAATTAAAATATATGGCTTGGCCCCAAGGCTCAATGCCGCAAAAAGCAGAAACTGCTTCTTTTTCCCCCCTATCAGCTTATAAACGGCTGCTGCAAAA
This sequence comes from uncultured Lachnospiraceae bacterium, assembly GCA_910579645.1. Lineage (GTDB taxonomy): Bacteria > Bacillota > Clostridia > Lachnospirales > Lachnospiraceae > Kineothrix. The sequence goes on along the minus strand of CAJTVK010000049.1, from coordinate 4,960 downwards.
AGACAAATCGATATAATGTCCGTCTGTCCTGCAAAATATACTGCCGTCATCGCAAACGGAAAGGAAAACGCCAAATAAACCGCCCCTCCCGTTGCCGCTATCCGCATAGTTACTAATATACGATAAGTAAGATAAATTGTGATAAAATAAACGATAACTACAAATATCTTGGAATACAGCAAAGTCCAGGCATGCCCCACCGCTATGATGCCAAAAAATCTTTGGAGAATCCATATCGGCAGATTCCACACCGCCCAAGGAAGCAGAGCCAAGTAGTTAGAACCCATATATGCGCTGTCCAAATGATAAATATTCTGCGCACAATATTCGTAATATCCGTATAAATTCCCGTCTGTCAGACAATCCCACAAATTCAAAGTCCAGGCCGTCAAAGACTTCAAATCAATATAACCATAAGAAATAAATAAAATGCCGCTTACCAGAAACGAAAATAAATACAGCGGAAACCATTCACTTTTCCTAAATTCTTCCAGCTTCTTAACCATTTTTCTTCCTTCTCTTCCCTTTATACAGCATGCAGGTCTTCTTCAGCACCTCTTCCCAGTTATATTTGGAACATATAAAATCAGAAGCGCCTTTTTTATAGTTTTCCACCACTTCCCCATGGCTTAACAGATATTCCAGCTGTTTCCTTAAATCCGCAACATCCCCTTTTCTGAAAGAAGCCGCGTGGCTGCCGACCACTTCCATATTTTCCGCAATGTCACTGACCAGACAGCAGTTCCCGTAACTCATCGCCTCCAGCAGGCTGATTGCCATACCCTCCACATCACTGGGCAATACAAACAAATAAGCATTGGAATAAAGTTCCTCCAGCACTTCCCCCTGCACAAAATCCGTCATGACAATCCGGCTGTCTTTTTCCGCCATGGCTTCTATCTTTTTGATATAATCCACGGAATGACTGCTTCCGCCGGAAATTACCAGTTTCTTATCCGTCTCCGTTTCCCGGAACGCCTCTATCAGATAATGCAGGCCTTTTTCCGGTACCAGCCTTGCCAGAAACAAAATATATCCGTCTTTCTCCAAGCCATACTTTTCCCCAATCAGGTTCACGGGCTTAAGAGCCGGCACATTAATTCCGTTGGGAATATAATGAGTATTTCTCTGGTAAGTCTCCTTAAAGTATTTCCGGACATTCTTAGAGAGGACGATGACCTCATCCGCATGCTTTGCCGCCATCTTTTCTCCGAATTTCAGCACAAACGAAGCAAATCTCCCCCATTTCGCTCTCTGCCAGTCCAACCCATGAATCGTAGCAACTACCCGTATGCCAAATATTTTAGGAATCCACAGCATGGCGCACGGTCCTTCCGCGTGATAATGAATCACATCGTACCTGCCAAACAAAGCGCGCAAAGTTGCAAGGAAAGAATAAACAATTGCGTTAAGTTTCCCATTACGGAAAGTCGGCACTACAATAATCCGTATTCCTTTATAATATTTCCCCTTCTTCCCGGTTACATCAAATTCTTTCCCGGACACATGATATCCCGAACGGTTATAGGCATCCACCGCATAACCCTTTTCACAAAGGCGCGTGGACAGTTCATTGACTACCACCTCCACACCGCCTTCTCTGGAAGGTATCCTCTTCTGCCCTATCATTGCTACCTTAAATTTCTTTCCCATATAACTACCCTTTCCGTTCTATATAGCCGGCCGAGTCAAGCCATATTATCATTCTATCCAATAATACCACATTTCTCCTGTTTTTCATACTAAAGATTGTAAAAGTTTCTTCCTTATCCTCTTCCGTTTCCTTTACGGAACACCGTCCCCCACACATACCTAAATTCCTCGCACCGGCAGAACACCCCTAAAAACAGCCCGTTATACACCACCGTAATAACCACCACCATAACCGCAAACCCCGGCACGGACACCGAAGTCATCAGACTGCTTTTCAGCCACGCCAACAGCAGCAGCACAAAAACATTCACCCCTATATATTTCACGGAATCCCTGAAGTATATGTATGCACTCCGCCCAAAGCATACCTTATAAATAATAAACGGCTTCGTAATATTGGCAATCAGGCCGGACACAATGGTCCCTATATAAATACCCACCAGCCCGATTCTCTGCACCAGCACAATGGAAATTACCAAGTTCACGCCCCCCTGAATCAACGTCAGATACTTGTCCTGTTCAAAAACCCCTGCGGCCGTCTTATAATTGGACAGCACAATGCGCTCCCCCTTAAAATAATAATCCACCATAATGCACCCAATGACAAGATCCGGCAGAATCCTCGCCTCCCCCACCCACAGAATAATGAGCGGCGTCAGCATCAGATAAAACCCGATGGCGGAAAAACCGTAAATCCAGCATGCCGCAAAACGGTATACACGGAACAGCAAATACTGTTTTTCCTTATTTTCCGTAGCTATCAGGTTTCCGAAGCCGGAAAGCACGGAGTTGAAAATAATATTCACGAAATTCGAAACCGAAGAAATCACATAATTATAAGTACCCACAAATCCCACTGTGGTCACATCAATAAACGCGCCTATAATCATCGTATCCGTCTGCAGCCGCGCCATATCCCCCACCTTATGAAATACCAAAGCCTTCGTCTGACTGACAATCTCCCCCACTTCCTCCTTGGAAAGCTTCTGCACCTTTTTCTCCTTCAGGTAAGGATACAGCCTGTCCAGATAGAAACTGACAAAAATCTTCTGCATCAGCTCCACCCCGGCCGCAGTCAGCAGATAAAGATAAAAATTGGGCATCCACAAAAGCCCTGCAATCTGCAGGGATACGGTAACCGCCTTTGTGATTGTAATAATATTGGTCTGAATATAATTTTTCTGCTGGGCATTCACCAAACTATATTTATACGACACGAAATAAGTGCTCACCGTATTGAAAAGGAAAATAAAATAATAAACCGTTAAATCCCGCCAGGAATTTCTGCCGGGGTCCTCAATCAGATACTTTAAAAACGGCGCCACCGCCACGCCGATTGCCGCCACCACGCAGCCAATGGTCCGGTAAGCCTTTTTATACAGAAACATATACGATTTTATTTTCTCATAATCATTCCTGGCCACCGGCCCGTATAAACTGAAATTAAAGGCCGTCCCTATTCCCAGTTCCGCCAAGGACAGAACCGTCAGAATATTCGTATAATAATCATTTACCCCCGTCAGGGTATCGCCCAGATGCTCAATGAATATCTGCCGCAGCAGCGCCCCCAACAGCAAAGTTACGATATTCCCCAGCCAGCCGAAAGTTATATTTTTCGCCGCATACTTCACTCTTCCCATAATTTCTCTACTTCTCTCCCTATCAGCAAAGCTTTTTTCCTATATTCCGGCATAACCCGGCGTAAATCCTGCCGGATTTCTTCCTCATAATCTTTCAGCCATTCAAATGCCCCAATCAAATCCTCTTTCTCCTGCAGCTGCTGAACCGGAATTACATAATTTTCATAACTCCCAAACAAATCCTTGGCAATCCCTTTAGCCTTCACCGAATACCCCACTGCCAAAGTAGGGACAAGAGACGAATAAGCCGCAATAGTGGCATGCGTCCTTGCTCCGATAAACATACGGCACCTTGCAATATACCCTTTCAGCTCCTCACAGGAACCGTCCTCAATCAAAACCACCCTGCCGCTGTCCCGGAACGCCTCATAAAGTTCCCGCAGCGGCTTCCTGTCGTCATTCCTGTCCCAAACCACATGAGGAATCAACGCTATCTGCATATCCGTCGTCCCTATAATATGTTCGGCCAATGCCTTATAATTGGACATAGTAATCCCCTTTTTTCCCTCATTCCCCTGCACCATCGGACTAATATTCAGCCCAACCGTATTCCCTTCCGCAAATCCTGCCGGCAGCGGCAATTCCTTCTTCCCAAGCGCAAACGCCGGATCCGGAAACAGCCGCAGCTTCCCTTCCGGCACCACATTCTTCAGCGCACCGTAAGTAATGGATTCCCTTGCGATAATCAAATCATAAAGATTCATATCCTCCGCCACCGCACCCCCTGCCGTCAGCAAATCCGGCTCCACGGAACAACCCAACAGCACCGTCTTAACCCCCCTGTCATGAAATGCCCGGTTAGCCAACATCAAATCCTTCACCATAATATCATAACAATAATTATCCCCCCCAATGGAAACCGCCAACGCATACCTTCCTGCCGTCTGCTCACATCCCTTCTTCCCTTCCCCATTTCCGCCATACTTCAGCAAAGGCCTGTCAAAAACCGCCCCATACCGATAACGCAGAAACGATTCCTCATCCCCGGTCACCTTCCTCCAGCCATAATACATAACATGAGCCAATTTATGCTCCGAAAAATGCCTCTCCTCCGCCAATTCACACAACGCCTCTCCATCCTGAGAAACCAAAGAATATTTCCGGTCCTCCTTCTCGCTGTTCGTAATCACCAACGGTTTTTCCTTCAACATATGACACACACTGTTCACAATTGCCTCACAGCCATGATTCCCGCTCCCCGCATGCATATATAACACAATTCTCTTCTCCGGCATAACTGCTCCCTTCCCGATAAACCGACACCCTACCTACTATATAATATTCAAGGCCATATACTGACACCCTCCGATGTGAAAGCCACCGTCCAACATAACACCACCGACAATCCCCCCACCTTTTACTCTGTCACATATCAAAACCCCAATCCAAGACACCTTCCCCCATACTTCCCCCCTCCATTTTTCAAACTTCCCCAATCATACCTACACTCCCCACACAATACCGATACACAGCATCTGCAGGCGCGGCACTGTCGGTACGGCAGGCTTTTGCAGGGCGCTGCTTCCTGCCTGTCCGGCGGCTGCGGTATGCGGCACTTCGTTTTCCTCGGAAAAAATGGAGATATTTCTTACTGCTTTTTTCGGTAGGCTTGCTGCCGTTCCAGGCGGCGTTGTCTGACCGAAGGGAGTTTAGCCGCCGTGGCAGCA